>JARKSE010000039.1 GCA_029974315.1 Paludibacteraceae bacterium | reverse complement strand
AATTGAACGTGCTTAGGTAGCTGTTTGCGAATATTTGTTATATTTTGAACAACCGACATGGTATTAAATTAACCCTCTACTGGAGTGGCGGGCATTGGTGGTTCGTACGGATAAACATCAAGTATATTGGTTTCTGTAATTGAAGCAATTTCATAGTCGCCTAGTGCACCTTTCATGCGATCAATTAGCGTATCAACTGCATTTTTGAAGTCAAAAGCCTGTACCATTATAGTCTGTGCAATACGTTTTTCTACTCCTTTATTTTCGTCAATAGACACGTAATTGATTTTAAAACGATACCATTTATCGCCGTCTGCGTTATAGAAGATTTCAGCAATCTTTGTTCGTTTGATGTCTGCAATAAGCATTTCGCCTGTTACAAACGGATTTACCTCTTTAGCAATGCGTGCTTCTGCTTCAGTAAACGAAAGTGCATCCACTAAAAAAGGTTCTGTTACTTTTTTTATTAATCCATCTTCGCCCTGACGGTCGAATGTTACTTTACAAGTGAACCAAGTGTACATAAGTGTATAGTTTTTTTAATCTTCTGTTGAAATTTTACGTAAAAAGGCATCCGATTCAGTAGATGATTGGTAATTATTACGTTTCATGATTGCTATGAACTCTTTGAGTGTTTTTGTGCTTTCTGACTCTGGATGTTCAGCAATGTAATTGATAATAGTTTGTCGAAGTTCTGTGTTGAGTTTTTTAGTTTCCCAATCAAAAGGTACCGAATTATCAGCACCTGCTAATAAAAGTGATAAATAAAATTTTTGACAAGCTACTATTTGTGGATGCAAATCATCTTTGGGAAACTTCTGAACCATATCGTCACATATTTGAAGACGATCACTCAATTCTTGATATGAAATAGTAATAGAAGCGTCTTGTAGTGAAGGGTATTCAACTTCCAATTCAGCTAATTTCGCCAAATTACGTTCTGCTTCCGATAAATATTTCCAAAAGAGTTCAGCAATATACATGGGCATAATTTCCGATTCAATATAACCTTCGGCACTATAAATGATGATACCATATTCACGAAGCGGCTCAACCGATTTATTTAGCGCATTGATTTGTTGTTCAATAATTTCAGAATCGTCGCCACTTAAAATAGTGTTGTATTTTTCTTCAACTTTTTGGGCCTCTTGTTGTGCGCATGCACCAATGTAACTTGTAAAACGTTCTTGTAAATCAACGGCTTGTTCTGGTGTAAACTCATGCGCCTCTGAAATCATGAGGTGTGCTTTTTTAATATTCTCTAACTCAATGGAATTGTTTAAATCCAACGTTTTTACAATAGCTTCATACTGGCGTTGTGAATCATTGCATCCAACTAAAAATAGTGTTAAAAGTGTAAGGGTAAATATTTTTTTCATAGTTGTTAATGTTTACATAAATAATTTGAAATCGTTCTGCAAAAGTACTATAAATTTCCAAAGTTTTCTCACCGATGTCAAAAAATAGTGTATATTTGCGCAGTTTTTGACGTGGCATCTCGTGTGATACGGGTTGTTTTAATTCACTTAACGTTTAAATTTAAAACAAATAACAATGAAAAAGAATATAATCTTTATCCTGTTTGTGGTTATCGCAGTTTTTATGACGAGTTGCTGCGAAAAACAGTGTGATTCATTCGATTTTTTACAAAAAAAACTTGTGGTTGTGTCGTTTCAAAAGGAACATATTTGTTGCAATCATTCAAACCCACCAACCATGTTGTTTGACACTATAGAATCACAAGTGTTTGGTTATACTGGTTGTAATCGTTATTTGGTTCATTATCAACTAACTGATACTCTTATTCAGTTTGGTATGCCGGGTGTAACACGTATGGCTTGCGATTCTGCAGCCAACGCTTTAGAAACTAAAATGTTTGAAGTTTTAAATTCTGCAAATCATTACAGAGTAACTCACGATGAACTTATTTTGATGAAAGATGATGATGTGTTGGCAGTTTTAAAAGAGCTAAAACGTCCTGAAGATCGTTGTTGTGGTAGTGATAAAGGTGGTTGCGCAGGAAAAACGGTAGAACCTTGTGCTGAAGAAGTTGCTGTGCATTGTGATGAACCGTGTGATAAACCTTGCGGCGATCACGCAAAATAAGATGAGTAGTTAGGCGATGACTCTGTTTTATGCTCCAGATATTGTGCAAAATCCTTTTCTTAACGAAGAGGAATCATTACATTGTACAAAAGTATTACGGCTCAAAGCTGGCGATGTGGTACATGTAATTGATGGTATCGGAGGTTTATATGAAGTCGAAATTGTAGCGCCGCATGCAAAACATACCGAAGTGCGGATTTTGTCTGTACAAAACGCTTTTGAGAAACGTCCATTCCGTATTCATTTAGCGGTAGCACCTACTAAAAATAGTGATAGGTTTGAATGGTTTATTGAAAAGGCGACAGAAATTGGTGTGGATACCATAACGCCTTTGCTATGCCGTTACTCTGAACGCAAATCGATAAAATCCGAGCGTATCGAAAAAATTTTGATTTCGGCATCTAAACAATCGCTCAAGGCTTTTGTTCCTAAACTTAATCCTATGATGCGTTATGACGACTTCATAGAATCTGTCATCGAACCACATCGTTTTATTGCACATTGCTACAGTGCAGAAAAAATACATCTATTGCATGCCTGTCCTCCTCATGCGGATGTAGTTGTATTAGTTGGGCCCGAAGGTGATTTTAGTTTAGAAGAAGTACAATTGGCTCTTCAGCACAACTTCCAGCCAGTAACTTTAGGAAATAGTCGCCTACGTACAGAAACGGCAGGAGTGATTGCTTGTCATTTGGTAACCGTTGTCAATTCGTTATAGATTTCACTCAGCGTGTTTTTTAGTTGCAATTTTTTTTGTAAAATATTTGTATAACTAAAATAAAAGGTGTACTTTTGCAGTCCGATTCGTAAAGGGGTTCAAAAGTAGCTCTTCCAAGTTGATTTTGGAATCTCACCTCCCGGTCTAATTATATTAATTTTTACAGCATGTATGCAATTGTAGAAATCCTTGGACAACAATTCAAGGTTGAAGCGGGTAAAAAAGTGTTTGTACACCGCATGAATGAAGCCGAACGTGGCTCAAAAGTAGAATTTGAAAATGTATTGTTAGTTGATAACAATGGTAAAGTAACTGTAGGTACGCCTACTGTGAAAGGTGCGAAAGTGGTAGCAGAAGTCGTTTCTCACGTTCGTGGAGAAAAAGTACTTGTGTTTCACAAAAAACGTCGTAAAGGTTATCGTAAATTAAACGGTCATCGTCAAGACTTTACGGAACTTATGATTAATGAAATTGTAGCTTAACTTGTTAAAATTTAGAAGAAAATGGCACATAAGAAAGGAGTAGGTAGTTCGAAGAACGGCCGTGAGTCGGAAAGTAAACGACTTGGCGTAAAAATATATGGTGGACAATTTGCCAAAGCTGGTAATATAATTGTTCGTCAGCGTGGTACTGTTCATAATCCAGGTGAAAACGTTGGTATCGGCAAAGACCATACGTTATTTGCATTGGTCGATGGTATCGTAGTATTCCGTAAAAAACGTGATAATAAATCATTCGTTTCTGTTGAAAAATTAGAAGCATAACTTGGATTTATGTCCATGATATAAAAGAAAGCTGTTCATTTTGAACAGCTTTCTTTTATTGTGTAGAATAGATAAAAAAAGAGAAACATTGCAAACGTTTCTCTTGGTGTTATTGCAGTGACAACTACTTGTTACTCTTCGTCTTCTTCATCGGGTTCTGCCATATTATGAAAAACGTTTTGAACATCTTCGTCTTCTTCCAGTTTTTCAATTAATTTATTCACAGCTGCGCGCTCTTCTTCGTTAAGTGTTTTTTGATCATTAGGAATACGAACAAACTCACTACTGGTAATTTCAAAACCATTTTCTTCTAAATATTTTTGAATGGCTGCGTTTTGTGCAAATTCTCCATATAAAATAATTTCGCCTTCATCTTCGACCAATTCATCTACACCAAAATCAATCAATTCTAGCTCTAAATCATCGATAGAAACATCTTCTTTGGGTGCAATATGGAATACACATTTGTGATCGAACAAAAACTCTAAACTGCCGCTGGTGCCCAGTGAACCACCGTTTTTATTAAAATAACTGCGTACATTGGCAACGGTACGTGTAGTGTTGTCGGTAGCTGTCTCTACAAAAATAGCAATACCGTGAGGTCCATAACCTTCGTAGTTCATCTCTTTGTAATCGGTAAAATCTTTTGAAGAGGCTTTTTTAATGGCGCGCTCCACATTTTCTTTTGGCATGTTTTCTTTTTTTGCCGTAGCAATTAAAGCTCTTAAACGAGGATTGTTTTCAGCATCAGGTCCTCCCGCTTTTACGGCAATAGTGATTTCTTTACCCAACTTAGTAAACACGCGAGCCATGTTGCCCCAACGTTTAAATTTTCTTGCTTTTCTAAATTCAAATGCTCTTCCCATAGTAAAATGTTATTGAAAAATAGCGCCATTTATAAGCGCTTTGATTGATGACGTAAAGAATAAAAATGTAACTGCAAAAGTAACGAAAAAAGTTCGAAATACGAAATATGTAGCATAGAACCATCTGTTTTTATTTTATAGTTATTTTTTTTTACACTATAAAGCGTTGTGTTTTTGTATAATTTTACATTATTGATTACCTTTGTACGCTCAAAATAAAGTTGTTATGAATTTAGTTATTGATAGGGGAAACAGTTCGACTAAAATTGCTGTTTTTGATGGGTGCCGTTTGGTGCATCAAGCGGTGATAGATCTTTTTGAGCCGTCTGCATTTATAAGATTTATAACGACTTATGCCGTTGAAAACATTATATATTGTTCTGTAGTACCAACGGAACAAGGTTTAATTGATTTCTTCAAAAACAATAATTTACGTTTTGTGGAGTTAACCAATAGGATTGCAATTCCTATTTCACTTCATTATGATACACCAGAAACATTGGGGCGTGATCGCATTGCTGCTTTGGTTGGTGCGTGGTCATTACAACCCAACAAAGCTGCTTTAATTATAGATATGGGAAGTTGCATAACGTATGATTTTATAACGGATGAAGGCGTTTTTGAGGGTGGGAATATAGCTCCGGGGTTTGCCATGCGTTTGAAAGCCATGCATCACTTTACTGGTCAATTACCTTACGTAGAAGTAGAAGAACCTGTTGCGTATTTGGGTAAAAATACAAATCAAGCCTTGTTGGGAGGAGCTTATTGGGGAATTTTACATGAAATAGATGGCGTAATTAGTCAATTAAAGTTAAAATACGAAGATTTTTCTATTTTTTTAACTGGTGGAAGTGCAAAACACTTTGAAAAACAGATAAAAAATTGCACCTTTGCAGAACCAAATTTGGTTCTAATTGGTCTGAACGAAATACTCATTTACAATGATATACATTAAACGCTTGTTTCCACTAGCACGTGTACAAGGTGTGAAATATTTTGCACTTTTTTTATGGGTATTGGCGTTAACTCTACAAGTTAATGCGCAAAATAACACTAATTCGCCTTATACGAGGTTGGGTTATGGGCGTTTGGAGGATCTGGGATTTTCTACAACTCAAAGTATGGGTGGAGTAGCGTATGGTTTACGTAGTCGTATAAGTATGAATCCTGCCAATCCAGCATCTAATAGCAGTGTTGATAGCACGAGCTTTCTGTTTGAATTTGGTGTGTCTGGTTTGTATTCCAATTTTTCATCGGGAGCAAATAGCGTGAATACGTTCACGAGTAATGTGGATTATTTAGCATTTCAATTTCCACTGACCAAGTGGATGGGAATGAGTGCCGGCTTAATTCCTTATTCTTTTGTAGGTTACAAATACAATACTAGTGATTCTATTGCACCCACATTAACACAGGCACAATCGTTTTACGGAACAGGCGGAATTTCTCAGGCTTATGTAGGCATTGCGGCCACTGCATGGAAACGTTTGTCGTTAGGTGTGAACATGTATTATATGTATGGTTCCATGAACCATGTGCGTACAATGAGTGCCATCTCATCGAGTATAACAACATATACTACAACGCAAACATCGGATTTGTATGTGAAAAATTTAAATTTCCGCTACGGATTACAATATCAAGAAACATTTGGTCGGCACAGTTTTTGTATTGGTTTAGTATATGATCACTTGTCGAAGTTAAATGGCGATTTTACACAAATAACGACAGGTGTTGTTAACGATACTATAAGTTCTGACTCTTTAAAATTTGATATTCCCTCGCTGTATGGAGGAGGTTTAACCTACACGTACGATAATCGCTTGACGGTGGGTGCAGATTATACATTTCAGGAGTTTTCTAAAGCTCGTTATTATGGAAAAACAGATACTTTAACCAATCGTTATAAAATTTCATTAGGTGGCGAATATATTCACAAACCTAATGGCAATAAATACGTTGATCGTATGCGTTGGCGTTTAGGTGCAAATTATTCTAATTCATATACCACATTCAATACTATTGGAACGCGTACCATTGCTGTTACTTGTGGGGTAGGTTTTCCCTTGCGTACCACAAAAACCATGGTAAATGTGAATTTTGAATATGGGAATATAGGTGCACAACAAAAGGCTTTATTAAGTGAGAATTATTTGAAAATAGGAATTAATTTAACTTTGAATGAGGTGTGGTTTTTTAAACAACGCATTCAATAAAAACATAATGTTATGAGTATGAATAGTAAAAATCTTTTAATCTTAGTATTTAGTGTTTTAGCTACGCTGAGTTGTGTAGCACAAAAAAGTAAAAGGTCGGCGAATAAAGAGGCTTCAACACCTCCTGTGGCAACCGAAGCACAAGAAGCACAAGCTACTGATCTAGAGGTGTCAGAAACTTGCTTGGTTAATATCAGTCTATTTGCAGAATCGGCAAAATATAAAAATTATGCCGATGCCTTGGCGCCTTGGAAAGCTGCTTATGCAGAGTGCCCTCAAGCTTCTCGTGCCATTTACACATATGGATCACGTATTTTGGTGTGGCAAATTGATAAAGAGAAAAACCATGCTGTAAAAGATGAGTTGGTTACAAAATTGATGAATTTGTACGATGATCAAATTAAATATTTTGGTAATGACGAAAAACAACCTCGAGCATATTTGCTTGGAATGAAAGCATATTACTCGTTATTGTATCGCCCAACCGATTATAAAACGCCTTATCCTTGGTTGGAAGAATCTGTTAAAACGTTAGGTTTAGATGCACAGCCAAGTTTTTTACAACAGTTTGTTGTAGTGTCGTCAGAGTTGTATAAAGCAGATGCAAAACATGCAGAAAAATTTATTCAAGACTATTTATTAGCCAATGAAATATTGGAAACCAATGCTGCTAACGAACAACTGAAAACAGCTTCACTCTTTGGAGATATTGATACGGCTTTGGATATGTTATTTGTTCAATCGGGTGTAGCTGATTGCGGAAAGTTGGATGACATTTATGCTCCACAAGTTCAAACACGTCAAAAAGACTATGATTTTTTGACTAATACAGTTCGTTTTTACAAACGTTTAGGATGTACAACATCAGATGTGTTTTTTAACGCAGCTCAATATGCGCATAACATTAAACCAAGTGCAGAATCGGCTAATGGATGTGCTGAAATGGCTTATACCAAAGGTGATTTCATACAAGCAATAGAATATTATAAAGAGGCGGTTTCTTTGGCAACAAGCAATGTTGAAGCTGCTGATTATCTGTATAAAATAGCTATTGTTTACAATGCTAAATTTGATAATTCAATCAAATCACGTGAATATGCTCGTTTATCAATAGACCGTGATCCTAATAAAGCTGCGCCATACATCTTAATTGGAATGCTTTATGCAAACACACGTGGAATGTATGATAGTGCTCCATTAAACAAATCAGTTTATTGGGTGGCAGTAGATAAATTTAAAAAAGCACAACAGGTAGAACCAACTGAAGATGTGATTAATAAAACAAATGAATTGATTCGTACCTATAGTCGTTACTTCCCAACTACTGAAGAGATATTTTTTGAACCAGATTTAGAAGCTGGGAAATCGTTCTTCGTAGGTGGATGGATTGGCGAATCAACCATTTGTCGTTAATTGAATACGCCTATTTTGAAAAGCGTTATTAAGCATAATACTAAATCACGAGTAACAATCGCTCTCGGAGCGATTGTTATGTTGTTTTTGTCTGTTGCTTGTAGCGACAATAAGCCTTCTATTACCGAAGTTATAACAAACAGAGTGGATAGACCCGGTTTGAAGGTAGATGAAATAACTACTATAGTTTCTGATTCAGGTATTACGCGTTATCGTATTAGTGCTAAAGTGTGGTATGTGTACGATAAGGCAGAGGAACCTTATTGGGATTTTCCTTTGGGCTTACATCTCGATCGTTTTGATGAGCAATACCGACCAGATGCTAAAATTGATTGTAAACGAGCACGTTATTACCAAAATCGTCGTTTGTGGGAACTAAATGACAGCGTGCGTGCCACTAATTTAGAGGGCGATCAATTTGCTACGCAGCAACTGTTTTGGAGTCAAAATGAAGAACGTATCTATTCAGACTCGGCTATTGTGGTTACACAACGTGATAAACAAATTATGGGCGAAGGATTTGAATCTAATCAAAGTATGTCGCGTTATACTATTCGAAATACCAAAGGTATTATACCTATCGACTCGGAGGAGGATTTATGATGAGTTACTGGATTATTCTTATTTCATTACTTTTCTCCGCCTTTTTTTCTGGTATGGAAATCGCTTTCCTATCGTCGAATAAACTACGTTTTGAACTTGAAAAAAAGCGTCGAAGTTTAACTTCATTCATCATTACCATTTTTTATAATAATTCAGAGCAATTTATTGCCACTATGCTGGTAGGTAATAATATAGCATTGGTTGTTTATGGTATAGAAATGGCCAAGGTATTATCGCCTATACTAGCATTTCTGGGCAATGATTTTGCTATCAACATTCTTCAAACTATAATTGCTACGATTATTGTACTGTTTACGGGCGAATTTCTTCCCAAAACTATATTTCGTATCAACCCCAATTTGTGGCTAACTGTGTTTTCGCCATTGTTGTGGGTGTGTTATGTTCTATTGTATCCCATCGCTCGGTTTTCGACATTTTTATCAGTTAAGTTTTTACAGTTATTTAAGGTAAAAGTGGTAGATAAAGGTGAAAAACAGGAACTTGGTAAAGTGGATTTAGATTATTGGGTAAACGATTCGTTTGAACATGCCAATAATCAGGAAGAGGTTGAAAATGAGGTCAAAATTCTACAAAATGCGTTAGATTTTTCGTCTGTTAAGTTACGTGATTGTATTGTTCCTCGTACTGAAATTGTATCATTGAGTTATGATTCTTCGTTAGAAGAGTTGCGTAATACGTTTATAGAAACAGGATTTTCAAAAATTCCTATTTATAAGGAAAATATCGATAATATTATCGGTTATTTCCACTCGTCCGATTTGTTTAAACAACCCAAAGATTGGCATGATTATTTACGCCCTATTGCTATTGTGCCCGAAACTATGGCTGCCAATAAGTTGATGAGTATGTTTATGCAGGAAAAACGTAGTATGGCGTTGGTTGTTGACGAATTTGGAGGAACTGCTGGAATTGTTACGCTCGAAGATATTATGGAGGAAATTTTTGGTGAAATTGAAGACGAACACGACACTAAAGAGTATATCGGTAAACAAGTGGGTGAGCATGAATATGTGTTGTCTGGTCGTTTAGAAATAGATCAAGTGAACTCCATGTTTGATTTAGATTTGCCCGATTCAGATAACTATGTAACTGTAGCTGGAATGATTTTACATCATTATGAACAATTCCCGAAATTAAACGAAACAATTCATATAGCTGATTGGACTTTTAAGATTTTACAAGCACATAATAATCGTATTGATTTGGTGAAATTAATAGTTAAGTCGTGATAACTTTCTTATTTTTAGAAAATTAATTAAAATTTCAAAGGCGTTCAATCGTATTATTTTTTTTTGTATATTCGTACCCTGTTTTTTGTATATATTAACAACAATATTTATATCTATTTATTAATAATTAAAAATGGCAACATTAGAAAAAATTAGAAGTCAAGGTGTTTTACTTATGGTAGTAGTGGGTTTGGCACTTTTGGCCTTTATTGTAGGTGACTTTTTGAATTCAGGTTCTACTTATTTTCATGAATCTAAAGCCAATGTAGCAGAAATCAATGGTAAACGAGTTAAAGTGGTTGATTATATGGCTGCTATTGACCAATTGACAGAAGTGTATAAAATTGAATTTGGTGAATCAAATATGAATGAAGAGATGACCGAACAAATTCGTCAATCAGTTTGGGAAAGCACTGTTCGTGAAAAATTACTTGACGCTGAAACTAAAGCAATTGGGATGGAAGTGACTAAACAAGAGTTGTATGATTTGATTTTAGGTAATAATATTCATCCATTTATTAGTGGTCGTCGTGCATTTTACAACCCGCAAACAGGAGCTTTTGATCCACAAATTTTATCACAATTTATTAGTATGTTAGATTCAGAAGAAAGTGCTAGTATACCTTATGATCAACTTAATACATACAAACACTATTGGACGTTTTGGGAAAAAACGGTAAAATATAGTCGTTTGGAAGAGAAGTATAATATGTTGTTGACCAAAGCAACAGTAGTTAATTCACTCGAAGCACAAAATTCACTAGATGGTTCAAAAGTAGCAGTAGACGTGGTTTATGCTATGAAACCTTATTTTTCGGTAGCTGATTCGTTGGTCACTGTTTCTGATAAAGAGGTGAAAGCGCTTTATAATAAGAAAAAAGAACAGTTTAAGCAAGAAGCTAGTTGTGATTTAAAATATGTTGCCTTCGCTATTCAACCATCACAAGAAGATTTTGAGGAGGTTGAAAAATGGATTAACGATTTGAAAGTGGAATTTACTACAACGGACGATGTAGCAGATGTAACTAACTCAAATAGCGATTTAGCTTATAAAGGTGTTAATTTAGCGAAAGAAGATGTGCCAGAAGATTTGCGTAACTTTGCATTCTCAGGTAAAAAAGGTGATGTTGTTGGTCCTTTGTTCGCAAATAATACTTATACAATGGCTCGTATTGTTGAATCGGGTATTGCATCTCCAGATTCTGTCAAATTACGTCATATTTTTGTAGCTGCAGAAACCCAAGCTGCAACTCAATTATTGGCTGACAGTTTAGAAAAAGCTATCCGTGGTGGTGCTGATTTTGCTGCGTTAGCTCGTGAACATTCACGTGTAGAGCAAACTGCTGCTCAAGGTGGTGAAATAGGCTGGGTTCGTGAAACGGAAGTGGATAAAGATGTAGCAGAATCAGCTTTCAAAACCGGTGTAAATGGTTTGTTCCAAGTGAAAAACATGAATGGTATTCAGCTTTTCCAAGTTACGGAACGAGGTGTTGTAACTCCTAAAGTAAAATTAGCTATTTTGGAACGTCGTGTTATAGCAAGTTCGCGTACACAAGCAAAAATTTTTAATGATGCAAAACAGTTTGCTGCGGCTAATCAGACCTTAGACGCAATGGAAACAGCTGCAACGGAAGCAGGTTTACAGGTTTTACCAGCAATGAATTTGAATATTAATGCAACCAAAATTGCGGATATTAAAAATTCACGTCAAATTGTACGTTGGGCATTTAAAGCAGAAGAGGGTGATGTGTCAGACTTGTTTGAATGTGATGATCAGTTAGTTATAGCAGGAGTTGAGACTTTACGTGAAAAAGGTTATCGCGACTTAAATGATGTAAAAAACATGTTGATGGCAGAATGTGTTAATGATAAAAAAGCTGAGCTTTTGCAAAAAGAGATGAGTGGTAAAACTATTGAGCAACTACAAAGCGAAAGTGCTACTATTGATTCAGTTTCCAATATAACATTTAACACACCTTATGCGGGATCAATAGGTAATGAACCTGTATTATTTGCCTTAGCTCCTTTAGCTAATGTAAACGAGCTGTCGGCACCTCAAAAAGGTAATATGGGCGTATTCGTATTTACCGTTGTAAACAAAACAGAATCGCCAGTTACACTCGATGTGAAAGCTGAAAGAAATCTGTTAACTGAACGTGCTAAAAATATGGTGCCTTACTATTCAATGGAGGCACTTAAAAAAGCGGCTAACATAGAAGATCAACGTTATCTGTTCTTCTAATTAGAACTGAAAATAAAATGATATTAAGAGCTTGTTTAAGGACAAGCTCTTAGTTTTTTATAACTTATTGTAAACTTAGATTATATCAAGAAAAAAGAATGACAAATTAAAAAAGTAGATGAACACCGTCTCTTTGTTAGTTTTTTTTTATCTTTGTAAATTGTAATCATTACGTAATTTTAAATAATTTAAATAAAGGTAGAGTAGAAAACTTAAACTTATTATAACAAACTCATTTTATGTTAGCAGGAAAAAAAATATTGTTAGGAATTTCAGGCGGTATTGCTGCTTATAAATGTCCGGAATTAATTCGTCAATTGATGGCAGAAGGTGCCGAAGTACGAGTTGTTACCACAAAAAATGCGTTGTGGTTTGTCACTCCTGTGACATTGCAAACATTGTCGCATAATAAAGTCTATTCGGAGGTGTTTGAACCAGTTTCACAATTTAATCCTGAACATATATCGCATGCCGACTGGGCAGATTTGCTTTTAGTGGCACCTGCTACGGCAAACATCATCGGAAAATTTGCTAATGGCATTGCTGATGATGCGTTGTCAACTACATTTTTAGCATTCGATAAACCTGTATTTATTGCACCGGCAATGAACGATAAAATGTACGAGCATCCAGTAGTTCAGCGTAATATTCGTGAGTTAAGAGCTATTGATGTGCAATTTATTGAACCTGCGTATGGCGAATTGGCGTGTGGTGCAGTAGGAAAAGGGCGTATGGAAGAACCTGAAAATATTGTGGCATTTTTGGAAGACGCCTTGCAATAATGTTACAAGGTAAAAAAATACTGATTACTGCTGGACCTACCTATGAACGTATTGATCCTGTGCGCTTTATAGGTAATTATTCTACAGGGAAAATGGGTTTTGCTTTGGCGCAAGTGTGTGCTGAGGCTGGAGCTGAAGTTCTTTTGGTGGCTGGGCCTGTTCAACAAATTATTGAGCATCCTCGCGTTAAGCGTATAGATGTGGAATCGGCGCAGCAAATGTACGATGTGGTCATGGAGCATTTTCCCATGTTCGACGGTGCCATTCTGTGTGCTGCAGTAGCTGATTTTACACCGATTGTTGTGTCAAATCAGAAATTAAAACGCAAGAAAGATAATTTGGTAATTGAATTGAAACCAACGCAAGACATTGCAGCGGCAGTTGGTAAAATAAAAAAAGCACAGCAATTTTTGGTGGGTTTTGCCCTCGAAACGAACGATGAAGAAGCTCATGCTCTAGATAAAATGCGTCGCAAAAACCTTGATTTTATTGTATTGAATTCGTTGAACGATGCACAAGCGTGTTTTGGTTACGATACTAATAAAATTACCATTTTGAAAGCTTCAGGCAATAAAAAAAAGTTCGAGTTAAAATCGAAATTAGAGGTGGCGAAAGATATTATAAACGAGTTAGCTAACTATTAATCAATGAGAAAAATACTAATTGGCATAGGAGTTTTGTTGGCTTTGAGTGTGAGTGCTCAAGAGTTAAAATGTAATGTTACTATCAATAGTTCACAAATACAAGGAACCAACAAACAGGTGTTTGAAACGCTTCAAACAGCCTTAAACGATTTTATGAATAATCATCGTTGGACCGATTTGACCTATACTGCTGGCGAGCGCATAGAATGTAATTTTATGTTTATTGTAACCAAATATGAGGATAATTTGTTTACAACCACTTTACAGGTACAAGCGCGTCGCCCCGTATTTGGTACAGTATATTCTACCACGATTTTTAATTTCAAGGATGTAGATGTTAACTTCAATTATGTGGAATTTGAACCTGTTGAAATAAATAGCAATACATTTGAAAATAATTTGACTGCGATATTAGCTTATTATGTTTACATGATTATTGGTTTTGATTTAGATTCATTTCAAAAGTTGGGTGGAACAGCTGCTTTTCAAACAGCCGAACAAATTGTTAATTTATCGCAAAGTCGCTCTGATGCAGAAGGTACAGGCTGGAAAAAATCATTTAGAGATAGTAAAAATCGTTATGCGTTGATTAACAATGTTATGGATGAACGCTTTCGTAAATTTCGTGAGTTTTTTTACGACTATCACCGCCAAGCATTAGATAATATGTCGCTCAATGTGGACAATGCTCGCGCTCGTATCGTGACAGGTTTACCTGTTTTGCGTGATTTAAACCGTCTTGATCCCGGCGCTGTTCTCATCACATCATTTTTAGATGCCAAAAATGACGAGTTGATCAATATGTTTTCCTCTACAAAAGCTTTGCCTAAAGAGCGTAACGATGTGTATGAGCTTTTGATGGATGTTAATCCAGCATTGGGATCGCGTTATGAAGTGATTAAACCTTAAATCATTCATTGTTATTGTGTTAAAACATCTTGAAATATCGAATTATGCGCTGATAGAGCAGTTGAGCATTGATTTTGGAGCTGGCTTATCGGTAGTGACTGGTGAAACAGGTGCTGGTAAATCCATTATGATGGGTGCTTTAGCTTTAGTTTTGGGACAACGTGCTGATACAAAGGTGATTCAAGAAGGCAAAACCAAATGCGTAGTTGAAGCTATTTTTAACGTTCGTGACTATGGTATGGAGGCGCTTTTTGAAACTTTAGAGGTTGATTATGAGCACGAATGTATTGTGCGTCGTGAGGTATTAGACAGTGGTAAATCGCGAGCATTTGTGAATGATACACCGGTTAATTTACAACAGTTGCGTGAGGTAACCAGTCGTTTGATCGACATTCATTCACAACACGAGAGTTTATTGTTGGGTGAAGCGTCGTTTCAATTAGACGTACTCGATTCTGTAGCGAAATCAGAACAAGAATTAGTTGCTTATCAGCAATTGTACAAAACATATAAGCAGCTTCAGCATAACTATAAAACGCTTTCTGAAACTGCTGAAAAATGGCGTTCCGAACGTGATTATGCGCAATTTCAATATGACCAGCTTGTAGCCATGCAGTTGCTTGAAGATGAACAAGAGCAACTTGAGCAGGAGTTTGAAGCGATGAATCATTCGGAAGAGGTGAAAACCGCTTTGGCTTTGTCATTAGGTCATTTAGAAGATGATTCAAGCGGTGTTAATTTACAATTAAAAGATATTACGTCGGCTTTATGCAAAATCAAAACGTATGTGCCTGCGATGGCTGATTACGAAGCGCGTGTAGAGAGTGCTTTAATCGAATTAAAGGATATTGCATCGGAATTACAAGTGTCGTTGAATGATACAGAATTTGATCCACAACGCAAGGAGTTTGTAGAAAATCGACTTAATGAGCTCTATTCATTGCAACAAAAACATCACGTAAAAACCGTAATTGAGCTATTACAGCTACAGGCTGATTTCGGTGAAAAACTACAACGTATCGATAGCTTTGATAGCGAATTACTAGAACTTCAAAAGAGGTTAGAAGAAGCAGAAAAAAACTTAGAAGAAGCAGGTGCGGTTTTGACCCAAAAACGTTCTGCAGTAAAACAGGAGATGGAAGAGATAGTATCTCAAAAGTTGGGTTATTTAGGTATGCCTAATGCGCAATTTATCGTGGATATTGCTACTGCAAATCATTTTTTACCAACAGGATACGATGTGGTTAATTTTCTGTTTTCGGCGAATAAAAATGCTACTCCACAACCAATAGCTCAAACAGCTTCTGGCGGTGAGTTATCACGTTTAATGTTGGTTATCAAATCATTAATAGTGAGTCGGACGAATTTGCCTACAATTATTTTTGATGAGATCGACACGGGTGTTTCGGGTGAAATAGCTCATCGTATGGGTGAAATCATGCAGTTGATAGCTAAAACGATGCAAGTCATAACCATTACACATTTACCTCAAATTGCGGCTAAAGGAGCGACGCATTACAAAGTGTATAAATACGATACGGAGCGTACAACCATCACAGATATTGTGCAGTTGAATTCTGAAGAGCGTATTGAACAAATAGCTGAAATGTTGAGTGGTAAAAATCCTTCGGTAGTGGCGATGGATAATGCACGTGAACTACTTAATACTTCAGTGTAAATAATAAAAAAGGAGAGTATATTAAATCTCTCCTTTTTTTATCTGTTTTACTCTGTAAAATCAGTTGTGATTGGTTCTTTTTCGTTAGAGCATCCTGCATTTGAATCGAACCAGCTTGGAATATCAAATCGTTCGTTAGGATCATAACCGAGTTCAGGGTCTTTTAGAACTTTGTCCATATAATACGCCCAAATAGGTAATGCCATGCTGGCACCTTGTCCTTCGGCCATGCCACTAAAGTGTACGCTGCGGTCTTCCCAACCAACCCAAACACCTGATACAAGTGTTGGTGTGAAGCCAATAAACCAACCATCAGAGTTATTTTGTGTGGTACCAGTTTTGCCACCAGCTGGGGCATTTACATTGTAACGATAACGAACACGTACTCCAGTACCATTGTCCATTACGCCAGTAAGCATGTTCAACATTTTGTACGATGTTTCTTCGTCAATAACTTCTGTGGTTTTTGGGGTGAATTCTGCCACGATATTGCCATTAGCATCTTCGATGCGAGTCACATAAATAGGATCGACGCGAATACCTTTATTGGGGAATGTCGTGTAAGCGTCCACCATTTCGGCTACGGTTACCTCACAAGGACCTAAACAGAGTGACACTACCGGCACTAATTCGCCTTTGATGCCAAATGAACGCATTAATTTCACCAATTGTTCAGGCGTAAATAAACTCATTAAGTAAGCCGTAATCCAGTTGTTTGAGTTAGCCAATCCCCAGCGGAGAGTCACTTCTTCACCTCGACGTGCTTTGGAACCATTACGAGGTGTAAAATCACGGCCAAGTCCATCTTTTAATGTGATGGATTGGTTGATGGTTTTATCACATGGCCAAAGTCCTTCGTTCATAGCCAATGTGTATAAAAATGGTTTGATAGTAGAACCCACCTGACGACGTCCCATATTCACCATGTCGTATTGGAAATGGCTAAAATCTGGACCACCAACATACGCTTTTACATGTCCGCTGCTTGGGTCCATCGACATAAACCCACAACGCGCAAAATGTTTGTTGTAGCGAATGGAGTCGAGTGGCGACATAATTGTATCGACGATACCGTGATATGAAAATACCGACATTTCTACTGGTGTATTGAATGCTTTTGTAATTTCGGCTTCGCTAGCTCCATTACGTTTCATGCCACGATAACGATCAGTTTGAGTCATTGCCTGACGCATGAATTTATCAATATCTTCGTCGCTCATGTAACGAGCAAATGGCGCTTTTTTACGGTCTTTTTGTTCTTTGAAGAAGCTAGCTTGTAACTCTTTGAAATGCTTTTCTACTGCTTCTTCGGCATAACGCTGCATACGTGAATCGATGGTGGTGTAAATTTTCAAACCGTCCGTGTAGAGGTTGTATTTGGTGCCATCCGATTTTGGATTTTTTTCGATAAAACCATACAAAGGATCTGTTTCCCAAGCTAATGAATCCATATAATATTGACCGTATGGTACTAAATGCCAACTTGCGTAATCGCTTCTGTCTGGTTTAGTGGCAGTCAACATACGACGAAGGTATTCACGGAAATACGGTGCTAATCCTAATTTGTGGTCTACTTTATGATAATCCAGTGTCAAAGGAATTTGTTTAATAGAATCCAACTCTTCATCGGTAATAAAATCGGCTTTTTCCATTTGTTTTAGTACTACATTGCGTCGTTGTGTACTTTTTTCGTTACGGCGTACAGGATTGTAGAGCCATGGATTTTTACACATACCAACTAAGGTGGCGGCTTGTTCAATCGTTAATTGATCTGGCGTTGTTCCAAAATAGACTTGTGAGGCGGTTTTAATACCTACCGCATTATTTAAGAAATCAAACTTATTGAGATACATAGTCATGATCTCTTCTTTTGTATATAATCGTTCCAACTGAACAGAAATTACCCATTCAATAGGTTTTTGTAAAGCGCGTTGAAGTAAATTTCGTGCTGGTGGCGAATAGAGTTGTTTTGCTAACTGTTGGGTGATAGTACTGCCGCCTCCAGCGCTTTTTTGATGAAAAATACCACGCAATACTACGGCACGTGCTAAAGCCCATCCATCAATACCTGAATGTTTATGAAATCGAATATCTTCTGTTGCTATAAGGGCATTTACTAAATTTGGCGACAACTCATTATAAGTTACGTTTATACGGTTTTCTTTTGCTATAAAAAATCTTCCGATAACTTCCATGTCGGACGAATAGATTTCAGTAGCGTATTTGTTTTTGGGGTTCTCTAATTCATCAATAGCTGGCATATAACCAATCCAACCTTTGGCGATTAGATAAAATAAGAATACGGCCAATAGGATACCTACTCCAAAAATAGACCAAAACCAGATTAGAAAACGGCGTTTTTGCTTTGTGGTGATAGTTTCTTTTGACATAACTTCAATATGTTTTTTCAACTTACAAAGATAATAAAAACTTTATAGTTTGTGGGGTTTAGGAAATAGATTTTTGCTATTTGAAGAACGCCTATTTATGTGGTGGAATCCTTTATTAGCAGCGAACTATCACCATAACTTAGAAAACGAAAATCATTATTGAGGGCGTAATCGTATATTTTGTGCCAATTATCGGAGCCAACAAAAGCAGCAATGAGTAATAGTAAGGTACTTTGGGGTTGGTGAAAATTGGTGATAATCTTTTGTACAATACGGAATTCAAACCCTGGCACAATCATAATTTGCGTGGCGGCATCTAAAGCAGGTAAATGTTTACGGTTCAAATAATCGACAATCGTTTGTAACGCTTCGCTTGTACTTAATGTGTAATTGTTTTCGTATGGTTCCCATTGTGTCACCATTAACTCTGGATCTTCTGGATTGGCGGCTATACGGCAGCCCAAGTAATAAAGACTTTCCAGCGTGCGTACCGACGTGGTGCCAACTGCTACTACACGATTTGGATTTTTTAAAATATCCATAATGGTATTTTTCCCTACCGAAATAGTTTCTTTGTGCATAGTGTGTTCGCCAATAGCGTCCGATTTTACGGGTTGAAATGTTCCCGCTCCCACATGTAAAGTTACTTCATCTTCGCGAACGCCTTTAAGTGCTAAATAGCGCAATACCTCTTTCGTAAAATGCAATCCAGCCGTTGGCGCAGCTACACTGCCATCTATTTTTGAATACACCGTTTGATAGGTTGTTTTGTCTTGTTCTTCGGAGGCACGATTGAGGTACGGTGGAATTGGTAATTCACCAAAATGAGATAAAATATCAGCGAATGTAATAGTATCATCATCCCATGAGAAACGAATTAAATGCGTCATACCTTCGTCTGCTGACAGACGCTCTACAGTTAATTCAAACAGACAATCGTCAATACACAAGGTTTGTTTTAGGAAACCATCTTTCCATTTTTTCAAATTGCCAACTAAACATTTCCAAGTGCAACTCTTGGTAGTTTCAAACGATTGTTGATAATCTGCTGGTTGGTGTGGTTCCAAACAAAAGATTTCAATGACTGCACCTGTCTCTTTTGCAAAATGTAAACGTGCTTGAATGACTTTGGTGTTGTTGTAGATCAATAAATCGCCTGCATTTAAATAGTCTGGTAACTCGTAAAATAGGGCTTCAGACACGGTGTTGTTTTTCCACAATAAGAGTTTTGAGTGGTCGCGTTTATCAAGTGGATATTTGGCTATTCGATCGTCAGTAAGAGGGTAGTCGTAATCTGCAATTTGGATATATTTAGGTGTCATGAATTAATATTTTGTTTACACCTGCAAAAATAGCTGATTTTATTGACTTCTCTATTCTTTCAATTTGATAATTTGGTTTTCAGCACATTGATTTTTTATGTAGTGTTAGTGCGAATTCTTTTTTGTACCTTTGCATATTTCACAAACACATGAGTACAATGGTAAAAATAGGTGATCAGGTGCGTTATTTAGACGCTGTTGGTGGCGGTGTAGTTACAAAATTTCAATCGAAAGATGTGATTTTAGTGTTAGAACCCGATGGTTTTGAAACACCCGTTTTGGTGCGTCAAGTGGTTGTGGTAGAACCAACAGATGCTTATAATTTTCCAAAGCAAACACCAACTTTTTCACAACAAGTGTCACCAGAAGTGGATGAAGAACCAGAAATAGTTTTGCCACCTTATCAGTTTAATGAACGTGACGAAACTGTCGAAGGTGAATTGTTGAGTATCTATTTGGCATTTGTGCCTTGCAATATTAAACAGTTGCAAACTACTGATATGGATTTGTATCTTATAAATGATAGTAACTATTATTTAAATTTTCAACTATTGAGCGGTGTGCTTGATATGGGGGTTCGTACCCAAAATAGTGTTGAACCTCAAACAAAATTACTGTTAGAAACGGTTAACAAATTGGCTTTGAATGATTTTGAGGAGTTGAGATTTCAAGCTATAGCTTACAAAAAACATCGTTTCGATGCTAAACCAGCTATCGATATCTCGCTGCATATCAATCCTACGAAATTTTACAAACTGCACAGTTTTCGTGAGAACGATTTTT
The DNA here is from genome assembly GCA_029974315.1 of Paludibacteraceae bacterium. GTDB lineage: Bacteria > Bacteroidota > Bacteroidia > Bacteroidales > Paludibacteraceae > W0P28-013. The sequence goes on along the minus strand of JARKSE010000039.1, from coordinate 4,652 downwards.
TTGAAGAACCAGCTTTTTTGTTGACTTTCCTGGAGCGTGATGTGATGAATTTTGCCGATCAAATTACTTCTGAATCGATACAAAAAGCCTTGTTGCACAAAGAGGCTCCGGCACCAAAGAAACTTTCATCAAAACAAGAAAAGCCCGAAATTATCGAAGTGGACTTACATGCACATGAATTACTGGATTCTGTTGCTGGACTTTCTAACTGGGATTTATTGCAAATTCAGCTTGATAAATTTAATGCTGTGATGCGTGAAAACTTGAAGAATAAAGGTCAAAAAATTGTGTTTATTCACGGGAAAGGCGAAGGTGTGTTGCGTAAGGAGATAGAAAAGCTTTTAAAATCAAAATACCGTTCTTGTTACTACCAAGATGCATCATTCCAACAATACGGTTTTGGCGCTACACAAGTAACAATTAGATAAAGTTTAACCACCAGAACGTTTACATTTATAGCCTAAATTTGCTAATAATTTTACTATTTTATCGCGAAAATCACCTTGTATGAGGATTTCACCATTTTTGGTTGTGCCACCAACGCCACATTTGGTTTTCAAGATTTTACCAAGTTCTTTTAAATCATCATCACTACCAACAAAACCTTTTACAATAGTTACCGATTTGTTTCCAGCACGGCGGTCGAGATGCACATATAAAGTCTGCTGAGCTGGTGGTAAGGTATCTTGTTCTTCGTTGTGGTTTTCTAACTCGTATTGATAGTCGGGATTTGTCGAATAGACTATATTTAAGCGACTTTTCCAATCATTCATTGTGTGTCTATTTAGGTTTACTTCGCAAAGATAAATAAAAATCTCTCGTTCGGAATATTTTTTATACTTTTGTAGGAGTTATTTCACTAATTATTGAATTTATGCCCAGCGTATATATAAAAGTTCCAGAACCGACTTTGCGTCGTTTACCGTGGTATTTAGCTTATGCTAAATTAGCGCGTCAGCAAGGTGAAACACATTTATCATCTACGCAAATTGCTCAGCAAATTGGTGTTGATGCTTCGCAAGTGGCTAAAGATTTTTCGTTTGTTACGGTGTCGGGTAAAACACGTGTAGGCTACGAAATAGAGGAGCTTATAACTATTTTAGAGCAATTTTTAGGGTTTAGTAATTGTCACAAAGCATTTTTATTTGGAGCAGGAAGTTTAGGTTCGTCGTTGTTGCATGATAGCGGGTTAGCTCTGTATGGATTAAAAGTAATAGCCGCTTTTGATATAAAAGTAGAGTTGGTGGGTACACAAATCAATCGTATTCCAATTCAACATCTCGATCGTTTTATGGAAATTCAAGCGCAAACAGGTGTTCAAATTGGTATTTTGACCGTTCCTGTCGATCAGGCGCAAGAGGTGGCCGATATTATGATTGCAGGCGGAATTAAAGCCATCTGGAATTTTACGCCGTTTCGTATTCGAGTACCTGAAGATATAGTGGTTCAAAACACGTCTTTATATGCGCATTTGGCGGTGATGTTCAATAGATTACGTGGTTTGTTGGAAGAAGAAAAAGAGTAAAAGAGTATGAAGATTATTTGTGTAGGTTGGAATTATGCTGATCATGCTATTGAAATGAAGCACGAATCGGTAACTGAGCCTGTTATCTTTATGAAACCAGATTCAGCTCTATTGCGCGAAAATAAACCATTTTTTATTCCTAAATTTTCAAATCAAATAGAATACGAAGTAGAATTAGTGGTCCGCATCAATCGTTTAGGAAAAAATATTAGTGAAAAATTTGCTTCACGTTATTATGACGAGGTGGCTCTGGGAATTGATTTTACCGCGCGTGACTTACAACATCGCCAGCGCACATTAGGTGCACCTTGGGAAGTTTCAAAAGCATTTGATAATTCGGCGGTCATTAGTGATTTTATACCACTTTCAACACTTTCAAATCCGGAAGAAATCGCATTTACGTTATACAAAAATGGGACATTAGTACAGGTGGGGAATACAAAAGATATGTTGTTCTCTATTCATCGATTAATAGCGTATATTAGTCAGTTTTTTACACTCAAAATAGGCGATTTGATTTATACGGGAACTCCTGCCGGAGTTGGTCCTGTTGCTATTGGCGATCATTTAGAAGGTTTTATTGAGGACAATAAAATGCTTAATTTCTTCGTTAAATAATCAGATAAAACAGACGATTATTACTTTTCTTACACTGTTGCATTGATTTTTTTACTATTTTTGCAGCTATTTCCACTATTATGTTTGTATGAGAAAAAACGCACTTATATTTTGTTTGCTTTTGGTGGCATTCTTGGTTAATGCCCAAACTTACCAATTGCGTTGGTTGCCCGTAGAAACGTGGTCAACTGATAGTGCATTAAAATCTGTGGTGCGACTTGAAGACGGGAATTACGCTGTAAGTTCTACATTGCCCTCATACACTGTAACATTGCCGTCTAATCAAAAAGTAACTGTTGAAAATACGCAATTTGTAGAGTGTACTCCTCAAGAAGCTCGCATTACTGCATTGGAATTATCGCTTATTCCAACAGAGTTACGTTATGATTTTAGAGTGGTTACAGAACGTAAAAAGACGTCTTATTTACTTGAACTTTTTCCTTTTATTCTAGAGCATGGCAAGGTAAAAAAACTACAATCATTTGATTTAAAAGCATTTGAATCGCCTCTTTTTACATCTACTGAAACCAATTTGTCGCCTGATAGATATGCAGCAAACTCTGTATTGAAGAGCGGTCGTTTTGTAAAAATACGTGTCGATAGAACAGGTATTTACAAATTGACTTACGAAGCAATAGTGGCTATGGGTGTTTCACCCACGGCTGTTCGTGTGTTTGGTTACGGTGGTGCCATGTTAAGTGAAAATTTCAGTGCGCCTTATATTGACGATTTACCAGAAATCGCCACTTATACCTACACAGGTGGAGATGGACAGTTTGGTCCCGGCGATTACATTTTATTTTATGGTCAAGGTCCTACGTCGTGGGAATACAATACATATTCTGAACTTTTTCAACATACGCAAAATGTATATTCAAATTATGGTTACTATTTTGTAACTTCTGATGCAGGTGTTGGAAAACAAATAGAAGCAGAGCCTCAAGAGTTAGGAACGCCCACAGAGGATATTTTATCGTTTACAGATTATTTGGTACAGGAAAAAGATTTAGTAAATCTTGTAAATTCAGGACGCGAATTTTATGGTGAGGAGTTTAATTCTACTAAACTCACTTATAATTATTCATACTCATTGCCGAATGTATTAGATTCAACAGCTACGTTGCGGTTAAGTGTAGCGGCAAATTCTCAATTACTTTCAACATTTATAGCAAAAGTGAATAATACGCCAGTAGGTTCTCTTACTGTGCAGACTATGGTGAATGCCCCTGTTTACGAGTATGCAAAAACGGCTCTAACATCTCCAGCATTTTATTTTCAACCAGAACCAACGAACACGCTCAATGTATCTCTTACGTATAGTAATCCCAATGGACGTGCTTGGCTTAATTTCTTTGAGTTAAATGTAAAACGACTCTTAAAAATAGCAGATGATACACCACTGTTTTTCCGTAATGTTGATTCGTTGAACGTAGATAAAATACGTCGTTTTGTAGTTCAAGGCGCCAATAGTACAACTCAAATTTGGAATGTTTCTGATCCGCTAAATATAAAACGTGTACCTGCAACGCTTGCTGGCGACCAATTAAAATTCGCAGCTAACACATCTGCTATAAAAGAGTATGTAGCTCTCAATCCTGCAGGTAGTTTTTTAACACCAACGGTAGTGGGAGAAATTCCCAATCAAAATTTACATGCCCTTTCGCAAGTGGATATGTTGATTTTGGCGCCAAGTGAGTTTATCGCAGAAGCACAACGCTTAGCTCAAGCGCATAGCGACCATGATGGATTAACTTCGCATGTGGTAGATGCCGGCTTAATTTTTAATGAATTCTCTTCTGGAACGCCTGATGCAACCGCATATCGTCGCTTTGTAAAAATGTTTTATGATAGAGCCAACGCTTCTAATTTACCACGTTATTTGTTACTATTTGGCGATGGTAATTTTGATAATCGTAAAATTATTCCTACTGACGTTGATATCAATAAATTATTGACTTATCAATCGGTGAATTCTGTTCATGGTACAGAATCGTATGTGTCCGATGACTATTTTGCATTTCTTGATGATAATGAGGGAGTTAGATTGCCTTCAGAACGTATGGATATTGGTGTCGGACGATTCCCCGTTCATACCCAAGAACAAGCAAAAATAGCTGTTGATAAAACCATTGCTTATATGAATAACAACATCAAAGGCAGTTGGAAAAACCAGATAGTATTTTTAGCTGATGATGGCGACAATAATTTACACATAAAAGACTGTGATAGTGTAGCCGAATTAACAATGCGCTTACATCCTGAAATTTTGGTGCGTAAACTTTATTTAGATGCTTATACTCAAGAGGTTTCTGCTTCAGGAGAAACTTATCCGTTAGTGCGCGAGCTGTTTGATAATTATATAAAGTTCGGTACGTTAATGATTAATTTCATGGGACACGGCGGTTATAATGCTTGGACAAATGAAGATATTTTAACTACGGAACGTATCGAAAATATGTACAATGACAAATTGCCGCTATTTGTTACGGCAACATGTGATTTTAGCCGC
>JARKSE010000034.1 GCA_029974315.1 Paludibacteraceae bacterium | reverse complement strand
CGTTACGATCGTAGCGAAGAAGAAGAGTTTGTGAATTTTGAAGACGCTGTGAAAGAATATCCTCTTCCAAAATTCTTAAAAACTAACCAAGATACAACTATCGACTTACGCCCTCTTGTAAGAAAAGGTGACCGCGTAACGCTTAACCAAATTTTGACAGAAGGTTATTCTACTCAAAAAGGTGAATTAGCGTTGGGCTGTAACTTGAAAGTAGCTTATATGCCTTGGAAAGGTTACAACTATGAGGATGCTATCGTTATCAACGAACGCGTAGTTCGTGAAGACGTTTATACCTCTATTCACGTAAGCGAATATACACTTGAAGTGCGCGAAACTAAACGTGGTATGGAAGAGTTAACCTCTGACATTCCAAACGTTAGCGAAGACGCTACTAAAGATTTGGACGAAAACGGTATTATCCGTATTGGTGCTCACGTAATACCAGGCGACATTTTGATTGGTAAAATCACTCCAAAAGGTGAAACCGATCCAACACCTGAAGAAAAATTGTTACGTGCTATCTTTGGTGACAAAGCTGGTGATGTTAAAGATGCTTCTTTGAAAGCTTCACCTTCATTAAGAGGTGTGGTTATTGGCAAAGAACTTTATTCTAAAGCACAACGTAATCGTAAATCACGCAACACGGATAAAGAGATTTTAGCAAAATTAGATGCTGAATTCGAAAGAGAAGTAAGTGCATTAAGAGCTCAATTAATTGACAAATTAATTACTATCACCAACGGTAAAACATCGCAAGGTGTGAAAGACTTCTTAGGCACAGACCTCATTCCTAAAGGCGTGAAGTTTACACAAAAATTACTCAACGAAATTGATTATAACGTGGTTCAATTGACCAAATGGACAACAGACCCACATAAAAACGATATGATTAGAGATATCGTAATCAATTACTTGAAAAAATACAAAGAATGCGATTCTAAATTAAAACGTAAAAAATTCAATGTAACTATTGGTGATGAACTTCCATCTGGAATCATTCAATTAGCCAAAGTTTATATTGCTAAAAAACGTAAAATTCGCGTTGGTGATAAAATGGCAGGTCGTCACGGTAACAAAGGTATCGTTTCGAAAATTGTTCGTCAAGAAGATATGCCATTCCTTGAAGATGGAACTCCAGTAGATATCGTATTGAATCCACTTGGTGTACCTTCTCGTATGAACCTTGGACAGATTTTCGAAGCTGTACTTGGTTGGGCAGGCAAGGAATTAGGTATGAAATTTGCGACACCAATTTTCGATGGTGCAAACCTCGACGATTTGAACGAATGGTGCGACAAAGCTGGTGTTCCACGTTATGGTAAAGCTTATCTTTACGATGGTGGTACTGGCGAACGTTTTGACCAACCTGCTACGGTAGGTGTGACTTACTTCTTGAAATTAGGCCACATGGTTGAAGATAAAATGCACGCACGTTCTATTGGACCTTACTCACTTATTACACAACAACCATTGGGTGGTAAAGCTCAATTTGGTGGTCAACGTTTTGGTGAGATGGAGGTTTGGGCACTCGAAGCATTTGGTGCATCTTACATTTTACAGGAAATTTTGACTATAAAATCGGATGATGTGATGGGCCGTGCTCGCGCTTACGAAGCCATTGTGAAAGGCGATCCAATGCCACAACCTGGTATTCCGGAATCACTAAACGTATTATTACACGAGTTGAAAGGTTTAGGTTTAAGTGTTAATTTGGAATAAGTTTATTATTTCTGCATTAAACCGAATTTTTACATCTTACAAATTTCAATAAGAATATGGCATTTAAAAGAGAAAATAAGATCAAAAATAATTTCACCAAGATTTCCATCGGGCTTGCATCGCCCGAGGAAATTCTTGAATCGTCGTATGGCGAGGTGTTGAAACCTGAAACCATCAACTATCGTACTTACAAACCAGAACGTGATGGTTTGTTCTGCGAACGTATTTTTGGACCGGTGAAAGACTACGAATGTCACTGCGGAAAATACAAACGTATTCGTTACAAAGGAATCGTTTGCGACCGTTGTGGTGTAGAAGTTACTGAGAAAAAAGTGCGCCGCGAACGTACCGGACACATTCAACTAGTTGTGCCTGTGGCACATATTTGGTACTTCCGTTCATTGCCAAACAAAATTGGTTACCTTCTTGGAATGCCTAGCAAAAAACTTGATTCAATCATCTATTACGAAAAATATGTGGTGATTCAAGCAGGTATTTTAGCAGAATCAGAAGGCGAGCCAGTGGTAGAAGGCGAATTGATTGATGAAGACAAATACTTAGAATTGATGGAGAAACTTCCACGCGAAAACCAAATGCTGGAAGATACCGATCCTAATAAATTTATCGCGAAAATGGGCGCTGAAGCAATCCACGAGATGCTTTCACGCTTGGATTTAGATAAATTATCATACGACTTACGTCACAAAGCCGATACCAATTCATCACAACAACGTAAAGCAGAAGCTTTAAAACGTTTGCAAGTAGTAGAATCATTCCGTGCCGCACGCCACAAAAATCGTCCTGAATGGATGATTTTGAAAACAATTCCGGTTATTCCACCAGAATTACGTCCGTTAGTTCCATTGGATGGTGGTCGTTTTGCCACATCGGATTTGAACGACTTATATCGTCGTGTGATTATCCGTAATAACCGTTTGAAACGCTTAATCGAAATTAAAGCACCAGAAGTAATTTTACGTAATGAAAAACGTATGTTACAGGAAGCTGTCGATTCACTAATTGACAACTCACGTAAATCAAGTGCTATGAAAACCGATTCAAACCGTCCTTTGAAATCTCTTTCGGATAGTTTGAAGGGTAAACAAGGTCGTTTCCGTCAGAACTTATTAGGTAAACGTGTCGATTATTCAGCTCGTTCGGTAATTGTCGTTGGCCCAGAATTGAAAATGCATGAATGCGGTATCCCCAAAGATATGGCAGCCGAACTTTACAAACCATTCATCATTCGTAAACTGATAGAACGTGGTATTGTTAAAACCGTAAAATCGGCTAAAAAAATTATCGACCGCAGAGATCCTGTAGTTTGGGATATTTTGGAATATGTTATGAAAGGACACCCTGTACTATTGAACCGTGCTCCAACTTTGCACCGTTTAGGTATTCAGGCGTTCCAACCCAAAATGATTGAAGGTAAAGCTATTCAATTACATCCATTGGCTTGTACTGCGTTCAACGCTGACTTCGACGGTGACCAGATGGCTGTTCACTTACCACTGGGTAACGAAGCTATTTTGGAAGCTCAACTATTGATGCTTTCTTCACACAATATTTTAAATCCTGCTAACGGCGCTCCTATTACCGTACCTTCACAAGATATGGTACTTGGTTTGTATTACATAACCAAACCACGTAAAGGCGCAAAAGGTGAAGGTTTAAAATTTTACTCTCCAGAAGAAGTTGAAATCGCTTACAACGAGAAAAAAGTTGATATTCACGCAGTTATTTCTGTTAAAACAAAAGATATCGATGAACACGGGAAACCAGTTATACGCATGATTGAAGAAACAACTGTTGGTCGTGTAATTGTAAATAAATACATCCCCGATGAAGTTGGTTACCTCAACGAACTTTTGTCAAAAAAATCATTGCGTGACGTAATTTCTCGTATTATCGAAACGTGTGGTGTAGCTCGTACAGCTAAATTCTTAGACGATATTAAAAATTTAGGTTACCAAATGGCATTCCGTGGAGGTTTGTCGTTCAACTTATCAGATGTTATCGTTCCTGAAGAAAAAGAGGCATTAGTACAAAAAGGTTACGATGATGTGGAAAGCATTATGGCTGACTACAACATGGGCTTTATCACCAATAACGAACGTTACAATAAAATTATCGATACATGGACTGAAGTTAACAGCAAGTTAGCAAGAGTCGTTATCAACAAATTAGCAAACGACAATCAAGGTTTCAACTCTGTTTATATGATGTTGGACTCTGGTGCTCGTGGTTCTAAAGAACAGATTCGCCAGTTGTCGGGTATGCGTGGTTTGATGGCAAAACCTCAAAAAGCTGGTGCTGAAGGCGGACAAATTATTGAAAATCCAATTTTGGCAAACTTTAAAGAAGGTTTGTCGGTATTGGAGTATTTTATTTCAACCCACGGTGCTCGTAAAGGTTTAGCTGATACTGCTTTGAAAACAGCTGACGCTGGTTACTTAACTCGTCGTTTAGTGGACGTGTCACATGATGTGATCATTACAGAAGAAGACTGTGGTACATTACGCGGCTTGATTGCTACTGAGTTGAAGAATAAAGAACAAATTGTAGCTTCACTCTACGAACGTATCTTAGGTCGTGTTTCAGTTCACGATATTTTCCATCCTATTACGGGTGAATTAATTATAGCTGCTGGTGAAGAAATTCAAGAAGCTACGGCTAAAATTATTCAAGAGTCGCCTATTGAACGTGTAGAAATACGTTCAGTGTTAACTTGCGAGTCACGCCATGGTGTATGTGCTAAATGTTACGGACGTAACTTGGCAACAGGCCGTATGGTTCATAAAGGTGAAGCAGTTGGTGTTATTGCAGCACAATCTATTGGTGAGCCAGGAACTCAGTTAACCTTGCGTACATTCCACGTCGGTGGTGTTGCTTCAAATATTGCTGCTGAAGCAAACTTGATTGCTCGCTACGATGGTATTTTGGAAATTGACGAATTGCGTACTGTAAATACAACTGATGCTGCAAATAATGCATATCAAGTAGTTGTTAGCCGTCAATCAGAGCTACGTATTATTGATCCAAATACACGTATTGCATTGATGACACAAAACATCAGTTACGGTTCTAAACTCTTCTTCCCTAACGGTTCTACCGTGAAAAAAGGAGACAAGATTTGTGAATGGGACCCATTTAATGCCGTAATTATTTCGGAAGTTGACGGTTTTGTCAATTTTGAAAACATGATAGAAAACGTTACCTATAAAGTAGAATCAGATGAGGCTACGGGTTTACGTGAAAAAATCATTATCGAATCAAAAGATAAAACTAAAATACCTGCAGCCAACATTGTTAACAAAGCTGGCAACATTTTGAAAACTTATAACTTACCTGTTGGTGCTCACATGGTTGTAGATGACAAAAACGAAGTGAAAGCAGGTAATATGTTGGTGAAAATTCCACGTGCCGTAGGTAGTGCTGGTGACATCACGGGTGGTTTACCACGTGTAACTGAGTTATTCGAAGCGCGCAATCCTTCTAATCCAGCTGTTGTGGCTGAAATTGATGGTGAAGTAAGCTTCGGTAAAATTAAACGTGGTAATCGCGAAATCAGTATCGTTTCGAAAACAGGAGAAGAGAAAAAATATTTGGTTCCACTATCGAAACAAATATTGGTTCAAGAAAGCGACTATGTACGTGCCGGCACTCCACTTTCCGATGGAGCAATTACACCTGCTGATATTTTAGCTATTAAAGGACCTACCGCCGTTCAAGAATACATTGTAAACGAAGTACAAGACGTATATCGCTTACAAGGTGTAAAAATCAACGACAAACACTTTGAAGTTATTGTTCGTCAAATGATGCATAAAGTTGAAATAGCAGAGCCAGGCGATACACGTTTCTTAGAAAACCAAGTAGTCGATAAAATCGAATTTATGGAAGAAAATGACCGTGTTTGGGGCAAAAAAGTGGTAGTAGAAGCTGGCGATTCAGCAAACTTAGTACCTGGACAAATTGTTACAGCACGCAAATTACGTGACGAAAACAGTGCGCTCAAACGTCGCGACTTGAAATTAGTGGAAGTGCGTGATGCTATGCCTGCAACATCGCGTCAGATGCTACAAGGTATCACTCGTGCCGCACTCCAAACTAAGAGCTTTATGTCGGCTGCATCGTTCCAAGAAACCACCAAAGTACTCAACGAGGCTGCAATCAACGCCAAAGTTGATAAACTGGAAGGTATGAAGGAAAACGTAATTGTTGGTTTAAGAATTCCTGCGGGTACAGGTTTACGTGAATACGATAAATTTGTTGTAGCATCGAAAGATGATTATGAGCGCTCGCTGGATATTAATAAATCCATCACCGATATGGATGAAATAGTAGAAGATATGAACTAAATAATCCGTTCACTTTTAAATAAAGGCTGTTCCATGTGAACAGCCTTTATTATTTGTGTGTCAAAGCAATAAAAAATGATAATCATTTGGTAATTAAAATATTTTCACTATCTTTGTGCGTTGATTGAAAACGTGTGTAGGGGACTCGCAAAGTCCCCTTCTTCGTACAATACATTACAACTTATGATTGACAAAGAGATTGTAAAACAGCTCGTTAACGAAAAAATTGCATCTACCGACTATTTTTTAGTAGATGTAACAGTATCTACAACCAACCGAATTGCAGTGGAAATAGACACACAGCATGGCGTTGATATTGATTTTTGTGCTGAATTAAGTCGCTATATTGAATCGAACCTTGACCGCAACGTAGAGGATTACGAATTAGAAGTTGGTTCATCTGGACTTACAGCACCATTCAAAGTGATGGAACAATATCACAAAAACGTAGGGCAAGAGGTTGAAGTGTTGACCAAAGATGGTAAAAAACTAGCTGGTATACTTACCCAGATAGAACCTGATAAATTCACTATTACTGTTGAAAAAATGGTAAAACCTGAGGGTGCTAAACGAAAAGTTCTACAAAAAGAAGAGATAACATTACATTATGATTCTGTAAAATACACCAAACATATAATTAAGTTTAAATAACTATGGCTAAAACTGAAAATGTCAATTTAATTGACACCTTTGCGGAGTTTAAAGAGCTTAAAAACATTGATCGCTCTACTATGATTTCAATCTTGGAAGAGTCGTTTCGCAGTGTTATATCAAAAACATTCGGCTCCGACGAAAATTACGACGTTATTATCAATCCTGATAAAGGCGACTTTGAAATTTTCCGTAATCGTACGGTAGTTGAGGACGACGAGTTAACTGACCCAAATCTTGAAATTTCACTTACTGATGCAAAAAAAATAGAAGAAGATTACGAAGTGGGCGAAGAGGTAACCGACCAGGTTGATTTCTTGTCATTTGGGCGTCGTGCGGTGTTAAATTTGCGCCAAACATTAGCATCAAAAATTCTTGATATCCAAAAAGACAATCTCTTTAATCGCTACTCTGAACTGGTTGGTCAAATTGTAACTGGAGAAGTTTACCAAGTTTGGAAAAAAGAGATTCTGTTACTTGACGATGAAGGCAACGAAATGTTGTTACCAAAAACAGAGCAAATTCCAAGCGATTTTTATCGTAAAGGTGAAATAGTTCGCGCTATAGTTGACAGAGTTGAAAATAAAAATAACAATCCTAAAATATATCTTTCTCGTACTTCTCCTCTCTTTTTAGAGCGCTTATTTGAATTGGAAGTACCTGAAATTCAAGACGGATTGATTACCATCAAAAAAATTGCTCGCATCCCGGGTGAACGTGCTAAAATTGCAGTGGAATCGTACGATGATCGTATCGACCCGGTAGGTGCTTGTGTTGGTGTAAAAGGAACACGTATTCACGGTATTGTGCGTGAATTGCGCAACGAGAATATTGACGTTATCAACTACACTAATAACTTAGGTTTATTTGTGGCACGTGTATTAAGCCCTGCAAAAATCACCTCTATTGAATTTGATCACGAAAATAAAAAAGCAAACGTCTATCTAAAACCAGAAGAGATTTCATTAGCCATTGGTAAAGGTGGATCAAATATCAAGCTAGCTACCATGTTAGTTGGCTACACTATCGACGTTTGTCATGATGATGAAACGTTGGACAGCGAGGACATCTACTTAGATGAATTTAACGATGAAATTGACCAATGGATTATCGATACATTCAAGAGTATTGGTTGTGATACAGCAAAAAGTGTGTTGGCAATTCCACGCGAAGAGTTAATTCGTCGTACTGACCTTGAAGAAGAAACTATTGATGACGTATTGGCTATTTTACACGCTGAATTCGACGAAGACGAAGAGTAATAACAATTAGAACACTAAAAAATATAATTCAGAGTAACACATCTATCTTTAAAACATATTTCAATTTCAGACTATGGCACGATTAGCACAGGTAATAAAAAAATTAAATATTGGACTTTCCACCGCAGTAGAATTTCTCAATAAAAAAGGAGAACAGCTGGAAAATAATCCTAACACCAAACTAACTGATGAGCAAGAAGTCTTACTATACAAAGAGTTTGGAACGCCTGAAATGGCAAAACTAGAGGCTGAACGTCAAAATCGCTTGCGCCAAAAGGAAGAAAAGGAACAAGAAAAAAAGGTAGAAGAAACTCCTGTAATAGAAGAGGTTAAAATCGAAATCGAACGGCCACACTTTAAACCTGTGGCAAAAATCGATTTAGAAAATGTAGGAAAACCTAAAAAAACACAAGCTCCAAAAGAGGAAATAACTGCTCCAAAAGCACCTCCAGCCGAAGTGGCAGAAGAACCTATAAAAGCAAAAACAATAAAAACATCTACTCAAAAACCTGCTGCAGTTAAACAGCCTAAAGAAGAAAAAGTTGAAACCGTAGAAACGGACGAAACGGTTTCTAACGAAGTGTTCACTATACGTAAAGTGGAAGTCGAAAACCAAATCAAAATGGTTGGTAAAATAGACTTAGATGCTATTAATAACTCCACTCGTCCTGTCAAAAAAAGTCGTGAAGAAAAACGCAAAGAACGTGGTGATTTTCAAAAGAAAAAATCAACAAGTAAAGAATTTGTTGATAATGAAGAGGCTAAAACAAATCAAAAAAGAACAGAAGATACAAGAAAAAAACGTAAACGTATCGGTGGTAGTGAACGGGTAGAAATAAACAAATCGATGTACGCAGGTACTCCAACTGCTAGCAGTAATAAGAAATTTTCTAAGCGTTCACCACACGTAACTGAAGTCAGCGAGGAAGATGTAGCTAAACAAGTTAAAGAGACCTTAGCACGTTTAACACAAGGAAAAAAAGGACGTAAAAAAGCAGCTGAATACCGCAAAAACAAACGTGAAATGAACCTGCAACGCATGCAGGATCAAGTTGAGGCAGAACAAAAAGCACAATCAACATTACAATTAACTGAATTCGTAACTGTTAACGAGTTAGCTACCATGATGAATGTACCTGTAACACAGGTAATCCAAACATGTTTTAATTTAGGCTTATTTGTTTCAATCAATCAACGCTTGGATGCTGAAATTATCAACATTGTAGCTGATGAATTTGGATTTAAAACCGAATTTGTGAGTGCAGACGTTGTGAGCGCTATTCAAGAGGAAGAAGATAAAGAAGAAGATTTACTGCCACGTCCACCGATTGTTACGGTTATGGGACACGTCGACCACGGTAAGACATCGTTACTTGACTATATTCGTAAAGCCAATGTTATTGCTGGTGAAGCTGGTGGTATTACACAGCATATTGGTGCATACAATGTAAAATTGGAAGATGGTCGTCGTATTACATTCTTAGATACACCTGGTCACGAAGCGTTTACAGCAATGCGTGCCCGTGGTGCAAAAGTAACCGATATCGCCATCATTATCGTGGCTGCTGACGACGGCATTATGCCTCAAACTGTTGAAGCCATCAATCACGCATCGGCAGCTGGAGTACCAATCGTTTTTGCCATAAATAAAGTTGATAAACCAAGTGCTAATCCCGATAAAATTAAAGAAACTCTTGCTTCAATGAACTACTTAGTTGAAGAATGGGGAGGTAAATACCAATCACAAGATATTTCGGCTAAACAAGGAACTGGCGTAAAAGAGTTACTCGAAAAAGTGTTGCTCGAAGCAGAATTATTGGATTTAAAAGCCAATCCAAATCGTAAAGCCACAGGTTCGGTCATTGAATCTACATTGGATAAAGGACGTGGATATGTGGCTACTGTACTTGTAAGCAACGGAACGCTCCGTATGGGCGATGTCATGTTAGCAGGAACATCTTATGGACGTATAAAAGCGATGTTCAACGAACGTAATCAACGTATTGAACAAGCTGGACCTTCTGAGCCTGTGATGATTTTAGGTTTGAATGGTGCGCCACAAGCTGGTGATAATTTCAACGTATTCGATCACGATCACGAAGCACGCGACATTGCTACACGTCGTGAACAGTTGGCTCGAGAACAAGGTTTACGCACCTCTAAACACTTAACACTCGAAGAGCTTGGTCGTCGTCGCGCATTAGGCGATTTCCATGAATTGAATGTCATTGTCAAAGGTGACGTGGACGGTTCTATCGAGGCTTTGTCAGATGCTTTGATTAAACTGTCAACAGAAGAGATCGAAGTAAACGTTATACATAAAGCTGTAGGACAAATTTCAGAATCAGATATTATGTTGGCTGCAGCATCCAACGCTATTATCATCGGTTTCCAAGTGCGTCCATCAGCAGATGCTCGCAGAGTTGCTGAACGCGAAGAGGTAGAAATTCGTTTATACTCCATTATCTACGATGCTATCGAAGAGTTGAAAGACGCTATGGAAGGCTTACTTTCACCAGATATCAAAGAAGAGATTACCGCTACATTGGAAATTCGTGAAACATTCCACATTTCCAAGGTGGGGACTATTGCCGGTTGTATAGTGAAAGAAGGTAAAATTAAACGTACTAACAAAGTACGCCTCATTCGTGACGGTATTGTAGTGTACACCGGTCAATTAGCTTCACTCAAACGTATGAAAGACGACGTAAAAGAAGTGGGCACTGGATTTGAATGCGGTTTGAATATTGCCAACTATAACGATATTAAAGTGGGTGACATTATAGAAGGCTACGAAGAGATAGAAGTAAAAAAGAACTTGTAAAAAGTTTTTAACCCACCACAATACTAGTAACGGTTGGTAAGCAAATGTGATTTACTTACCAACCGTTATTTATAAAAAATGAACATATTAGACATAATTTTACTCATTCCGTTGGCTTATGGGCTAATTAACGGCTTAATCAAAGGCTTGTTCAAGGAACTAGCTTCGCTATTGGGTATTGTTTTAGGTATTTACATAGCTCGGTTATGGGCGCCTTATTTGAGCAGTTGGCTCAGCACATGGCTCGACTATTCACTTAAAGTACTCGTACCAATTTCCTATTTACTTATTTTTATTGTGATAGCCGTTGGATTAAATGTATTAGCACTTATGCTTGAAAAGCTGATGAAATTAGTCAGTTTAGGCTGGGTTAATAAGTTAGGCGGTGGCGCATTTGGTTTGTTAAAATTTGCACTCATTTTGAGTATTTTGCTCAATGCATTTACTATGCTCAACAACCACTTAACTTTGGTAAAACCACAAACATTAAACGACTCCTATTTGTACACTCCTATTAAAAAAGTTACTGAATATTTATCGTTCGATCTCTTGGACGAGACCACCACTAAACTCAATTCAACACCATCATGAAACAACTATTTTTACTCCTCGCATTTTTTTTAGTTAGTAGTTCTGCGCTATTGGCTGAATCTGACTGCAAAAAAGAGAAAATTGATTGTCTTGGCGAATGCGGTCGCATGATTGACGAAGATGGCGATGGCTTTTGTGATCACGGTGGATTATCAACGCCAGAAACTGAAACAACAAACTATCTATTGATTGAGTTAATCAGTGCCACACTAGTTTTGTACGGTGCATCAGTACTCTTGGTGAAACGCAAATGCTATAAAAAAGCAACTCATCGTAAAATCTGGAACTACATTTTGCTGGTTACATTTTTAGTTTCTGCTCTACTGGGATTATGGTTGGTGATATTGCTCAATTATGACATTGAGACCGATTTTTACACAAGCTATTTGACATGGCACGTCGATTTTGGTATTGCTATGTCTATTGTTGGTATCATTCACTTTCTATGGCATTGGAACTATTATTTTGGTAAAAAATAGGCTATATGAACACATTTACACATTTTGATTATACACCTTTTCCGTCGCCTTGTTATGTAATGGAAGAGGTTTTACTACGCAAAAACCTAGAACTTATCAAGTCAGTAAAAGAGCGTGCAAATGTAGAAATTATTTTGGCGTTCAAATCATTTGCCTTATGGAAAACGTTTCCCATTTTTCGTGAATATATCCCCTATTCTACAGCTAGTTCGCTCTCTGAAGCACGTTTAGCCTACGAAGAGATGGGCAGCAAAGCACATACCTACGCACCGGTTTACACCGAGCACGAATTCCCAACGATTGCCGCTTGCAGCAGCCACATCACGTTCAATTCGTTAGCGCAATACGAAAAGTTTGGTGCAGCAGCTAGAGCGCAAGGCATTTCGTGCGGATTGCGCATCAATCCTGAATTTTCAGTCGTAGAAACCGATTTATACAATCCATGTGCACCCGGCTCGCGTTTGGGCATTATTGCCAACGAACTCGGCACACAACTGCCCGACGGCATCGAAGGATTGCATTTTCATACTTTGTGCGAATCAACGTCGTACGATTTGGAACAAACGCTACAAGTGGTGGAACAACGTTTTGGACATTTCTTGCCACAAATCAAGTGGTTGAACATGGGCGGCGGTCACTTGATGACCAAAGCTGGTTACGACACCGAACATCTCATTCAATTGCTCCGCACATTCAACAGCCGTTATCCAAATTTACAACTGATATTAGAACCAGGCAGCGCGTTTACTTGGCGTACGGGCGTATTGGTAAGCACCGTGCAGGACATTGTAGAAAATCACGGCATCAAAACCGCCATGCTCGATGTGTCGTTTGCATGCCACATGCCCGACTGTTTAGAAATGCCTTACAAACCCGCTATTATTGGAGCAACTGACGAACAACCAAATAAACCAACCTACCGCATGGGCGGCAACAGTTGCTTAAGTGGCGACGTGGTTGGCAGTTGGAGTTTCGATCAGCCGCTACGCGTAGGCGACCGAGTGGTTTTTGAAGATATGATTCACTACACCACCGTGAAAACCACGCAATTTAACGGTATTTCGCACCCAGCTATAGCACTGCGCCACACCGACGGCCGCGTAGAACTGCTCCGCGAATACAGTTACAACGACTACAAACACCGCATGGATTAACACCTACACGGCTACTTCGCTCACTAAAAAGGTTTTGGAATAGACTTCCAAAACCTTTTTTAGTTTCACCCATTAAAAAAAAGACAAAAAACGTAACCAATTAAAAAATAATTGCTACATTCGTTGCGCCCAATAGCATACAAAAAACGCTATTCGTAAATGCTCTTTATAAATATTAATAAATGATTCATTTACAAAGAATTAAACTTTAGCAATAGGTTTATTTACGAATGTTTTGAATTGGGAGTTACGTAAATAAAACGTTATGCGTCAGGAATAAGAAGGTCAAAAATCAAGGAAAAATAAATATTAATTACACCAAGGTATATAAAAAATGCGAAATGAAAAAAATATTGATTTCTCTACTTATTGGCTTAGCGTCAATTACAATTTTTGCTCAAAACACATCAGAAACTCCTATTCAAAATATTTCTACGGATAGCACTGTTGTATATCGACTCTTTTCTACAAGAAATATGTATACATTTATTAAATTGAATACTAGAAATGGGCAAATGTGGCAAGTTCAATGGGGTACGGAAAGCGAATATCAATTTGGGACTACATTATCGGACATCTCTCGGGTAAATAAAGATGAAGAGAAGAATGGTAGATTCTTTCTTTATCGTAAGCCCCCGATAAAATACCCATTTTAGCGAAAATGGTTTTTTCCGATCTTTGCCTGCAAACCTATTTTTTATGAAGCCTGTAAGCAAAGAAGAATTC
>JARKSE010000030.1 GCA_029974315.1 Paludibacteraceae bacterium | reverse complement strand
CTCTATTTAGGTGCTGGATTTAATTTACAAACTATTGATTATACCATAACATCTGCTTATGGTGAAACTTTTGAAGCGGGTGGTAATTTTGCGTTGCGTAATAAACTTTACACCACGGGTGTTGGTTATAACTTTTCATTTGGATTTATTACACGTCCTGTTTCGTTTGTACGTTTAGGTGCATCTTTTCACACACCTACGTATTATAGCTTGATAGATCGTTTTTATGCTGAAGTAGATTATGACACACAGTTTATTGGTACCACTAAAGCACCTGATGGCTATGCCTCTTATTTATATAGAAGCCCACTGAAAGCTCAAGCAGGAGTTGCTTTTGTTATAGGTAAATCAGCTATTATCAGTTTTGATTATCTGTTTACCGACTATAACGAAACTGATGTTTTTGAGAATGGCAATGCTTATGCGTCAGAAAATGATTCTATTAACATGCATGCATTGTCTAGTCATACATTCAAAGTAGGAGCAGAATATCGTTTGTCAGAGGCCTTTTCGGTACGCGGCGGTTTTGCTTATCAAACGGCATCTGTAGATGATAAAGCGACGAAGGTTCCTCCGAAAAATACTATTCGTACCGATATGGAATATTTTAAAGATCAAGGTTCACTTTATGCAGCAGGTGGTTTTGGTTATCGTTACGGAGGTTTTGGGCTTGATTTAACGTATGCGTATCGTCAAAAAAACGAATTGTTCAAACCGTATGAAACTACAGAACTGAATGCAGCCAAAGTTGTTACCAATACACATAATGTGGTTTTATCCTTATCGTATAGATTTTAATCACAGTGTTATATAATAAAAAAGCCTTACTTTTTATAGTAAGGCTTTTTTATTGATTCCATATTTCATAAGCTGCTTCTGCTTGATTAATAAGCATTTCTAAACCATTTTTTATGGTGGCACCGTGTGTTTCTCCTTGTAACAAGAATTGCGTTTTGACGGGATTATATACCAAATCGTAAAGTAAGTGTTTTTCACCGATAGCTTCATATGGAATATCTGGATAACTCTCCAAATCGGGAAACATACCGAGTGGTGTCGTGTTAATTATTAACGTATGTGTGGAAATTATGTCAGACGTAAGTTCCTCGTAACCTAACTTATTAAGACCAGCTTCACGCGATACGTACGTGTATGGAATGTTTAATTTGTTAAGGACGTAGGTTACAGCTTTTGAGGCACCACCAGTACCTAACACTAAAGCGTGTGTATGGTGTGTTTGTAAGAGTGGTTTTAGTGTTGTTTCAAATCCAATAACATCCGTGTTAAAGCCTTTTAGCCATGTTTGTCCCTCTTTTTTACTAAATTGAATCGTGTTTACAGCTCCAATTTTTGCGGCAAGGTTATCAATTTCATTTAAAAAAGGTATTATTTGTGCTTTATATGGAATGGTAACATTTAAACCTTGCCATTGTTTTGAGAATACTTCTTTAATTTCTTCTATATCTGCTAATTCGCACAAAGAGTAATCGGCGTTAATGTGTCCTTTTTCAAATTTACCTGTGAAGTAATCTTTTGAAAAAGAGTGCTTTAGTGATTTTCCAATTAATCCGTAATGTAACATAATTAGCAGAAGGAATACAGTTACTAAAATAGTTGGCTAACTTATTTTTTGCGTTTGATGAGTGTCTTAGCAATTAACCAAATGGCGGCTAAACCTACTAAAACGAGCATTATTATTGATAACTCGTGGTTATATTTGTTGATTAAATCAGCTTGACCATGAGCTAAATAACCAATGAAAGCTAATATTGTATTCCATATACCTGCACCGAGGGTTGTGAATAGAATAAAACTACCTAAATTCATTTTGGCTAAACCGGCTGGGATTGATATGAGTTGTCGAATACCAGGCACTAAACGCCCAATAAAAGTGGATACCTTTCCATGATTGTTGAAATAATCTTCCGCTTTTTTAATTTTTTCGCTACTCAAAAACAATAAATGTCCAAGTTTACTATCTGCAAATTTGTAAATAATAGGTCGACCGAGCCATAAAGCCAAGTAATAATTAATAAGTGCCCCAATAATAGCGCCTAACGTACCAAACAGCACCACTAAAAAAATATTTAAATCACTTTCGGGCTTGCTAGCGACATAAGCTGCTGGTGGAATTACTATTTCAGATGGAAATGGAATGAACGAACTTTCAACAGTCATTAAAAGTGTGATATTGGTGTAATTCATATTGGCATCATACCAGTGTTCTACCTGCTGAACTAGAGATAGGGAATCTTTAGAAGTTTGTTCTTGAGCAAATAACGATAATGGTAAGACTAATAAAATGCTTAATACCAGTTTTCTCATAGAAATTATTTAATTAGTAATGATTTGGCTTCGGGAAATACGGACAAAAATATTTCGAGCGCATTGCTGTAAGTTTGTTTTGCTAAACTAAAAAAATCTAGTGTTTTATCATAATCTTTTATAGCGTAATAAGCCATCGACATGAGGAGCGTGAGTTTATCGAGTGTTGGGTCCTGCTCAAAGGCTTTTTCGTAACAAGGAACAGCCTGTTCAAACTCACCCGATTGCATGTATAAATCGCCCAATTCTTTCCACGTTTCAGGTTGTTTTTGTTCCAGTTCCAATGAGTGTAGGTAAGCAATTTTTGACTCTTCAATTAAATTATTTTTATCCAAAATTTCGCCTAAAACAGCATAGTTTTCTGCAGAATCAGGATTTGCATCAATGGCTTTTTTAATGTACTCAAAACCTTTGTGGTACTCTTCAGTTTCAACCATACAAATTGCAGCGCCGAGCCAAGCATCGCCATTGCCGGGATTTAATTTAGCAGCTTGTAAAAAATAGGTTAATGCTAAATCGTATACTTCACAATTTTCATAACATTCGCCTAAAAATGCCGTAACGACACTGTCTTCGGGATAGTCAGTTAAGTATTTTTTGTAAGCTTTAATAGAGGGCACATATTCTTCTAAATTGAAGTGACAGTGTCCCTTTTGCAACCATGCAATTGTATCATTCGGATTGATCGCAATGTTGAAGTCGAAAGCATTCAAGGCTTCACGATATTGTTCTAAATTAAAATGGAGGAGTCCTAAACAAAACCAAGCCGATGATTTATAAGGTTCAATATCAAGGATACGATTGTAGATTTCAATCGCTTTTTCAGATTCGTTTAATTGTTCTAAATAAACGGCGTATTCTACTAAAAGGTCTAAGTTTTTAGGATCTTTTTTAAGTCCTTTTTGAATAAAATAGGAACTGTGGTGATAGTCTTGAAATACGTGTAACATCATTACAATGTCCAAACAGATTTCGGCTAAGTCGTCTTCTGCATAAGCATTTACTAATTCTTTAAAAAGGATTACAGCTTCCTGTTTATGATCGGTTTTTAGCAAAATTTCTGCTTTTGTAAATATGTGTGCAGGATTGCCTTCCTCTTGAAATTGATTGATAAGATCAAGTGCTTCTTCAAAACGTCCTAAACTAGTATAAATACGTGCTTTTTTACATTGTAAATGCGAGCTGTCAGGGTGTAGTTTTAGGGCAAAACGAAGCGCGTTTTGGGCATTTTCTACATTACCCAAATGTAAATAGTGTTCAATGATAAACTCCAAATCTTCTACATCAAAGTATTCTGAATGCCCTTTTTTATTGGCTTCTTCATAGTTTTTGATGATAGCAAGCTCTTCGTTCGTTAAATCAAAGTCGTTACTGCGCATAACTACAATATTAAATTGCAAAAATAGCTCAACTTACGTGGTTTATAAACAGTTTCAGGAAAAAGTTATTAACAGAATAGGGTATTTGACCGTTTACAATAAAAAAACGCTACATTTTTTAATATAGCGTTTTATAGGTTGGATTGAAGCACCTTATTCTGGAATCTCTTTAGTTTCAAAAGCTGAAATTTGACGATTAAAAACTTCGTCAAGTGAAATTAAAAAAGTTTCAGTATTGCCTATACCTGTTATTGGTGTAATTTTTTCGATGATGATGTCCATCAAATGACGGTTGTCTTTGGCATATATTTTCACAAACATCGTATAACGCCCAGTAGTAGAGTGGCATTCCACTACTTCTGGAATGTTTTTAAGGGCTTCAGTTACACTTTTATAGTATGACATTTCTTTGATGGTAATACCTACATAAGCACAAGTTTGATAACCAATTTTATAGGTGTCTATAATAAACTCAGAGCCCTTTATAACGCCAATATTTGTAAGTTTTTGTACACGTTGGTCAATAGCAGCACCAGAAACATTACACTCGCGAGCTACTTCCAAAAAGGGAATACGTGCGTTTTGAGAAATCATTTGTAGGATTTTTTTATCCAGTTTATCGATGTGATGTGCCATAAATTGAGAGGTGTATCTATGTTAATTTAAAAAATCGTTCAAAGATAATATATTTTTTTAAAATATACGGCAAAAATAACAAATTGAATAGTAAAGTTGATGTTTTATGATTATAAATTAAAAAATCTCTTTTCAATAATTATTGTGTTGATAACTTATATCTTCTTGTGAAAGAAATAGATAGGATTTTTTATTTCTGAAATACGTATTCAAGATTTTTCCAATCAATTTTTTTATGTAATTTTGCACGAATTTTCACACATAATACTCAGTATGAAACCTACATTGTTAGTTTTGGCGGCTGGAATGGGCAGTCGTTATGGGAGTCTTAAACAGCTCGATGGGGTTGGTCCTAATGGCGAGACCATTATGGATTATTCCGTTTATGATGCCGTTAGAGCAGGATTTGGTAAAGTGGTTTTTGTTATTCGTCACAGTTTTGAAGATGAATTTCGGAAGCAGATTGTAAGTAAATATGAAAATCACATTCCTGTAGAAGTGGTTTTCCAAGAGATAGACAAGGTTCCAGCTGGTATCGCCTACGATAAGGAACGTATTAAACCTTGGGGTACAAATCATGCTGTTTTGATGGCAAAAGATGTCGTTGATACGCCTTTTGCAGTAATCAATTCAGATGATTTCTATGGACGAGAGTCCTATCAACTTTTATCAGATTTTTTGACGAAGGTTGAAGGTCAAGTAGGTCGTTATTGTATGATAGGATACCACATTAGCAACACGTTGTCAGAAAGTGGTTCTGTCAACCGTGGCGTTTGTAGAGTCAATGAACAAGGTTTGTTAACTTCTATTGTGGAGCGTACAGCTATAGAATGTTCAAGTGGAATTATTCAATATCCCTTGGAACAAGGTGGGTATGAAACAATTCCTAATACATCATTAGTTTCCATGAATATGTGGGGATTTACGCCTGATTATTTTTCGTTTTCAGAACAATCATTTGCCACTTTCCTATCTGAACGAGGCATGGATCCCAAGTCAGAATACTATATTCCTACGGTTGTTGACGATTTGATTAGCAGTAATAAAGCTACTTGTGAAGTTATTGATACACCTGCAAAATGGTTTGGAGTGACTTACGCCGAAGATCGTCCACAAGTGGTTTTACAAATCAGTAAATTAATTCGTGAAGGAGTTTATCCACAACAACTATGGAAGTAACCAAAAAAATAAAACAAGTGATAAGTATGTTTACATCATCACCAAAAGTGTTGGTTACAGGTGGTACCGGTTATATAGGTTCACATACTGTAGTAGCGCTTATGGAAGCAGGTTTTGATGTATATGTGGTTGATAATTTATCGAATTCGAATATTGAAGTACTTAATGGTATTGAGCAGATCACGGGCAAACGTCCTGTGTTTGAGAATATTGATTGTACCGACTATGTGGCAATGGATAAGTTTTTGACTAAACATGAAGGTATTAAGGCTGTTATTCATTTTGCTGCAAGTAAGGCGGTAGGAGAGTCTGTAGAATTACCATTGAAATATTATCGTAACAACGTAGTATCTTTGGTTACACTGCTGGAATTGATGCCTATTCACAAAGTGGAGAATTTGGTATTTTCTTCATCGTGTACTGTTTATGGACAACCAGATGTGTTGCCTGTAGATGAAAAAGCGCCTATTAAGAAAGCCTTATCGCCATACGGCAATACAAAACAGATTTGCGAAGAAGTTATAGTGGATACGGTTCACGCTAATCCTGCCATAAAAAGTATTTTGTTACGCTATTTTAATCCAATTGGTGCGCACTCTTCGGCTGCTATTGGCGAGTTGCCTAACGGTGTTCCTAATAATTTGGTGCCTTTTGTGGCGCAAACCGCTGCGGGACTCCATAAAAAAATTA
This sequence comes from Paludibacteraceae bacterium, assembly GCA_029974315.1. Lineage (GTDB taxonomy): Bacteria > Bacteroidota > Bacteroidia > Bacteroidales > Paludibacteraceae > W0P28-013. The sequence continues at coordinate 32,153 of JARKSE010000030.1, read as the reverse complement.
AAGTTTTTGGAAACGATTACAATACGCCCGATGGTACTTGTATTCGTGACTATATAAACGTAATGGATTTGGCTTATGCTCATGTTACGGCAGTAGAACGTCTCTTGAATAAAGACATACAAGAACCAGAAGTGTACAATTTAGGTACAGGGAAAGGTTTGTCCGTAATGGAATTGATTAAAACATTTGAAGTTGTAAATGGCGTAAAGGTTCCTTATGAAATCGTTGGTCGTCGCGAAGGTGATATTGAACAAGTGTGGGCAAATCCATCTTTGGCTCAAAAAGTGCTTAAGTGGAAAGCTAAGGCTACTATAGAAGAGACTTTGGAATCTGCTTGGAAATGGCAGCAGCGCTGCATGGAGCGTAAATAATTTTTTGTTGAGATAATTATAAAAACCAAATAAGATGCAGGTCATAATCTTATTTGGTTTTTTTGTTTTGTAATACAGACAATTCTGTATTTTTTTTCTTATCTTTGTAAGTTAAAATATAATTATCAGTTTATGTTGACTAAAATTATTCACGAAGATAATGTATCCCGTTCGTACGAGCTAATAGATACTGCTGAACGTATTGTGATTTTAACACATTTATCACCTGATGGTGATGCTATAGGCTCTTCATTGGCTTTATATCATTTTTTAAAAGAGGTAGGGAAGAATTCTGTTGTTATTGTACCCAATCGTTTCCCCAGTTTTTTTAATTGGATGTCTGGAGCTACTGAGATTGTCATCTTAGAAGAAAACCCTAAAGAAGTGCAAGCTTTAATCGCAGATGCAGATTTGTTGATTGCTGTTGATTTTAATGATTTGAAACGTATTGACGGCGTTAAACCATTTGTGGAACAGTCGCAAGCAAAGAAAATTTTAATAGATCATCACTTGTTTCCGGAAGCATTTGCCGATGTGACCATTTCACATCCTGAAATCTCATCGACAAGCGAATTGGTTTTTCGTTTGATTTGTCGTATGGGATTTTGTCAACAAATTACAAAAGATTGTGCCGAAGCTATTTATGTTGGTATGATGACAGATACAGGAAATTTCTCCTATGCTTCTCAAAGTCCTGAAATTTATAATATTATATCAGAATTGTTGACCAAAGGCATAGATAAGGATAATATTTATCGTTTGGTATATAATACCTATTCAGAACATCGCATACGTTTGATGGGGTACTGTTTGCTCGAAAAAATGAAACTGTACAAAGAACAGCGTACAGCTGTTATTAGCTTATCGTTAGAGGAATTAGAGCGATTTGAATATCAAATAGGCGATGTTGAGGGTTTCGTAAATATTCCTTTGTCAATTGAAGGTATTGATATCTCCATTTTGGTAAGAGAAGACGCTAAAAAAGTGAAATTATCATTCCGTTCTCAAGGTGATATACCTGTTAACAAAATGGCAGCGACTTACTTTAATGGCGGAGGTCATTTGAATGCTGCTGGTGGTGAATGTACCTTGTCTTTAGCTGAAACGCTTGAGAAGTTAGAAAAGGTTATTATTAATAACAATATCGAAACAGTATGAAATATATAGTCATTTTAGGCGATGGTATGGCCGATGAGCCAATTGCAACATTGGGAAATAAAACCCCTTTGCAGGTAGCGCATAAGCCTACTATAGATAAAGTGACTCAGATGGGACAATCGGGCTTGCTACGAACAATTCCAGAGGGGTTTTCTCCGGGTAGTGAAATTGCTAATTTATCGGTTTTAGGGTACGATGTAGCTTCCGTTTTTGAAGGGCGTGGTACGTTGGAAGCTGCTAGTATAGGCGTTCCGATAGAAACCGATGAAATGGTAATGCGCTGTAATTTAATTTGTATTGAGGATAACAAGATAAAAAATCATTCTGCAGGACACATCTCTAATGAAGAGGCTGCAGAATTAATAACTTTTTTACAAGAAGAATTAGGCTCTGAGCTAGTACAATTTTTTAATGGTGTTTCGTATCGTCATTTATGCAAAATAAAGAATGGTGACAAACGTATAACTTGTACGCCACCACACGATGTAGTGGGGACGCCTTTTCAAGATGTGTTAATTACTGCACAAGTTTCAGAAGCGGAAGTAACAGCAAAATTGTTGAATGATCTAATTTTACATTCGCACCAATTGCTTGAAAATCATCCTGTTAATATAAAACGGCGTACTCAGGGTAAAGACCCAGCCAATAGCATTTGGTTTTGGTCGCCTGGTTATAAATCATCTATGAAACCGTTATCTGACTTATTTGGTATTCAATCAGGTTCGGTGATATCGGCGGTCGATTTAATAAAAGGTATTGGTATCAGCGCAGGGCTTAAATCTCTTGATGTTGAAGGTGCTACAGGTTTATTTAATACTAATTATGAAGGCAAAGCACAAGCGGCGATAGAAGCATTAAAAACTGACGATTTTGTATTTGTACACGTAGAAGCAAGTGATGAAGCAGGGCATGAAGGCGATGTGGATTTGAAAATAAAAACCATCGAATATCTTTCAGAACGTCTGATTAAGCCAATTCTTGAAGCAATCACTACTACTATTTTAGAATCGGTGACAATAGCGATATTACCGGATCATCCAACGCCTTGCCGATTGAGAACACACACAGCTGATGCTGTACCATTTGTGATATACAATCCTACAAAAGCACCTGACGAGGTTACTCAATTTGATGAATTTTCAGTGCAAAATGGCGTGCTTGGTACTTTAAAAGCTGATGAATTTATGAAACAATTGTTTAGTAAAACATAAAAACTAATTATAACGTTATGGAACTTTCAGAACAAGAGCTATTTAGGCGTCAGAGTCTTGATGCTATGCGTAAAATGGGCATAGAACCTTATCCCGCAGCGGAGTACCCAGTTGATGCCTTTTCTACTGATATAAAAGCAAATTTCAAAGACGAAGAATCCGGTCAACCTGTGTGTATTGCAGGTCGTATTATGAGTCGTCGTATTATGGGTAAAGCTTCGTTTGTAGAACTACAAGATTCTAAAGGACGTATCCAAGTTTATGTTTCACGCGATGATATCTCTACCGAAGAACAGCCTGAAATGTATAATGTGGTTTTCAAAAAACTACTTGATATAGGTGACTTTATTGGAATCAAAGGATTTGTTTTTCGTACGCAAATGGGCGAAATTAGCGTTCATTGTCAAGAATTAACAGTACTGAGTAAAGCTTTGCGTCCTCTTCCTATTGTAAAGTATAAAGACGGTGTAGCTTATGATAAATTCGACGATCCCGAAATGCGTTATCGTCAACGTTATGTGGATTTGGTTGTAAATGAGGGTGTTAAAGAAATCTTCCAAAAGCGTACGAAAGTTTATCAATCTATGCGTGAGTTCTTTAATAGTTATGGTTATATGGAAGTAGAGACGCCTATTTTACAGTCGATTCCGGGTGGTGCAGCTGCACGTCCATTTATTACACATCATAATGCATTAGATATTCCATTGTACTTGCGTATTGCTAATGAATTGTATTTGAAACGACTAATTGTTGGTGGTTTTGAAGGCGTTTATGAGTTTGCAAAAAATTTCCGTAACGAAGGAATGGACCGTACACACAATCCAGAGTTTACGTGTATGGAAATCTATGTGTCGTATAAAGATTATCATTGGATGATGGATTTCACGGAACGTATGCTTAATAAAGTGTGTTTAGATGTAAACGGCACTGATAAAGTGAACATAGGTAATCATCAGATTAGCTTTAAACCTCCGTTTAAACGTGTTACCATGCTCGATTCGATAAAAGAATTTACAGGATACGATTTGACAGGAAAAACAGAACAAGAGATTCGTGAGGTATGTAAAGCCCTGAATATGGATATAGACGACACCATGGGTAAAGGTAAGCTGATTGATGAAATTTTTGGCGAGTTTTGCGAAGGTAACTATATACAACCAACATTTATCATCGATTATCCAAAAGAGATGTCACCATTGACAAAAAAACACCGTGACAATCCTGATTTGACCGAGCGTTTTGAGTTGATGGTAAATGGTAAAGAGTTGTGTAATGCCTATTCAGAACTTAACGATCCAATCGACCAGTTGGAACGTTTTCAAGAGCAGTTAAAATTGAGTGAAAAAGGTGACGACGAAGCCATGTTTATTGATTTGGATTTTGTACGTGCTTTGGAATATGGTATGCCACCAACATCTGGTATGGGTATTGGTATGGACCGTTTGGTCATGCTAATGACTGGACAAACAGCCATTCAAGAGGTGTTATTCTTCCCACAAATGAAGCCTGAAAAAGTTCAGAAGAAAGATGACGCCGCTAAATTTACTGCATTAGGCATCGCTCCTGAATGGTTTGAACCTTTGCAGAAGTTAGGATTTGATATGGTTGATAAATTAAAGGGGCAGAATCCTAATAAACTACATCAAGATTTGTGTGGTTACAACAAAAAAAATAAACTTGGTTTGACAAATCCTGCCAAAGAGGATGTTGAAAATTGGGTAAAATAATTATTTTAAATCCGTTAAATTTATGAAAACGTTTGGAAAACAGCTATTTTTAGTTTTACTACTTTGTAGTAGTGTTACTGCCTTTGCTGTAAATGCGAAAGCGATTCTAAAGAAAGCTAATGTCTATTTTTCTGGTGCAGAGTTAATTCATTCAGCTTCAGCTTCATTGGTTCAGGGCGAAAATGAAGTCATTATCGAAGGTTTAAGCCCACAAATTGATCGTAATAGTTTAAAAATTAAGGTGAATAATGGTGTGATAGTGACAGCTTCGGAGTTTTCGGTTAATTATTTGGAACCAACCAAAGATAATCCGTCTGTGAAATTGTTGCGCGATTCTTTGGAGCTTTATCAAGCGGATTTAACCAAAGTAATGACTTCGATTAGAATCAATAAAGATTTATTGACTTTATTACGTAAAAGTGTTGAACATAATCTATCATTGGTAGAAAAAGGTGCAACAGTGGCTGAAATAAACTCCAATATGGATTTATACAAGACCAAAGCAATGGCTTTAGAAGCTTCGGTGGTTGCTGATAATAAGAAAAAAGAGCAATTAGATAATCATATAGCACGTCTTAGTAAACAATTACAGCAAGAAATAGGCAAAAGTGGTAAACATACTGGCATTTTGAAATTAACGTTAGCAGCTCCTGCGGCAACGTCAGCTACGTTTAATATTAGTTATTTTACCACATCGGCTAGTTGGACGCCGTATTATGACATTAATATTGCGTCTACTGATAAACCAATTACCATATTAGGAAAAGCTAAAGTGCGTCAATTTACAGGATTGGATTGGAATCAAGTAAAATTGACGCTAGAAACTGCTAAACCTTCATTTAATAAAGAGGCTTCGTATTTTACTACGTGGTTTTTGGATTATATGCAACCAACGTATCGCTATGCAATGGTAGCTGCGCCTTCTATGGCAAATTATCAAGATGGTGCTGTGATTCTTGAAGAAGCTGTTGTTGCAGGTTATGGTACTACTAGACAAGTAAAGTCTTCAAATTCACTGTTGTATATTCTTGATGGTGAAATTATTAGCGAAGAGTATGCTCAATCATTAGATCCTAATTATATTAAGTCTAAAAACGTGCTAAAAGGTGCTCAAGCCGAAGCACAATATGGTTCAGAAGGTAAAAATGGGGTAGTGATTATTACGACAAAAAGCATGGAAGATTTCATTACTCAAACCGAAACTGCTTTGAATGTGGAGTATAATATAGAGATGCCTTTTACCATTCCAGGCAATGGAAAAGAACAAACAGTCGATTTAAAATCGTACAAAACCACAGCTAATTTTAATTACTATTGTGCCCCCAAATTGGATACAGAAACGTTTTTATTGGCTGAAATCTCTGATTGGGCAAGTTTGAACTTATTGAGTGGAAAGGCTAATATTACCTACGATGGTTCGTATGTAGGCGAAACTAATATCAATACAAACTCTACCGAAGATAAATTGAAATTAACTTTAGGAACCGACAAACGCGTTTCTGTTGTACGTGAAAAAGTAAAAGATTTCAGTAGTATAAAAACCTTAGGCTCAACAACAAAAGTAGTTTTAACTTATAAGATAACGATTAAAAACAATCAAACGAAAGCCATTCATGCGGTAGTGAAAGATCAATATCCAATTTCAACAAAAAAAGATATTGTAGTAGAGCTACTCAAAGAAACTACGCCTTCTTCTGATCATAATAAAGAAACAGGTGTGTTGACTTGGGAAGTTGATTTGCAGCCGGGTGAATCGCAATCGTTTACATTAAGTTATGGTGTACAATATCCTAAAGGAAGTCGCCTTAATTTGGAATAACTATGGTCTAAGCTCTGATTTATGAAGAAAATTTATATCTTTGTAATTCATTCAAAATTTCAAATAATTTTAATCCTAATATATTTACTATGAACACAGTAGAACAATTAAACAAAGCTGCAGACAATATTCGTCTTTTAGCAGCGTCAATGGTTGAAAAAGCAAATTCTGGTCACCCGGGCGGTGCTATGGGGGGTGCTGATTTTATCAATGTACTTTATTCTGAATTTTTAGAATATGATCCACAAAATCCACGTTGGGAAGGTCGTGACCGCTTTTTCTTAGATCCTGGACACATGTCAGCTATGCTATATTCGGTATTAGCTTGTACTGGAAAATATTCATTAGAAGATTTAAAACAGTTCCGTCAATGGGGCAGTGTAACACCTGGACACCCAGAAGTTGATGTTATGCGTGGTGTAGAAAATACATCAGGTCCTCTTGGACAAGGGCATGCGTTTGCAGTTGGAGCTGCTATTGCTGCTAAATTTTTGAAATCAAAATTTGGCGAAATGATGAACCAAACCATCTACGCTTTTATTTCTGACGGTGGTGTACAAGAAGAGATTTCACAAGGTGCTGGACGTTTAGCTGGACATCTTGGGTTGGATAATTTAATTATGTTCTATGATTCAAATGATATTCAATTATCTACTGAAACAAGTGCTGTAACCAGTGAAAATGTAGCTCAAAAGTATGATGCTTGGGGCTGGCGTATTATCGAAATTGATGGTAATGATGCAAGTCAAATTCGTGAAGCTTTGAGGAAAGCAAAAGCAGAGAAAGAGAAACCAACGCTTATTATTGGTAAAACTATAATGGGTAAAGGTGGGCGTAGAGCTGACAACACAAGCTTTGAAGGCAGTTGCGATACTCATGGTGCTCCATTTGGTGGTGAAGCTTATATTAATACGGTGAAAAATTTGGGTGGAAATCCTGATAATCCATTTGTGTTTTTCGAGGAAACAAAAGCTATTTATGCTAAACGTGAAGAAGAGTTAAAAGCGTTAGTTGCTAAAAAACAAGCAGAAAAAGCCGCCTGGGCAAAAGCTAATCCTGAATTAGCAGCTAAAATGGAGTTATTCTTCTCTGGTAAAGCGCCTAAGGTAGATTGGTCATTGATTGAGCAAAAAGCAAATCAAGCTACACGTACGGCTTCAGCTACGGTTTTAGCTTCATTGGCAAAACAAGTTGAAAACATGGTGGTTTCTAGTGCCGACTTATCAAATTCTGATAAAACAGATGGCTTCTTAAAGCAAACACATGCTATGAATCGCACCGATTTTTCAGGAGCTTTTTTACAAGTTGGTGTTGCTGAATTAACGATGGCTTGTGTTTGTATTGGTATGGCGCTGCATGGTGGTGTTATTCCAGCATGTGCAACCTTCTTTGTATTCTCCGATTATATGAAACCTGCAGTTCGTATGGCCGCTTTGATGGAATTGCCTGTGAAATTTATTTGGTCGCATGATGCCTTCCGCGTAGGTGAAGATGGTCCAACACACGAACCTGTAGAACAAGAAGCACAAATTCGATTGATGGAAAAACTTAAAAATCACAGTGGTAGAAATTCTATGCTAGTGTTGCGTCCTGCTGATGTGCATGAAACTACTGCTGCTTATAAATTGATGCTTGAAAATGTATCAACTCCGTCGGCTATTATTTTGAGTCGTCAAAATATTAACGATTTGCCAGGCGATCGTAAAGTAGAAGCATATAAAGCTGACAAAGGCGCTTATGTGGTAAGTTGTGATGGTAATCCTGATGTAATTTTAGTAGCATCAGGCTCCGAAGTATCTACCTTGGTTGATGCTGCTGCTATTTTACGAGCTGAAGGTAAGAGAATTCGTATTGTATCAGTTCCTTCTGAAGGATTATTCCGATCTCAATCAGCAGAGTATCAAGAAAAAGTTTTACCACGTGGTAGCAAAATCTTTGGTTTAACTGCTGGTTTACCCGTTAATCTTTTAGGTTTAGTTGGAGCGAATGGTAAAATCTTTGGTTTGGAATCATTTGGTTTTTCAGCACCATATAAAGTGTTAGACGAAAAACTTGGTTTTACACCAAATCAGGTGGCTGATCAAATTCGTCATTTTTAGTATAATTTATATTTTCAATTTAAAAACGGTTTTCTGTAAGAAAACCGTTTTTTTTATGTCTTTAAAGCAGCTGTTCGACTGCAAGTTATTTTTGCTTTAACTATCATGATGTGAATACTTTAGTTGCCATTTTAGTGAACCTGTCCTTTTGTAAAATTTTTATTTTGGGAAACTTTTTTGAATTGTTGATAAATTAATTATTTGATAATTAGGTTGTTATAAAATATTTTGGGAAACTTTATAAAAAACAAACTAGGGTCTATTGTTTTATTTTGGAAATAGTTGTAATATTGCAAAGATGTTTTGCTTGATGCAAACCCTTTAATAATCGGACAATATTATTTATAATTTATATTAAAAGTTTATTATCGTGAAAAAACAAATTTATTCAGAAGAAGAGGCTAAAAAAGCCTCTTGTGATTATTTTGGAGGCGATGAGTTAGCGGCACAAGTATGGGTGAATAAATATGCTCTGAAAGATTCAGAACAGAATTTATACGAACGTACGCCCGATGATATGCACTGGCGTTTAGCTAATGAAATTGCACGCATCGAGCAAAAGTACCCAAATCCACTATCAAGCGAAGAGGTATTTGAGTTGCTCAAAGACTTTAAGTACATTGTACCAGCTGGTAGCCCGATGACTGGTATTGGTAACAATCACCAAGTTTCTTCCTTATCAAACTGTTTTGTGATTGGTATTGATGGTGCTGCCGATTCGTATGGCGCTATTATCAAATTAGATGAGGAGCAGGTACAGTTAATGAAACGCCGTGGTGGTGTAGGGCACGATTTATCTCAAATTCGTCCAGAAGGTTCGCCAGTAAAAAACTCAGCGCTTACATCTACAGGTATCGTTCCATTTATGGAGCGTTATTCTAACTCAACGCGTGAAGTAGCGCAGGGTGGTCGTCGTGGTGCGCTTATGTTGTCAGTTTCTATTAAACATCCAGATTCTGAAAAGTTTATTGATGCTAAATTAGAACAAGGCAAAATTACAGGCGCTAATATCTCTGTAAAAGTAGATGATGAATTTATGCGTGCTGTAGAAAATGGAACTTCATACAACCAACATTATCCAGTAGATTCGCCAAATCCAACACATCAAAAAGATATTGATGCCAGTGCTTTATGGAAAAAAATTATTCATAACGCTTGGCGTTCAGCTGAACCAGGTGTGTTATTTTGGGATACTATTTTAAGAGAGTCTGTTCCAGATTGTTATGCTGATTTAGGTTATCGCACAGTTTCAACTAATCCTTGTGGCGAAATTCCTTTGTGTCCGTATGACAGCTGTCGTTTATTAGCAATCAACTTATATTCTTATGTAGAAAATCCATTTTCTAAAAATGCTAAATTTAATTTCGATCTCTTCCGCAAACATGTGCAATTAGCGCAACGTTTAATGGACGACATTATCGACTTGGAAATGGAAAAAATCGATGGTATTTTAGCTAAAATTGCTTCAGACCCTGAAGATGAGCACATTAAATTGACAGAGTCACAATTATGGCAAAAAATTAAAGCTAAAACCTCACAAGGTCGTCGTACAGGTGTAGGAATTACTGCCGAAGGTGATATGTTGGCAGCTTTGGGCTATCGTTATGGAACTGAAGAAGCAACAGACTTTTCAGAAGAGATCCACAAAATCATAGCCGTAGAAGCGTATCGTTCTTCAGTGATTATGGCTAAAGAGCGTGGAGCTTTCACTGTATTTGATTCAGAACGTGAAAAAAACAACCCCTTTATTTTGCGTTTAAAAGAGGCAGATCCTGACATGTATGCTGATATGGTAAAATATGGCCGTCGTAATATCGCTTGTTTGACCATTGCTCCAACAGGTACTACCAGTTTAATGACGCAAACAACATCAGGTATTGAGCCTGCTTTTATGACGGTTTACAAACGTCGTCGTAAAGTAAATCCAAATGATACGAATGTACGCATTGATTTCGTTGATACAGAAGGCGATTCTTGGGAAGAATACATCGTATTCCATCACAAATTTGTAACTTGGATGCAAGTAAATGGTTATGATGTAACAAAACATTATACACAAGAGGAGTTGGATGAATTAGTTGCAAAATCGCCTTACTACAAAGCTACTGCCAATGATGTAGATTGGTTGAACAAAGTACGTATGCAAGGTCGTATTCAAAAATGGGTTGACCATTCCATTAGTGTAACAATTAATTTACCAGCTGATGCTACAGAAGAGTTGGTCGCTCGCTTGTACATGGAAGCTTGGAAAACCGGATGTAAGGGCGTTACTATTTATCGTGACGGTTCGCGTGCAGGCGTTTTAGTAAATGCTTCTAAAAATGACAAAGAAGATGATAAAGAAGATCCAAATAAACGTTGTGTATGCTATACAGAAGACCATTTGGTTCGTCCGAAAGAGTTAGAGTGTGACGTTGTGCGTTTCCAAAACAAAAAGGAAAAGTGGATTGCGTTTATTGGTTTGAAAGATGGAAAACCTTATGAAATTTTTACCGGTTTAGCTGACGATGAGGAAGGTTTATTGTTACCTAAAACCGTTACTGTGGGTAAAATCATCAAAGAGGTGGATGAAAATGGCCAAAAACGTTACGATTTCCAATATAAAAATACACGTGGCTATAAAACTACGGTAGAAGGGTTGTCTCACAAGTTTGACAAAGAGTTCTGGAACTACGCTAAATTGATTTCAGGGGTATTACGTTATGGTATGCCTATCGATCAAGTGATTAAATTGGTTTCAGGTTTGCAGTTAGATAGTGAATCCATTAATACGTGGAAAGCCGGAGTTGAACGTGCTTTGAAAAAATACATTCCTGATGGAACAGAAGTGGAGAGCATGGAGTGCCCAGAATGTCACCAACATTCCATTATGGTAAAAGAGGGCTGTTTTGTTTGTTCAAACTGTGGTTATTCTAAATGTGGAGGATAATTACTTAATAGAAAATAGATATTGTAAAAGAGCCTTTCAGTGCAATTCTGAAAGGCTCTTTATTTTATTGGTAACAATTAATAATAAAAAAGTTCCATAGAAATATGGAACTTTTCACATTTATGCAAAAATTATTTAGCCAAGTACACTGAGCAAGAAACCTGCAGCTACAGCAGATCCGATAACGCCAGCTACATTAGGTCCCATAGCGTGCATTAAAAGGAAGTTACCTGGGTCTTCTTCTTGACCTACCACTTGTGACACACGAGCGGCCATTGGCACGGCTGAAACGCCCGCAGAACCAATAAGCGGATTGATTTTATCTTTAGAAAACAAGTTCATAAATTTAGCTAATAAAACACCACCAGCGGAACCAAAGCTAAATGCTACAATACCCATACCTAAAATCATCAAAGTTTTGACATTTAGGAATGTTGCAGCTGTAGCTGTGGCACCCACTGTAAGACCTAAGAATATGGTTACAATATTCATAAGCTCGTTTTGTACTGTTTTGCTTAATCGTTCAACCACACCTGACTCACGCATTAAGTTTCCTAACATTAAACTACCGATAAGAGCAGCAGCATCTGGTAACAGTAAAGATACAATGACTGTAACAACAATAGGGAATACTATCTTTTCAGTTTTAGAAACGCTACGTAATTGTTTCATACGAATAGCACGCTCTTTATGCGTTGTTAAAGCTTTCATAATAGGTGGTTGAATAACAGGAACCAAAGCCATGTATGAATAAGCTGCTACAGCAATAGGGGCAAGTAATTCTGGTGCTAATTTTGTAGTCAAGAAAATAGCTGTTGGTCCATCGGCACCACCAATGATACCAATAGAAGCAGCTTCGCGAGGTAGAAAACCTAATGCAATAGCACCTAAATAAGTGCCAAAAATACCAAGTTGTGCTGCCGCACCAAGTAGTAGACTTTTAGGATTAGCAATGAGCGGACCAAAGTCTGTCATAGCGCCTACACCCAGGAAGATAAGACAAGGATAAATACCGAGTTTAACACCAAGATACAAATAGTCTAATAAACCTGCGTGTGAGAATTGATCCCAGTGTATAACGCCATCAGCAAACAATTCGGGAGTAAAAAGCCCAGCATTAGGTAAATTACTCAACAACATACCAAAAGCAATTGGCATCAATAAGAGTGGCTCAAATTGTTTAACAATAGCCAAGTACAATAATACGAATGACACAAGTAACATGACTAAAATTTTCCAATTTTGAAAAATTTCAAAAATCCCTGTGCTTTCCCAAAATTCTATCATACTTTCGCCCACGTTGATATCTGCCTCCATAGCGTTATCTTCTGCACTTATGGCAACAGAATCGGAACTTACAGCAACCACTTCTGATACGTCAACCGACAAGACCTCGTCTTGTGCAGACAAAGGATTTGAAAAGGTGACTATCGAAGCAATAATTAATAAAAAATATTTTAAATGTTTCATCATGATAACGTTTTTCAAATTAGTCCATGATTAATAATAAATCATCTTGCATAACGCTTTGACCAGCAGTAACTGCAATTGATTTTACAACGCCATCTTTTTCTGCCAAGATATTGTTTTCCATTTTCATGGATTCTAAAGTTAATAATACATCTCCACGTTTTACGGCTTGACCTTCAGCAACAACCACTTTAAGTACACTGCCAGGAAGTGGCGATTTTACTTTAAAGCCACCAACCACAGGTTTTGGTGCACTAGGTGCAGCTACTGGAGCAGGCTTAGGAGCCTCAACTTTGGGCGCTGGTGCAGGAGTTGGTTTTTCAGTAGGAGCAGAGTGTGATGAACCTTTAGTTTCTAGTTCTACTAATTTATCATCTTGCAAAACATTTTTACCAGGTTCTACTGCAACTGCTTTGATAACACCATCAACTTCTGCTAAAATATTGTTTTCCATTTTCATAGATTCCATGGTTAACAATACATCACCACGTTTTACATTATCGCCAACAGCTACCAAAACTTTCATGATACTACCAGGAAGTGGTGATTTAACAACCATTGTACTAGCCGCTGTGCTATGTGAAGCTGCAGGAGCTACGGTGGCTGGTTTTACACTTGGGCGAGTAGTAACAGTACTTTTTTGTTCTCTTTCTATTTCCACTGTAAATGGGGTGCCATTTACTTCGACTTCGGCTACATTATTTTCAATTTCGTTTACAGAAACTTCGTATTTGCTGCCGTCTATTATAAATTTAAATTTTTTCATACGGATATTATCTTACTAAATTATTGATACCATAAATTTTTGCACTCCAAGGTGAATAGCGGCGTTCTACCTTTTTGATGGTAATAACGTGACTATCTTGGTCGTGCACATCGGAATAATATAAATGTAATGCCATAGCAATGGCAGCACTTGCATTTGCAGGAAGTTGTACTTCGTGGAATTCTGTATTATCACTAATTTCTACTTTAGCATCTTTTGGTGTTCTAACAGCCTTAGGTACACGTACTTTAGGTGTCATTACTTTACCAAAAACAACCAATAATAGAATGAGTAAACACAAAACCACAAATACAATACCCAATCCTAACAAGGTAATGCTGAGTGCATTTGTCCAGTTTATTGTTAGTAAAATCATAATTATAAAGGTATATTAGAGTGTTTCTTTAAAGGATTAGTTACACGTTTTGTTTGTAACGTTTGGAAAGCACGAATAATACGGAAACGTGTGTCGCGTGGTTCAATAACATCGTCGATATATCCTCTAGATGCAGCTTGATAAGGGCTAGCAAATTTATCTTGATATTCAGCCTCTTTTTCAGCAATAAATTTTGCTTTTTCTGCAGGATCTTCTATAGCTTTTAAATTTTTAGCTTCTAAAATTCCAATAGCTCCAGATGCACCCATTACTGCAATTTCTGCATTTGGCCATGCATAGTTGAAATCACCACGTAATTGTTTACAGCTCATGACAATGTGTGCACCACCATACGATTTACGGAGTGTTACTGTTACCTTAGGCACAGTAGCTTCGCCATAAGCAAACATTAATTTTGCACCGTGGTCAATAATACCGGCATATTCTTGTCCTGTTCCAGGTAAGAAACCCGGTACGTCAACCAAAGTTAAGATTGGAATGTTAAAAGCGTCGCAAAAACGGATAAAACGAGCTGCTTTACGTGAAGCGTCACAGTCGAGTACACCAGCTAACCAGTTGGGTTGATTGGCAATAATACCAGTCGATTGTCCATTAAAACGTGCAAATCCACATACAATATTTTTTGCAAAATCTTGATGAACTTCCATGAAATCACCATTGTCAATAATGTTGTAGATAATATCTTTTACATTGTAAGGCTTGTTTGGATTAGCTGGCACTACATCATTCAAACCTTCATCTGCACGATCGATAGGGTCAGTACATTCAACAACAGGAGTTTCTTCCATATTGTTTTGTGGAATAAATGATATTAGGCGACGTACTTCTTTTAACGCGTCTTCTTCGGTTGGAGCAGTAAAGTGAGTTACACCTGATTTTGTTGCATGTATGCGAGCTCCACCCAATTCTTCAACGGTTACATCCTCACCAGTTACAGCTTTTACAACAGTAGGACCTGTGATAAACATATAACTATTTTCTTCTGTCATCATAACAAAGTCCGTTAATGCTGGAGAATAAACAGCACCACCGGCACAAGGTCCCATAATGACAGAGATTTGTGGAACGACGCCCGAAGCTAAAATGTTACGTTCGAAAATTTCGGCATAACCAGCTAAAGCGTTTGCACCTTCTTGTATACGTGCACCACCCGAGTCGTTCAAACCGATAATAGGAGCGCCAAGTTTCATAGCCATATCCATAACGTGGCAAATTTTTTGCGCCATTGTTTCTGATAAAGAACCACCAATAACAGTAGAATCTTGTGCAAAAACAAACACTAAACGGCCATCAATAGTACCACTACCAACTGCAACACCATCACCCAAAAATACTTTTTTGTCCATACCAAAATCGGTACAGCGGTGGGTTACAAACATATCTACTTCTTCAAAACTGCCTTCATCTAAAAGAAGATTAATGCGCTCACGAGCGGTAAATTTACCTTTTGCGTGAAGTGCATCAATACTTTTCTGACCGCCACCAAGTTGAGCTTCGGCGCGTTTTGCTATTAATTTTTTTAAATTTTCTTGATTTTCCATATGAATTTCATTTATAGAATTTATTTTGGTTGTTCACATAATTCGGTTAAAACACCATGTGTTGATTTTGGGTGTAGAAAAGCAATATTCAACCCTTCAGCACCTTTACGTGGTTTTGTGTCTATTAATTGTATGCCTGCATCAGCACACTCGTCCAAAGCAACTTGTACGTTATCAACATTAAAAGCAATGTGATGTACGCCACCACGAGGATTTTTTTCGAGCCACTTAGCAATTGGACTATCTGGGCTTGTAGCTTCTAATAGTTCGATTTTGGTTTGACCAACTTTGAAAAAAGCAGTTTTTACTTTTTGGTCGGCAACTTCTTCGATAGAATAACATTTTTGACCAAGGAGTTTTTCGTAGTAGGGGATTACCTCATCCAAACTGCTTACTGCGATACCAATGTGCTCAATGTGAGAAGGTTTCATAATAAAAAGTTTAAAGTTTTGTAAAATATAATTATAAATAGAATTTAGCCATATAAAAGCGACACAAAGGTACTGTTTTTAATTAAGAATAAAGAACTTTTTTAGCATAAATAATTGATAAAATAGCACATATTTTAATAATCTGTGTAAAAACAAAAAAGGTTTTGCTCTTTCAAGAACAAAACCCTTATATAATTAAATAAATAGTTGTCTATTTATTAAGTTCTTCAACAATTTGGTCAACTTCTTTGTTGAAATCAGCAATCAATTTTTTGTAATACGCTTTCACCAATTTAGGTTCTTTGGTACCATTAGGATGATTTACGCGTGATAGAAAATCATTGTTGAGATCTGCAATTTTCTTTAAAATGGAATTAAAACTCTCTGTATCCATTTTTTTTAACATCAGATGCTTGATATAGCTCTCAGTAACCAATTCAGAGGTTATGAATTGAATGTTCTTTTTGAGTGTTCTACGATTAGCCATGATAGACGTTTTTTTAGTGTTAATAGAATATTTGGCAAATATAGTCGTTTTTTATGTGGAAACAATCATATTTTTGTACTAAATTTGTCCGACAATTTGCCTTGTCGAGTGATTATAACTACGAAATAACCTGTTTATGAAGACCAAATTCGCTTTTTTGTATATAACTGTCTGTTTTATCAGTTTTTTAACACCATCGTGTGTTGACGAACAATTTACAACTGATCCTTCGGCAGTGTTGTCGTTTTCGTGTGATACGCTTTCGTTCGACACTGTTTTTACCAATGTACCATCACGCACGGTCTCTTTTTTTATTTACAATAAAAACGATAAAGCGCTAAAAATCACCTCTGCACGTTTAGCAAAGGGTAGCGAATCTTATTTCAGATTCAATTTAGATGGACGCATTCCGCCATCCACTAACTTCTTGCAAAATATAGAAATCAAAGCCAAAGACAGTTTATTTGTATTTGTAGAACTCACCGTAGATCCTAACGATAGCGATTTTCCTGTATTCTACAAAGATTCGATGGTATTTGTAACTAATGGCCAAACACAAGATGTTAAACTCATTACTTACGGACAAGATGCCATTGTGTTTAATGGAAAATCGCTCACTGAAAATACAACATTAACAGCTGTTAGACCTTATTTAATTTTTAATTATCTGCATATTGTCGAAGGAAAAACCCTTACGTTGGAACCTGGAGCGCGTCTCTTTTTTCACGATAAAGCAAATTTGATTATTGATGGTAATTTAATTTCTGATGGTACATTAGAAAAACCTGTGGTGATGCGTACTGATCGTTTTGACCGACTTCCTGACGTGGATAAAACACCTTACGATTATATGCCTGGGCAGTGGGGCGGTGTGTATCTTCAAAATAGTAAAGGATCGCACTTACTTAATCACACGTTTATTCGTGGATGTAATTTGGGTGTTGTAATCGTAGGGACGCATGCCGAAAAGCCTACATTAACTGTAAAAAATAGTGTTTTACATAGCATGACGCAGTACGGATTGTATGCTCAAAATGCTAAAGTAATAGTTGAGAATACGGAGATATCTAATTGTGGTACATCTTGTTTATATTTATTAGGTGGTGAGTCTTATGTGGTACATTCTACACTTGCTAACTATTATATGTGGGGTCAACGCAAGAGCGAAACTTTGGTTATTTCCAATTACATATTGGATGGAAATTTACTCTATCTTTATCCTGTTACCTCTTCTGTAATTGAAAACTCTATCGTGTTTGGTAATCAAAGTAAAGAGATTTTATTGCATAAAGATACGTTCACAAACGCTATGTATAATGTTTTAATTAGCAATACGTTGATAAAATCCAAACGTTTGGACGATGCTGAATTTCATAATATAACCTGGGCACGTTCACAGAACACAACAGCTCAAGGAGTTGCTGACACCGTTTTTGTTAACACTTCTATCGACAAAATTGCTGAAACTGGATATTATAATTTTCAATTAGATGCTAAATCTATAGCGCGTTCAAAAGCAAATACTGCAGTTGCAGGGCGCTATCCTATTGATTTATTGGGTAAAAGTCGCTTAAGAGATGGTGCGCCCGATTTAGGCGCATACGAGAAATAACGATATAATTGCATGAAGACGCGCTTATTACTACTATTTTTGCTTTGTTTGACTGTTGTAGATATTGCCGCTCAACAACCAACAAGCATACGTGTCATGTGCTACAATGTGGAAAACTTATTTGATGTAAAAGATGATTCTTTAACCAATGATTCTGAGTATTTACCTGGTGGAATACGCGGTTGGAACTATCAAAGATACGAACAAAAGCTCGCACACATTGCACAAGTGATTACCGCAGTTGGTGGTTGGTCGCCTCCGGCAATTATTGGTCTTTGCGAAATTGAGAATAATAATTGTTTGAAAACATTAACAAGGTATTCGCATTTAAAATCACTTAATTATCAGTATGTTCATTATGAATCCCCTGATGCGCGTGGAGTAGACGTAGCATTGCTTTATCAACCGCATTTATTTAATCCTATTACCTCAAGACCCATAAAAGTGCTATTAAATTCGGAACGTACGACACGTGATATTTTGTACGTTTGTGGAACATTGCCAAATCAGGATACGATACACTTGTTTGTAAATCATTTTCCGTCGCGCTTGGGTGGTGAATTAGAAAGTGAACCCAATCGCATTGCGGCAGCTGCCACATTGCGAGCGCAAGTCGATACTGTTTTAATGCATGATTCAACAGCATTAGTATTGATTATGGGCGACTTTAATGATTATCCAACAAATAGAAGTATTAAAAAGGTATTAGACGCTCAACCACTTCAAACAATTTTGGATGCACAACAACTTTATAATCTCACGTACGATTTGCATCAGCGTGGTAAAATAGGTAGTTATAAACATGCTGGTCAGTGGGGTATGCTTGACCAATTTATAGCGTCTGGAAGTTGGTTGAATTCCACAGCTCAATCTTTTATTGATGTAAACTCCGTTACTGTTTTCGCTCCAGAGTGGCTTTTAGAAGATGCAAAACCGCTGGGTAAACAACCAGCGCGCACTTATGTTGGAATGCGATTTAATGGCGGTTATAGCGACCATTTACCCATAGCTTTAGATATTACACTCACTTACAAATAAAATATGAAAGTTCAACTTTTTATACCTTGTTATATTGATCAACTCTATCCCCAAACGGGTCAAAATACGCTAGAAATTCTTCAAAAAGTAGGTTGTGAAGTAATTTATAATCCCAACCAAACTTGTTGTGGACAACCAGCGTTTAATAGTGGTTATTGGGCAGAGAGTAAGGCTTTAGCAGAGAAGTTTTTCAATGATTACGATCCTACAATCCCGATAATTTCCCCTTCGGGTTCTTGTACTGGATTTATCAAAAGGCATTATGCTAAACTATTTCCTGACGATACGGAAAAACTTGCGTTATGCAATCAGATGTCAAATAATTTATTTGAACTCTCAGATTTCTTATGTAATCATCTAAAAACAGTTGATTTAGGAGCGATGTTTCCTCATAAAGTAACATTACATCGTTCATGTTCTTCGATTCGAGAATATGGACTAACAGATGAACCAGAACGCTTATTAAGTCATGTAAAAGGTTTAGAGTTGCTAGAGATGGAAGAGAGCACTACGTGTTGTGGTTTTGGGGGTACATTTGCCATAAAAAACACCGATATTTCAACGGCTATGGTTGCAAAAAAAGTAGAAAACGCCTTAAAAACCCAAGCAGAATATATTGTAAGTACAGAAGCTTCGTGTTTAATGAATATCAGTAGTTATTGTCAAAAACAAGGATTATTAATTCGCACTATTCATCTAGTTGATATATTAAATGCAAAGGAGGGTTAAATAGAATTTGTGCTTGTACTAAAAAAAGGTCAAACAAAACTACAAAATTCTAACAAATATTAAATCTCTAATTTGTTGGAATTATTCTTGATAACTCACTATTTTTTTATACCTTTGTCACTTTATAAGTCTAAAAAATAAATTTTATTCCACTAAAAATACTTAACAAAATGGCAAAACAAAAGAAGTTTATTACTTGTGATGGTAACCAAGCTGCAGCACATATCTCATATATGTTCTCAGAAGTGGCTGCTATTTACCCAATTACGCCGTCGTCAACGATGGCAGAGTATGTCGACGAATGGTCTGCTGCTGGACGTAAGAATATTTTCGGTGAAACTGTTTTAGTCCAAGAGATGCAATCTGAAGGTGGTGCTGCTGGTGCCGTACATGGTTCATTGCAAGCAGGTGCATTAACTACAACTTACACAGCATCCCAAGGTTTGTTGTTGATGATACCAAATATGTACAAAATTGCAGGTGAACTCCTTCCTTGTGTGTTTCACGTATCTGCACGTACAATAGCATCTCATGCGCTATGTATTTTTGGTGATCATCAAGACGTTATGGCTTGTCGTCAAACAGGCTTTGCTATGTTAGCAGAAGGTTCTGTACAAGAAGTTATGGATTTGGCTGCAGTTGCGCATTTATCGACTATCAAAAGCCGTGTACCTTTTGTGAACTTCTTCGACGGTTTCCGTACATCACATGAGATTCAAAAAATTGAATTACTTGAAAACGAAGACCTTGCAGGCCTTATTGATCAAAAAGCCTTGGCTGAATTCCGTAGTCGTGCATTGACTCCAGAAAGTCCTGTGGCACGCGGTATGGCTGAAAACCCTGATCACTTCTTCCAACATCGCGAAAGTTCTAATCCTTTCTATGATGCTGTTCCCGCTATCGTAGAAGAGTACATGAACGAAATTTCTAAAATCACAGGGCGTAAATATGGCTTATTCGATTATTACGGAGCAGAAGACGCTGAACATGTGATTATTGCTATGGGTTCAGTTACCGAAGCTATTCGTGAAGCAGTTGACCACTTAAGAGCTCAAGGTGAAAAAGTGGGTTTGGTGTCAGTACATTTGTATCGTCCGTTCTCTGCTAAACATTTCTTATCTGTACTTCCTAAAACAACTAAACGTATTGCAGTTTTAGATCGTACAAAAGAACCTGGAGCAACAGGTGAACCACTTTACTTAGACGTAAAAGATGTATTATACAATCAAAAAAATGCACCATTAGTAGTTGGTGGTCGTTATGGTTTAGGTTCTAAGGACACAACACCATCTCAAATTTTGTCAGTGTTTGAAAATTTAGCATTGGCAATGCCTAAAAATCAGTTTACTATTGGTATTGAAGATGATGTCACATTTACTTCGCTTCCACGAAAAGAGGAAATTACCTTAGGTGGCGCAGGTTTATTTGAAGCTAAATTCTACGGTTTAGGTGCTGATGGTACTGTTGGTGCTAATAAGAACTCAGTGAAAATTATTGGTGATAACACTAATAAATACTGCCAAGCCTATTTTGAATATGACTCCAAAAAATCTGGTGGTTTTACATGCTCACATTTACGTTTTGGTGATACACCGATTCGTAGTACATATTTGGTACATACGCCAAATTTCGTAGCCTGCCACGTACAAGCTTATCTAAATATGTACGATGTAACACGTGGTTTGCGTGAAAATGGTACATTCTTACTGAATACCATTTGGACTGGTGAAGAGTTAGCTAAACATTTACCAAATCATGTAAAACGTTATTTCGCTAAGAAAAACATTAAAGTTTATTATATTAATGCAACAAAAATTGCACAAGAGATAGGGTTAGGTAATCGCACGAACACTATTTTACAATCTGCCTTCTTCCGTATAACAGAAGTTATCCCTGTAGATTTAGCAGTAGAAGAAATGAAAAAATTCATTCTTAAATCGTACGGGAAAAAGGGAGAAGAAGTTGTTAAGAAAAACTATACAGCCGTTGACCGTGGTGGTGCATACGAACAATTAGTTGTAGATCCCGCTTGGGCATCATTACCAAATGATAAAGCAGTAGAAAATAATGATCCTGCATTTATTAACGAAGTTGTTCGTCCTATCAATGCCCAAAATGGTGATTCGTTATCAGTATCTGCATTTAAAGGAATTGAAGATGGAACTTGGCATCAAGGAACATCAAAATATGAAAAACGCGGTGTAGCTGCATTTGTTCCAGAATGGGAACCAGACAATTGTATCCAATGTAATAAGTGTGCTTATGTGTGTCCTCATGCCTCTATTCGCCCATTTGTATTAGATGAATCGGAACAAAAAGGTGCTAATTTTGACATGTTAAAAGCAGTTGGTAAATCGTTTGACGGTATGACTTTCCGTATTCAAGTGGACGTGCTTGACTGTTTAGGATGTGGTAACTGTGCTGATGTTTGTCCTGGTAATCCTAAAAAAGGTGGTAAAGCCTTAACTATGAAACCACTCGAAACTCAATTAAATCAAGTTGAAAACTGGAATTATTGCGTTGATAATGTTAAAACTAAACAGCATTTAGTAGATATCAAAGCTAATGTAAAAAACTCACAGTTTGCAACACCTTTATTTGAGTTCTCTGGTGCTTGTTCTGGTTGTGGTGAAACACCTTATGTAAAATTAATTACACAACTGTTTGGCGATAGAGAAATGGTTGCCAATGCAACTGGTTGTTCGTCAATTTATTCAGGTTCAGTGCCTTCAACTCCTTATACAACCAATGAAAAAGGTCAAGGTCCAGCTTGGGCAAATTCACTGTTCGAAGATTTTTGTGAGTTTGGTATGGGTATGACTCTGGCAAATGATAAAATGCGTGATCGCTTAGTACGACTTATGCAAGAAGCTCAATCTAGTACGTGTTGTTCTGACGAGTTGAAAGGACTCTTTACTGAATGGATTGAAAATCGCAATGACGCTGATAAAACTAAAGAATTAGCAGTTCAAATTGTGCCAGCAGTTGAGGCTTGCGACTGTGATTCTTGTAAACAAATTAGCGAATTGAGCCACTATTTAGTAAAACGTTCTCAATGGATTATTGGTGGTGACGGTGCTTCGTATGATATTGGTTATGGCGGTCTTGACCATGTGATTGCTTCAGGTAAAGATGTGAATATTTTAGTTCTTGATACCGAAGTGTATTCAAATACAGGTGGGCAAGCGTCTAAGTCAACTCCAATGGGTGCAATTGCTAAATTTGCAGCTTCCGGTAAGCGCGTTCGTAAAAAAGACTTAGGAATGATTGCTACTACGTATGGTTATGTGTACGTTGCTCAAGTAGCTATGGGTGCAGATCAAGCACAATGTTTGAAAGCATTCCGCGAAGCAGAGGCTTATCCTGGTCCATCGCTCATTATTGCTTACTCACCATGTATTAGCCATGGTTTGAAAGCAGGTATGGGTAAATCACAAGCTCAGCAAGCAGAAGCTGTAGCATGCGGCTACTGGCAATTGTGGCGTTACAACCCAATGTTAGAAGAAGCAGGTCAAAATCCATTTACACTTGACAGTAAAGAACCAGATTGGAGTAAGTTCCAAGAGTTCTTACAAAGTGAAGTACGTTTCTCTTCAGTAATGAAGCAATATCCTAATGAAGCAGCTGAATTATTTGAAGCTGCTGAAGAGAATGCAAAATGGCGCTATAAGAGCTACAAACGATTACTTTCACAAGGTTGGGAGTAGTTCATATCATAATAAAAAAATAGAGCAGATTTTTTCTGCTCTATTTTTTATTTGTTCAATATGTGATGTTTATTTTACTTTGCTACTTACTCATTACTGACAATATAAAAAGCACTATTAAGTACCTTTAAATGACGTATTTATTATTTCTTCTGATTTAGAGTAAAAGTTGAAATTGAAAAATTATTTGAGACTTTTAGAACTTATTTACCCAGTCAAGTTTGTCAAATTCGTGCTTTTCAAAGTGCAGAATATTTTTAGACACCCACTCACACATGGCCAAACGTCCATCAATAGTTCCTGTGCCAATGTGAGGAGAGAGTACTACATTGTCAAGCGAAAATAACTCGGGCGAAATTTGAGGCTCTTTTTCAAACACATCAAGTGCTGTACCCCAAAGTTTACCATTTTTCAAATTTTTAATTAATGCTTGTTCATCGACAATAGCACCACGTGCGGTATTGATAAGCGTGGCACCATTTTTCATTTTTTGAAAAGCCGCTTCGTTTATTAAATGGTGTGATTCTTTGTAATAGGGTAGGTGTAATGAAATAAAATCAGATTGTGTAAGCAACTCATCAAAACTGACATAAGTGGCTTGAAGTACTTCTTCTATGGTTTTGTCTGCACGTTTACGATTATGATAAATAATGCGCATACCGCAGGCTAATGCGCGTTTTGCCACAGCTTGTCCAATTCTACCAAGACCGATTATCCCCAAAGTTTTACCATGAATACTAATGCCTAAATTATTCATCACGCCTATTTCTATGTCGTTAGTTTGGCGCATTTTTCGGTCGAGTTCCGCTGTACGATGAGCCACAGCAAGCATTAAGGTCATTGTTTGTTCTGCTGTTGGTTCAATAACGGGATCTGGTGTATTGGTTACTATTATTTGGTGTTGTGCAGCTGTCTCTATATCTACATTATTAAATCCCACCCCAAAATTCGTTATCAATTTCAAGCGTTGAGCTTTCTCTATCAGTGTTTTCTCTATCGGATAGTCAAATGTAGAAACCAACACATCACACTGTGTAATCAAGCGTTCTAACTCAGCGCGTGAAAATCGTGGAACAGAAGGCATAATTAATTTATGAGCACTTAGTGATGAAAAACCATCTAAAGGTAGTTTTGTTGTAAATAGAATTTCCATAGCTGACAAATAATGAATTTAATGTAAAATTTTGAAAACCAATTCTTTCAATAGATCATAATCAGAAATGGAACTATTGACAAATCCCTTACTCTGAACGTCTGCTTTACGAATATCGCTGATAACTTGTGTGACTTTGCTGGAGTTGTATAGTTTAGCCGCTTGTTGAAAATCCTTAACAAAATAGGGGTTTATTTTGAGTTCATTAGCCACGTTCATTTGACTTTTATCTTTCAATGAGTGGTAAAGTAAGAGATTAGAGAAAAAGTTAAATATAACGGTAATTGTCACCACTAACGGATTGTTTTTGCTGTTCTTACCAAAATAATCAACAATGCGATTACATTTGAGTATATCCTTGTTAGTCAAAGCACTAACTAATTCAAAATTATTGTAATCCTTGCTGATTCCAATGTTACGTTCGATCAATTCCGGCGTAATAGAAGCTTGTTCTTTGGGTTTGGTAATTAATAGCTTTTCAACCTCGTGAACTATGCGTGTCAAATCATTTCCAAGGTATTCTGCCAACATATTTGCAGCTTTGCTGTTAATGCTGATATTCATCGATTTGACATATGATTCTATCCAGCCAGCCACCTGATTATCATACAACTTTTTCGATTCAAATAGAATACCTTTCTTTTCGATCTCTTGAGTCGATTTTTTGCGCCCGTCCAGTTTGCTGTATTTATAGCAAAAAACTAATAATGTGGTATTTAAAGGTTTTTCTAAATAGAACTGTAAATCATCAAAATTTTTGATGTGTTGTGCTTCTTTTACAATGATAACTTGATACGGAGACATCATAGGATAGCGCTTAGCGGCCATAATAATGTCTGTCAATGTAGTATCCTTACCATATAAAATAGTTTGGTTGAATGCTTTTTCTTCTTCAGTTAAAACGTGTTCTTCTATATAATCGGA
The DNA here is from genome assembly GCA_029974315.1 of Paludibacteraceae bacterium. Taxonomy (GTDB): domain Bacteria; phylum Bacteroidota; class Bacteroidia; order Bacteroidales; family Paludibacteraceae; genus W0P28-013. The sequence continues at coordinate 6,584 of JARKSE010000030.1, read as the reverse complement.
GATTTGATCGATATAGAACGACTCGTCGCCCATAAGCATATATACAGGCTTGTACTCTTTGCGTTTTAGCGAAGCCAGCAGCTGTTCGTATGTCCAGACTTGTTTTGCCATTATTCGTAACGTAAGTGTTTGATTGTTTTACTGTTAGTTTGAAGAGATTCTAACGATTTAACACCAATGCTTAAGTGTTCTTCGGCAAATTGTTTAGTCACTTGTTTGTCACTTTCTTCTGTTTTTATACCGGCTTCATGCATTGGCATATCAGATACTAACAATAACGCACCTGTAGGAATAGAATTAAAAAAACCAACACTGAATAGAGTGGCTGTTTCCATATCGATAGCTTGAGCACGAGTTATTCGTAATGTTTCTTTGAATTTTTCATCGTGTTCCCATACGCGACGGTTGGTTGTATAAACCGTTCCAGTCCAATAATCATGTCCGAAATCACGGATATTTGATGATACTGAACGTTGTAAGTTAAACGCAGGTAAAGCGGGGATTTCAGGTGGAAAGTAGTCATTTGAAGTACCATCACCACGAATAGCAGCACTAGGTAAAATGTAATCGCCAATTTGATTTTTATCTTTTAAACCACCACATTTTCCTAAAAAGAGAACAGCCTTAGGACTAATTGCTGACAATAAATCCATAATTAACGCCGCGTTAGGACTACCTATTCCAAAATTGATAATAGTAATGCCATTGGCTGAAGCATTTGGCATATTACTTTTAACACCAACCACGGGTACGTTAAACATTTCAGCAAATTTCTCTACATAATTATTGAAATTGCACAACAATATATATTTATCGAATTGTTCGAGCGGTCGTTGTGTATAGCGCACTAACCAATTTTTTACGATATCCTCTTTTGTTTTCATAGCAATATTATCTTTCATTTTATTATCTTTGTATTCGGAAATTTTAGAATATGGTCAAATTAAACTTACCTGCTTATAACTTCAAGATTAAAACTGTTGGTACAAAGCAACAGATTTTTGATCGTATTCGACGTCGCTATGTAACGTTGACGCCAGAAGAGTGGGTTCGTCAAAATATGATAACTCATCTTATCGAAGCACTTGAAGTGCCACCAACACGTTTAAGCAACGAAACCACTATTACGTACAATGGACTTATAAAACGCTGCGACACAGTCGTTTATGACGAAAATTATAAACCATTAATGATTGTTGAATACAAAGCACCTCATGTGCGGTTAACACAAGCTGTATTTGACCAAATAGCGGTTTATAATCTTAATTTACAAGTTCCTTTTTTGCTCGTTAGCAATGGATTGACACATATTTTTTGCAAAGTGGATGTTGCCAATAAACGGTATCTTTTTAATCCAGATATCTTATCGTATTCAAATCTTCTAGCAACGAGATAACTTATTTCTTATTCCGATTACTATTTTTATTTCTTGTTTTATTATTGTGATTTTTGCTAGTAGAGCGACCTCTATTCATAATATCACGCGAAGCGGTTAACGTCAGCGATTCTGAATTTATATTGATATTACCTTGCGATAATTCGCGTAAATCATCAAATATTTTACCATCCTCGACCACTTCCTTATTCCATGTTAAATAGCTTTTTTTCATGTGGTTAGCTATTAAATCAATCAAATCTTCACGACGTTCGCCTTCGGGATATTCTACTGTTTTTTTGATAAGCGTTTCCAATAGACGACCATAATGCATGTAGCGGATATGTTGTGTGTTATAAGGAATTTTTTCCGGCTTTTGATGTAACGAAGTTGGTTTTACTACTTCAAATGGATAATCAATGTCGAGTTTAAATTCCGACATAATAGCAAGATGGTCCCACAATTTATGTTTAAAGCCGTCAACGTCACGCAGGTAGGGGAACATATTACCCATAATATCGATAATGGTTTTAGCACAACGTGTACGTTCAGAACGATCTTCTATTGTAACAGCGTGTGTTACCATTTGTTGAATATTACGTCCATATTCTGGTAAAATTAAATCGGTCTTTTGAGAATATTTCATATATTTAGGAATTGATAATTGATTTTTTGCTAACTGTAGCTTGAAATTCTTTTAAATAGAACGGTTCAAAATAGGCCACATCTTCAAACAGACAAGCCTGATAAGCCTCTTCGGCTAAGTGAATCATATGATTAGCTAATGGATGTATATCAGCTAAAAAACGAGCATTTGAATGCGTTATCAGCGTTTTACATTTTTCGGCACCATTACCACAAAAATAGACAATCCGTTGGTCAAGTAAATCAATAAATGCCGATTCGTCTATTATTTTTGCTTCAACAGGTTGTATTTCATTCAAATTTTCATCATATATCGCAGTATAAACCTCCATGCGTCGAGCATCGATAAGCGGACAAATAAGAGCGTTAGCCTCTTTTATGTGCAACAAAGCATTTTGTGTAATTAACCGTAATGTATTGACTGCAATAAGTTTCGCTTCTAATCCGTAACACAAACCTTTTGCTGTAGATACACCAATGCGTAAACCTGTGTAAGAACCAGGACCTGAACTTACTGCAATGGCATTGGGTAGTTTGTTGTGTTTGCGTGCAAAATCAAGCGTTTCTTCTATGAATAGAGGAAGATTAGTGGCGTGTGCAGGACCTTCGAAAGAAATTTTAGAAAACAACAACTCTCCATGTTCTGAAAGTGCAGTGGAGCATACGTCAGTAGCTGTTTCTATATGCAAAATAGTAGCCATCGGTTATAAAAACTCAACACTTGCAAAGATACGCATTTTAATTTATATTTCAGAATGCTTGACGTTCATTTTATAAGCATTTGCTAAAAAGAGTTATTATTCGGAAAAGAAATTGTAAATTTGCATTTCATAAATTTACTTAAATGTTAGCCTATGATTTTATCGATGACAGGTTATGGAAAGGCCTCTTGCGAATATAACAATAAAAAAATTACTGTAGAAATTAAATCGCTTAATAGCAAACAGATAGATGTGTCAACACGCATAGCTCTGCTGTATCGCGAAAAAGACATCGAAATACGCAATCTTATCACACAAAGATTGGAGCGTGGAAAAGTTGATTTTGCATTGTATATCGAAGATGCAGGCTCTCAAGTTGTAAACCACATTAACCAAACGGTAATTGAGAATTATTACCATCAAATTACAGAAACTGCTGAAAAATTAAACGTTCCCATTCCTGAAAATTGGATGGAAGTTTTGTTGCGTTTGCCTGATGTTTTAAAGTCGGAAAGTACTTCGGTTGAAGATGATGAGTGGGATTTTATTGTAAAAACAATCAATGAAGCGATAGAGCAACTTATTGAGTTTCGTGTGCAAGAGGGTAAAGCTCTTGAAGCAATGTTTGTGAGTAAAATAGAGCGTCTTTCCTCATTACTCAACGAGGTAGACCAGTATGAAGGCGAACGCATTGCTAAAATAAAGGCACGCTTAGAAGAAAATCTACAAGCTATGGAGGATAAGGTAACTATTGACCGAAACCGATTAGAACAAGAACTAATTTTTTACATCGAAAAACTTGATGTAAATGAAGAAAAACTGCGTCTAAATAACCATTTGAATTATTTTTTGGAGACAATGCGTCATGAAAGTACTGCTGGTAAAAAACTTGGTTTTATTACTCAAGAAATGGGACGCGAAATCAATACGTTAGGTTCTAAATCAAACCACAGCGAAATGCAGATTCTTGTAGTTCAAATGAAAGATGAATTGGAACAAATTAAAGAGCAGATAATTAATGTTTTATAGTGATCTATGAAAGGTAAACTTATTATATTTTCAGCACCCTCTGGATCTGGTAAAAGCACTATTGTAAAACATCTTATTGATCATAGTGGAATTGATTTTGGCTTTTCTATCTCTGCTACAAGTCGTGCACCGCGAGGTACAGAAAAGCTGGGAGTGGAGTATTTTTTCATGACTTGTGAAGAGTTTAAGCAAAAAATAGCCGAAAACGCTTTTATTGAATATGAAGAAGTGTATCCTGATTGCTTCTATGGCACGTTGAAATCGGAAGTGGAACGTGTGCTCAATTCTGGGAAACACATCTTGTTTGATGTTGATGTAAAAGGCGGATTGGCTATCAAAAAACTTTATGGTGACCAAGCTTTGGCTCTATTTATACAACCACCATCGGTAGAGGAGTTGCATCGCCGATTGGTCATGCGCGCAACCGATTCTGAAGAGATGATTGCTAAACGAGTGAGTAAAGCGAAATGGGAAATGCAGTTTGCTCCTGAATTTGATCTTATTATTGTAAATGATAATTTAGAAAAAGCCCAACAAGAAACAGAAAAGGCAGTGTTTGCATTTCTTGAAAAATAGTTAACCACATAAATTTTGTATAATAATAAAGACGTAGCTTTTAGGTACGTCTTTTTTGTGGTTAAAATCATGTCAATTTGTCCTATTTTGTTATTCTTTTACTGCCATATTTTCATAAATATGTGTTGGCACTCCTTTTGTAAAAATAATAGCGAAATTTAGAAAACCCTTAAAACTAAATAAATTATGAACTTCAACAAATTTACACTCAAAGCGCAGGAAACTGTTCAACGTGCTGTTGAATTGGTTTCTCAAAATGGTCAACAAGCCATAGAAACGCCACACATTTTAAAAGCCATTCTCGAAAAAGGCGAAAATGTGTTACAGTTTTTATTTGGTAAATTGTCTGTAAATACGGCATCGGTTACGGCTATTACTGACAATATGGTAGCTAGTTATCCAAAAGTAAGTGGAGGCGAGCCCTATTTGAGCCGTGAAAGTAGCGATGTTCTCTTGCGAGCTGAAGAACTGGCTCAAAAAGATGGTGACGAATTTGTGTCGCTCGAATACCTTTTGTTGGCTCTGTGTGATAAAAAGAATGCTGTACAAAAAATGTTTCAAGATGCAGGCATCACAGCAAATGCATTGCGTGCAGCAATTACAGAATTGCGCCAAGGTAACAGAGTCAAAGATCAAGGTGCAGAGTCTACGTATCAATCACTCGAAAAATATGCTATCAATTTAAATGAACGTGCCCGAAGTGGCAAACTTGATCCTGTGATTGGACGTGACGAGGAAATTCGTCGTGTTTTACAGATATTAAGTCGCCGTACTAAAAATAATCCTATTTTAATTGGTGAACCCGGTACAGGTAAAACTGCTATTGCCGAAGGTTTAGCACACCGTATTATACGTGGTGACGTGCCCGAAAATTTGAAAACAAAACAAATTTTCAGCTTGGATATGGGTGCTTTAGTAGCTGGTGCTAAGTATAAAGGTGAGTTTGAAGAACGTTTAAAAGCTGTTGTTAATGAGGTAATCAAAGCCGAAGGTGAAATTATTCTTTTTATTGACGAAATTCATATGTTAGTTGGAGCAGGTAAAGGTGAAGGAGCCATGGACGCTGCCAATATTCTAAAACCGGCATTAGCTCGGGGTGAATTACGTTCTATAGGTGCAACAACATTAGATGAATATCAAAAATATTTTGAAAAAGATAAGGCCCTTGAACGTCGTTTCCAGATTGTAATGGTCAACGAACCTGATGAAGCAAGTACCGTCTCTATTTTACGTGGTTTGAAAGAACGTTATGAAAACCATCACAAAGTGCGTATTAAAGACGATGCCATCATTGCAGCCGTAGAGTTATCAAATCGTTATATTACCGATCGATTTTTGCCAGATAAAGCCATCGACTTGATGGACGAAGCTGCTGCTAAATTACGTTTGGAGGTAGATAGCGTGCCCGAAGAGTTGGATACAATTGAACGTACCATTAAACAATTAGAGATTGAACGTGAGGCTATTAAACGCGAAAACGATACATTAAAACTAGAACAATTAGGTAAAGAAATTGCCAATTTGAAAGAAGAAAGTCAAAAAATGCGCGCGAAATGGAGTAGCGAAAAGGCGTTGATTGATAAAATTCAACAATCCAAAATTGATATTGAACAACTGAAATATGAAGCTGAAAAGGCTGAACGCGAAGGCGATTATGGGAAAGTAGCCGAAATTCGTTACGGAAAAATCAAAGCTGCCGAAGAGGCAATTGCTCAAAGCAAAGAACAACTGAAAGCCATGCAACATGGCAGTGCGCTTATCAAAGAAGAAGTTGATGCTGAAGATATTGCAGAAGTTGTGAGTCGTTGGACTGGCATTCCAGTTACCAAAATGATTCAAAGCGAACGCGAAAAACTATTACACCTCGAAGATGAATTGCACAAACGTGTTGTTGGTCAAGAAGATGCCATAGTAGCGGTAAGCGATGCCATCAGACGAAGTCGTGCTGGATTGCAAGACCCAAAACGTCCTATCGGTTCGTTTATTTTCCTAGGAACTACGGGCGTTGGTAAAACCGAATTAGCCAAAGCGTTGGCCGATTATTTATTCGACGACGAAAATATGATGACACGTATTGATATGAGCGAATATCAGGAAAAATTTAGTGCTACACGCTTAATAGGAGCGCCTCCTGGATACGTAGGATACGACGAAGGCGGACAATTGACCGAAGCTATTCGACGCAAACCATATAGCGTTGTGTTGTTTGATGAAATTGAAAAAGCACATCCCGATGTTTTCAACGTGTTATTACAAGT
>JARKSE010000011.1 GCA_029974315.1 Paludibacteraceae bacterium | reverse complement strand
GTTCCGTTCGTTTTTGTGATGTTCAGATGTCGCAATATATTTATCTTTTTTAAAATAACCGTATGAGATTCCGAGTTCATTTTCCAACTTGTCCGCTGGTATTCCTAGTGCTTGTTCGATAGATACTGATATTTTTTTATGCCTACAATTAGGGCGCGTACCAAGATATATCGGTGGTCCTTCAACCTCTTGCACTGACATCATGTTTTTGCTTGAGATATATTCTGCAATTTTTTCTTTAACATCTTGCTTAATGTCAAAACTTTCCCAACGAGCGTCGTAATAATATTGCCCTTGATAATCTTGGTGGTCTTTTGCACAATCTTGCATAGAGTTATATAGATAAAAAACAATGCCAGCATTTGCACCATATTTAAGCTGTTTGGCTGCTACTTCGTTCGCCATGTTCGTTCGGACTGCCATTTCCATGTACGTTTTGTAACGAAACACTTTGCCATCTTGATAAACAACCTTCATCCCCTTTTCAATACCTAGTTTTGTCTGCTGATATATTGATTCTTTTAACGCGTCAGATGATTCCAAGCGTTCAATTTTAGCAACAGAGCGATTGTAATTGTCCATTGCTGTATTAACCAGCAAACTACCTTTTTCGATGTTGCTTGATGCTTTGCTTCTTTCATACACGCCGATTATGTTTCTGCTGGCTTCTACAACTTTGCTCGCTGCCTTTTCGCCTCGACTAACAATTTTGTCAATTTGTTTTTTTAGTTTGGCTTGATTGATAGGGTTCAAATGATATTGTTTCCATTTTTCTAAATCTTTTGTTTGTTTATTAAGTTCCTTGTTCAGAGTAATAACAACATCGTTTTCAATTGTCGAATATACAACCCCGACATCTTGCGATATCTCGTTTAGTTTTTCATTATCTACGGCATTTTGCAATTCTTCTTTCTTGGTTTTAATGATCTCATCATTCATTTACTACGCTCCATCGCCTTGATAAACATCGTCATCTATACTATCTGGTTCACTCGACGCTTTAAGGCTGTCTAAATATGTCGTGATATAATCTACCATTTCATTTTGCTCTGCCTCATTCATTTCTGGAAAAACAATTTCAACATATTTTTGTGGAGTTATTCCCCCTTGTGCAAGCCCAGGTAAGTAATGATTAATAATACTGTATTTCAAATTTTCACTTACAAACTTTATAGCATCGTCTTCGCTTTGAGCATACCATTTTTGCCTAAATTCAACAACTGACATCAACCCAGCTGCTACATTAGTGCGGTCGCGTGCCATTTCCGTTTCTTTGTCTTCAAAAACCGAATCATCAAATTTAATGTTAATATCGTTGTCTGCAATTTCTGGAAATTCATCGGGTGTGTACATTGTTGCTACTTGCATTAATGTTTTAACAAAGCCCCTCAACGCTTTTTCCAAAACGATCTCATGCTTTTTAATCGTTGTAAATAATTGAGATTGCATACTAACAACTGCTGTTGCTGTCATTATACGCCCCTCACCAGCACCACCCATTCCTAAAGAATAATGGTTTTTGCCGAATCCCATTTTAACCGATGCGATGTTTAGTTCTTCATTAATTCCATCAATATATGCTTGGTAACGTATTTCATCATTTGATGTGCTAATTAACGGTTTCCCGTCATCGCTTCTTGGCAAATTATAGAAGACGATGTCGTTGGTGTCAAACACTCTAACCACCTTTACATTGCCACTACCATCAGTTGATGGAACTACTTGTGTTAAATCCGAACTTACAAATATACGCTTTTTGGCTAGTGTATATTCCGTGTCGAATGCATCGTATTTATTGTCGATTGCTTTTAAAGTGTCAATTGAATTGGCAAATAATGAAATAGGCAACTCCGAATCAACATCTAGATTGTTTGCTAAATTAAGCTGAATCATCATGTACCACGGCGTTGTTGTCTTCGCTTTGAATATTGTTATTTCAGCCCCTTTCGTGCTGCTTTTGCCGATAAACTGCCTTTCGGTGTGTATTTCATACATACCGTCATCATTTTGCAAATGATATACAACATCTTCATAATTTGTGCTTTTAATGTAAAACGCGCATTCCGTTATCTCTCCATTATCTATTGTAATTGGGTAGATGTTCTTTGCGTTTATGCCAGATATCTTGATTTTTCCTGTTTTGCCTCTTAAACTGCCATTAGCGTCAACTGTAATATCTTTAACCGATATAACCAGTGCTGATAGCGATAGTGCTGCAGCAAGTTCGGTTTGTTTATTCAGCATGTACCAAAAATTATTGGTGTTTAAAATGTTGTCTAGTTTTTCCTTTTGCTCTTTTGGCACTATGATATCACATTTTTCGTTTGCTAGTAAGTTTGCTAAATCTTCGCACGCTTTTTTCGCAAAGTTCATTTGCTTTTTGTAAAATGTTTTATATTCCCCATTTTGATATATTGTATATTTATGGAAATTAGCATC
>JARKSE010000200.1 GCA_029974315.1 Paludibacteraceae bacterium | reverse complement strand
TCGGCTCGTTTCAAAACGTCGTTCACCGGGTTTGTGATTTCCGCCAATGCTTTCTTATATCCATCCTCAAAACCGGCCTTGAACCCGTCATTATATGCCGTTCCTGGGTCGTAAGTCATTTTGTTTCCCTCCTTTCATAATTTTAATTATCGAAATTGATGATATATACGAGTTAGCCGCAACCCTAAAAGAGCCGCTGCTGTGCCGTGAAGTTTTTAAAACGCTTTTCTTGTTTCTCATAATATTCTTTGTCTGTTTCAAAGCCGATAAAGTTGAACCCGCCTTTATATGCTGCAATTCTACTGCTACCACTCCCTAAATGAGTATCTAAAATCAGGTCATTTGGTTTGGCATACTTTTGTAAAATCCAATCATAAACGGTTACTGGCTTTTGACAAGGGTGTATTTTCCCTTTGTAATCCCCTTTTGCTAATGGGTCATATTTTATTTTACAAGTGTTAGCGTCAAATGAAGTCCACGCCAATTCACACTCGGCATAAGTTCTATTATAAAATCCTTCTCCTTTGTCCCAAACCAGATAACATCGTGTCGGTGGTAGTCCAAAATAATTACCCCCAAAAATTACCTGATTTTTAGAAACTCTAAACAACTCTGCAAAATACTCATCGCTCGGTATTTCTTTGTCCCAGTCTTTTTTTTCAAAGTTGTTAAACCCTTTGTAGCCAACATTCCCACCGTCCATTCCTATTCCATAAGGCGGGTCAACAATTGCCAAATCGAAGTGTTTATCTGCAAAGCGTTTTAAACCTTGCACACAGTCCTCCAAATAGACAATAGACGAAGGGCAGCGGCTAACATCGGATATAACCAATGGCGGCTGTGTGCTAATTTGTAAGTTTGTATCTTCGTTCATTCTGTATCGTATTTTGATAGTCTTGTACTCGTAATCCGCCACTGGTCATACCCGTAGCCGTTGTGTGCAATACTACCATAGTGCCATTTGAGACGTATATCCTTTAATACGTTTGCAGGCTTTTTTATAATACATTGCATCAAGTTCATATCCTGTAAATTCGAGTTTTAAATTATGACAAGCAATTGCCGTTGTTCCACTTCCTGTAAATGGGTCTAAAACTTTGGCAGGCTTATCAACAAGCATATCAATTAATTTTGTCCAACTTGGTAAATGTTTCGGGCAATTATGCCACTTTGCCTCTTCTTGCATTGCAATATTGGTTTTAAAAATATCGTGTCCAATTCGCTTTTGCAGTTTGCCCCAAAACAAAACAGGCTCATAAGCATTAAATCCACCTAATGGGCTTGGGCTGTTTTGGTTTGGTTTGTGCCATATAATCATATGTTTTGGGTCAAGGTTCATCCAAAATTTTAGGTTTTTATATCCTATTGTCATTACTACCGTTTCCGAAACACGCAAAAGCTCATTAAACCAATCTTTGCACCAGTTTTCATATTCTAAAAGTGGCATTTCATCATCGTGTTCATTGTAAAGCCTGCCAACATTATATGGTGGGTCAGTAATTGCTAAATTAAATTGCTTGTCATTTAGTTTCCGTAAAGCCTGCAAACAATCATCGTTATAAAGGATAATTCCGTTTCCAAAATCCATACTGCACACAACATCGTGTATATTGCATGGCTGCTCTTGTGGTTTATTTAGTTTTTCTGCTTCCATTTTACTGTATTTTAATTTGATAATTATTTGTTCCAATTACGCCACGCAACATACACGTAGCCGTTATAGGGCATTTAATGGATGAACTCGAACTCAACTTTATGGTTGAATGAATCGCCATCACCTGAAGCATTTACTCCGAATATTTGTCCTGTATTTTTATTTTGTATTTCGACATTAGATAAGATATTAAC
>JARKSE010000199.1 GCA_029974315.1 Paludibacteraceae bacterium | reverse complement strand
CCACAAAAACGGAATATTAAAACCCTGCTATTCAATGATATAGCGGGGTTTAGTTTTTCAGGTTGTACCATACAATTGTACCATACCAAAGGAAAATGCCCCTAAGAATTTAACTTCCTAAGGGCATTGATTGTAATTGTTCCAACGGGATTTATCCCAATGACAGTAACAAAGATAAACACTTTTTTTTAATTCGCTTAGTTTGCCAATGATTACCGCTCATCTAATCATCTGTAAACACAATACAAAATATCCTTATTCCAAACGCGGCACAGAATTCTAGATATAATCTTTCATCTACCACTCCGGCTTTTAACACTTTCTTTATCTCGCTTCTTTGTCGTTTTGTTAGCGGGCAGGGACTTTGCCCCTGGGTGTCGGCAAAATCGTTCTCATACTGACGCTTGCAATCCCTTAGGCTATCAAATATCACCATCGGACTATGCAGGCCGCATCGTAATCCTTCTTTATCCGCATCTGTAAACTGCCCTTCTTTCAAAATTTTTAGCAAAAGTATCTTGACATCCCTGGTCAGCGTTTCACCATCGGGGGTTCTATACCGCATCTGTTCCGTTGTTTTCATCTTCATTACTTGTTATTTGGTTTATGATCGTTTCAAGTTCTGCATCTGTGAGCCGTTGCAGGTCCAACACGGCTTCCGTGCTCTGCATCTTAGGGACACAAAACGCCAATAGTCGTTCAATTATCTGCCATCGGTCTTTTGGACTTAACTTTTTTAAGTCTTGTTCTAATCCCTGGCGGTTGTTATCGATCAACATCTTTACCCATGTTTTTAACTCGCTTGTAATCTTGTTTGGGCTGCCCTTAGGCCTGCCGTTGGGGTTCCCCGTTTTTCCTTTTGGTTGTGCCATGATCAATGTTTTTTAATGTTGTTTTCATTCAATTTTTGGACAAAATGCGTTTGTCCAACGCTCATTTTATTGCTTGGACATCCTTTGGACATTTTTGACAAATAGGCTTATAAGTTGGTGATATACAGTGCTTATGGTTTTGTCCACTTGGACACTCGGCCAATGGACATTTGGACACGTACGTATATATATACGTGTCCTATTTGTCCATGTGTTTGTCAGTAGGGTAAATCTTCTTCTTTCCATAATTCTACCAAATAATATATATCTGCATTGTTCTTCTTAATTATTCCCATGTCTAGTGCCTGGTCAATGGTCCGTCTTGCGGTCCTTTCGCCTTTTTTATTCGCACCCATCACGCTATCGATCAAATCCTTTTTCTTCCACTCGCTACTACCAAACATGGCCTTTTTAATCAATTC
>JARKSE010000006.1 GCA_029974315.1 Paludibacteraceae bacterium | reverse complement strand
CTATAAATTTCGATCAATGCGGGTTGGTGCCGATGCCAAAGGTCTTATCACCGTCGGAGGACGTGATCCGCGTATTACGAAAGTTGGTTATTTTATTCGTCGTTATAAATTAGATGAACTGCCACAATTAATAAATGTTGTTATAGGTGATATGAGTTTTGTAGGACCGCGTCCTGAAGTACGTAAATACGTTGATTTATATACTCCAGAACAGGCCAGAGTTTTGAGTGTACGTCCCGGTATTACCGATTATGCATCAATCGAATATGTAGATGAAAATGTGTTGCTGGCCGCCTCGTCTAATCCCGAAAAAACCTATATAGAGGATATTATGCCCGATAAAATCAGGTTTAATATGAAGTTCATTAATAATCGTTCAGTAGCCGAATATTTTAAAATTATAGGACTTACTTTTTTAAAAATTATAAGATAATAGGGCTATTGTGTAGTTTTTTATAATATTCTATATTTGTAGTCAAATATTAACAACAGATGGAAAACTATTTTAAACATGAGTCGGCATACGTTGACGAAGGTTGCCAAATTGGATCTAATACCAAAATTTGGCATTTTTCGCACATAATGTCTCATTGCGTAATAGGTGAAGATTGCAACATCGGGCAAAATGTGGTGATTTCGCCCGACGTGCATCTTGGTCGTAACGTAAAGATTCAAAATAATGTATCGGTTTATACCGGTGTAATTTGCGAAGATGATGTTTTTTTGGGCCCATCCATGGTATTTACCAACGTTATAAATCCTCGCAGTCATGTTTCTCGTAAAACAGAATATAAACAAACCATCATTCGTCGTGGTGCCAGTGTTGGTGCCAATGCAACTTTAGTTTGTGGTAACGAAATTGGAGAATATGCTTTAATTGGCGCAGGTTCAGTGGTCACAAAGCCAGTAAAACCATATGCCTTAGTGGTAGGCAATCCCGCACGACAAATTGGTTGGGTGAGTGCTTATGGCGAAAAATTGGAATTCGATGCTCATGGAGTGGCTGTTTGTCCTGCAACGGGAGAACGGTATCAACTTCAAAATTCAACGGTTAAATTGTTAACTAAATAAACAAAATAGTATGGTAAAATTTGCAGTAGTAGGTCAGGGACACATCGGTAAGCGTCACGCAGAGATGATTCGCCGAAATCCAGATTCAGAATTGGTCGCTGTATGTGATATTTATCCAAAAGAAAAAACAGGATGCGAATCCATTGAAGAACCTTATTTTTCATCTATTGATGAATTGTTGGCTTCTAATTTAGAAATTGACGTTATTAATATTTGTACACCTAATGCATTTCATGCGGAATATGCTGTGAAGGCGTTAGCTGCATCAAAGCACGTGGTACTCGAAAAACCAATCGCATTAACCAAAGCAGATGCTGAGCGTATTGTTTTCAAATCATTGGAAATGAGTAAATCTGTATTTTGTGTTATGCAAAATCGTTATTCTCCTCCATCTGTATGGCTGAAAGAATTGATTGATAATAAAACATTGGGTGATATTTATATGGTAAAACTCGATTGTTATTGGAATCGTGATGACCGTTACTATAAACCAGGCAATTGGCATGGTGATGCCGTACTTGACGGTGGTACGTTGTTTACACAGTTTTCCCACTTTATTGATATTATGTATTGGTTGTTTGGCGATATTTCTAATATTAGAGGACATTTTGCCGATTTTAACCATAAAAATCTAACGGCTTTCGAAGATAGTGGTATTGTGTCTTTTGATTTTATTAATGGTGGAATGGGCTGTTTGAATTATTCTACGTCCGTGTGGGATACTAACCTTGAAAGTGCCATCACTATTATTGGTGAAAAAGGAACGGTAAAAGTGGCAGGCCAATATATGAATGAAGTTACTTATTGTCATGTGAAAGACTATGTGATGCCTGAGTTAGCGCCTTCTAATCCACCAAATGATTATGGCTTGTATAAAGGTTCAGCTCAAAATCACCATTATGTTATTCAAAATGTGGTTGAGAAATTGCACGATAAGGGAACGATTACAACCAATGTGTTGGAAGGCTTGAAAGTGGTAGATATTATTGAACGAATTTACGCTGTTCGCGATCGACAATGGAAAAAATAAAGGAAAAAGCATTCTACGGAATGCTTTTTTTATGCCATGAAATGCACTATCTTTGTAACTCCTTTTGAAAAATAGCGTATGGAAAAAATAACATTCAACTTGCGTGAAACCGATTCGTCGATTCATTTAATTCAGCTGCTAAAAGCAGCCCATGTGGTGTATTCGGGTAGTGAAGCTCAGCAGTTGGTAACTTCTGGGCAGGTGAAGCGTAATGGGCAAGTGGAATTACGTAAACGAGCACAAATTGTGGCGGGCGACTGTATTCAAGTAGCTAACGTTGAAATAACTATACTTTAAAATTAGCGTGTTATGGATATTGAACTTTTGCGTGAAAATTGTTTGTCGTTGCCTTATGTTGAAGAAAAATTTCCGTTCGACGAATATACGTTAGTTTTTTATGTTGGTAGTAAACTATTTGCACTGACTGATTTGCAAACACCTAACTCTGTCAATTTAAAGTGCGATCCAGAGCAAGCCATAGAACTACGTGAACGTTATATGGGAATTGTGCCAGGGTATCACATGAATAAAAAACATTGGAATACGGTAGCTTTTAATGCAGATGTTAGCGATAAATTGATACTTGAACTCCTACACAATTCGTATCAATTGGTTTGGAATAAATTGCCTCGTAAAGAACGAGAGGCTTTAACAACTAGATAACTTGTGGCTAGAATCCCTCAAAAAATAGAACTTTTAGCTCCAGCAAAAAATGCGGAGGTTGGTATCGCAGCTATTAATCATGGTGCAGATGCGGTGTATATTGGCGCACCTAAATTTGGCGCGCGTCAAGCAGTAGGTAATTCACTCGATGATATTGCTACTTTGGTGGCCTATGCACACCGTTTTTTTGCGCGGGTTTATGTGGCCTTGAATACCATTTTGAGTGATGATGAGTTGGACGAAGCGCGGGCACTCATTTACAAACTGTATGATATAGGTGTTGATGCTTTGATTATTCAAGATATGGGTTTGTTCGAGCTCGATTTACCACCAATCCCGTTGCATGCTAGTACGCAGTGCGACAATCGTTCGGTAGAAAAGGTTAAGTTTCTCGAACAATGTGGCTTTGAACAAGTGGTTTTGGCTCGTGAACTGTCGCTGCAACAGATTCGTGAAATAGGAGAAAAAACATCTGTAGCATTGGAATGTTTCGTTCATGGTGCGCTCTGTGTTAGTTATAGCGGTCAATGTTATTTAAGCCAAGCTCTACGTGAACGGAGTGCCAATCGCGGTGCTTGCGCTCAAATGTGTCGATTGCCTTATACGTTGCTCGATGGCGACGAAGAAGTGCTGTCTCGTAATCAACATTTACTTTCGCTCAAAGATTTTGATGCTTCTGCCCATTTATTAGAGCTGATGCAGGCTGGTGTTTCATCCTTTAAGATAGAAGGGCGTTTAAAAGAAGCTAACTACGTCAAAAATATTACGGCCTACTATCGTCAGAAAATTGATCAATTAATAGCAGGTACCGATTATCGCCGTGCATCTTCTGGTGTGACTCACTTTTTCTTCGAGCCCAATCCTCAAAAAACATTTTATCGCGGAGCTACTGATTATTTTTTACGTACGCGAACTACCAATATTACCTCTTTTGAAACCCCAAAATCGTTAGGCGAACCAGTAGGCACTGTGCGCGAAGTGTGGCGAAATGCTTTTTCGGTGAATTCCGACAAAGAGTTTGCCAATGGTGATGGCTTATGTTGTGTGAATACACATGGCGATTTTGTTGGCTTTCGTGTTAACAAAGTAGAGAATGGACGTTTGTTTCCATTAGAAATGCCAGACATTAAACCCAATTCACAACTTTACCGTAACGCAGATGCCGCCTTTGATAAACTATTAGCGGGTAAAACGTCTGAACGCAAAATTCCTGTCACGGTTTTAGTTTCTGATACACCTGATGGCTTGGAGTTTGCCATGACCGATAATGAGGGAAATCAAGCTCAATTGTCAGTTGTTGTGGCTAAAGAACTACCCAATAATCCTGAGCGTGCCGTAGAAACGTTTAAAACTCAGTTATCCAAATTAGGTAATACTGATTTTGAAACAACAGAAGTCTTATTGAATCTTGAACAGCCTTGGTTTATTCCTGTATCTCAACTGGCAGAGTGGCGTCGACAGCTAGTCGTGGAATTTGAAGAGGTGCGCGCCAAGAATTATCCAAAACGTGAATTGGTGTTGAGTCAAACCACTCATCCGTATGTTCAATCGACGGTTGATTATCGGGTGAATGCATTTAATGCTAAAGCTATCGCCTTTTATAGCCGACATGGAGCAGAAGTGGTACAGCCTGCTTTTGAGGAAATAGCAGTTCCCGATGCCGAATTGATGCGAACCAAACATTGTATCAAATATAGCTTTGGCTGGTGCCCAAAGCAGCATCCAGAAAAAACGCCCAAAGAACCATTAATGCTTCAGTATGGAGAAACTAAATTAAATTTATCCTTTGATTGTGTGCATTGTGAAATGGTGATTAAGCAGAAAAAATAAAATCGAATCTTGCCTATTTGCGAAAATAAATGTACTTTTGTGGTTCCGATTTTTGATGCAACTTATTTATTAACTAGAAACTATAAGAGATCATGGAAAACAAAACTCCAACGCCTCATATTGAGGCAAAATTTGGTGAAATTGCTGAAACTGTAATTATGGCAGGTGACCCATTACGCGCAAAATTAATGGCTGAACGTTTTTTAGAAAATCCTGTTCAATACAATAATGTACGTGGCATGTTAGGATTTACGGGTACTTATAAAGGTAAACGTGTATCAGTACAAGGTCATGGTATGGGTATTCCTTCTATTGGTATTTATACGTATGAATTATATAATTTTTATGGTGTAAAAACCATTATTCGTGTAGGTTCTGCGGGTGCCATGGATAAAGATTTACATATCGGCGATTTAGTAATTGCTATGGGTGCATGTACAAACTCTAATTATGCTGCACAATATCGTTTACCTGGTACGTTTGCACCTATCGCTGATTTCGATTTAACTCGTAGAGCGGTAGAATCTGCTGAAAAATTTGGTTTTAGATATAAAGTTGGTAATGTCTATTCAAGCGATATTTTCTACGATGAATATTCAGGTCTGGCTGATTGGCAAAAAATGGGTGTCTTAGCAGTAGAAATGGAAGCTCCAGCGTTGTACATGAATGCTGCTCGTAGTGGTAATAAAGCATTATGCATTTGCACTATTTCTGATTCATTGGTAACAGGCGAAGCTACTACAGCTGAGCAACGTCAAACTGGCTTTACTAATATGATGGAAGTTGCTTTTAGCTTGATTTAATCGTAAATCCTATAAGTATAAAATAAAGCGGGCTGATTTAAAATCAGCCCGCTTTATTTTATTATGCTAGTTAGTCTTAAGCTTTCGGTTGTGGAGTGGATGCTGTTTGGCTCATGTCACAAGTGCCAGAGAAAATAGCTTTAGGTTCAATCATCAATGTTTTAGTTTTGATTTCACCAACTATTTTTGCGGTCTCTTTCAATGACAATAATTCTGAAACAATAATTTTGCCATTCACATGACCCATAATTTCTGCATTTTGACAATTTAAGTTCCCTCTGAGTGTTCCTTGTGGCCCAATGACTACTTTGCCTGAACAAGCAATATCGCCTTCTACTTCACCGTCAATACGAAAATCACTATCTGCACTAATATTTCCTTTGATTTTGCTACCAGTAGCTAAAACGTTGTGTGCAATGCCTGAATTCAAAATTTCTTTTGCCATTATCTTCTGTTTTTCTTATAGTTGAGTTGATTTGAAAATCTCTGCAAAATAACACTATTTTTTTGACTTATCAAAATTATAATACATTTCTTTCGTTCTCATTTATGTCGGGCATTTTATTTGAATAATAGGTTGTATATAATGGTTATTTGGTACACTATTTGCTAACGGGGATTACTGCTTTTGTATGCTCTATAACATATTTAAGTTATTTCTTCGGAAACTGAAGTAATTTTTAAGTTTCCATTATTTAATTATAAATCAATTTGTTACAAAATGTATTTAAAATATTATTTATTTTTAACATAAATAATAGATGCCGTTACGAGTGTAATATCTATCTTTGCATCGAACTTAAAATAAAATAGTACGTGGATGTAAGAGATAAAATATTAAAAACTGCTTCAGATCTTTTTCTGAAATATGGCTTGCGTAGTGTAAGTATTGATGATATTTGTAATGAGTTACATATATCAAAAAAAACATTTTATGCACATTTTAAGCAAAAAGAGGAGTTGGTGGAAAGTTTATTGGCTCAAATGCGTTGTAAACATCATTCGGCCACTCAACAGTCCACTAAAGATGAGAATGTGATCGATATGTTGCTCAACAACACCAGTCGCTTCAAGTCCAGTGGTATGGCCGAAAAACATATCAACTTTTTTTATGATTTGCAAAAATATTATCCCGAAATAAGTGCTCAACACGATTTGGCCATGAAGATGCAAAAAGTAGAACAGACAAAAATGGTTTTACATAAAGGGATTGAGCAAGGGTTGTTTCGTGCAGATATGAATGTGGATGCCATGGCATTATTTGGACACATTAAATTCACCCAAGTATTTCAGGAGTTGCGTGAAAAAGCAGACTTGACAATTTCTCAAACTGTCGATTTTATATTGGAAGCGTTTTTCCGTTTAGTAACCACAGAGCAAGGTTTAGAATATTATTTGTCGAAAAAAATAAAATAATTATATCCAAAGAGTAATAAATTTATGCAAAAGAAAATCATAATTATAATTGCATTTATCGTGGCATCTTTGCCATTAGTAGCTCAAGAATCGTTGGTAGCAGCGGATTCGTTGAATTTGTCGCTTACGCTCAAAGAAGCCGAGGATTATGCGTTAGAACATAATCGAACATTACAAAATGCGTCTTTAGACGTGAAAAAGGCGTATGCCGCTCGTTGGCAAACCATTGCTTCGATGTTGCCTCAGGTGAATGCTTCATTCGATTATTCCAATATGTGTGGTTACGAAATGGCTATTATGGGACAACACATTGCTATGCCGCCATCAGGCACATTTGCCGTTACAACTTCGGTGGCATTGACAGGCTCGCAAATCGTAGCTACGTTGCTAAACAATATTGCCATTGAAATGTCTGATATTTCGGTAAAGAAAACCGAACAAAATATCACATCTAATGTGGCGAGTTTATACATGTCCATTTTAGCGATGGAAAAAATATCAGGACTGTTGGATTTAAATTTAAAAAATTTAGAAAAATTGCACCAAAGTACTTTAAATGCAGTAAATATAGGGGTTGCAGAGCCAACTGATGCCGATCAAATTTCAGTACAGGTGTCATCTATGCAGAGCCGAATTAATTCCACAAATCGTTCATTGGAGATGTTGTATAATTCATTGGCGTTGCAATTAGGTAGAGGCGTTGAATATAAATTGACTTTAACACAAAGTTTCACTGACGTTATGAATGCAGATGCTGCCATAGAATTGCTTTATACGGACTTTAATTTGGCGCAAAATTATGATTATCAGTTGTTACAGAAGAATACAGAATTGTCTAAAAAACAGATAACATTAGCAGCAATGGATTACGTACCAACGGTGAGTGCGTTCTATCAATATTCTGCAAAAGAATATTTTAGCGACGAGCCTACTATGAATATGACCGCTCCTAATGTGGTTGGCTTTTCGTTGAAGGTACCAATTTGGTCAAGCGGTAGACGTGCTTCGGTGCTAACGGAGAAAAAAATAGCTTATCAAAAGGCACAAAATCAGTTGTTAGATACTGAAAACGCTCTGCGTGTACAAGATAAACAATTACGTTACAATCTGACTTCAGCGTACGAAAACTACCAAACGCAAACTAAAAACTTGGAGGTTTCACAACGCGTTTTCGATAATATTTCACAAAAGTACGAGCATGGTTATGCTTCAAGTACTGATGTTACCAACTCCAGTATGTCCCTTTTAACAGCTCAAAGCAATTATGTGTCGGCTATGCTTGAAATGGTAAATGCACATATCGAATTAAAAAAACTTTTGAATAAATAAAGTAACTTATAATATATTAAATGAACAGAACAATGAAAACAGTTAAGAATGCCATGTTGATTTTTTCAGTGTTAGTTTTTGTAGCTTGTGATCAAACACAAAAGAGTGATAATTCAACCACAACAACTCAGGAAAGCCGAGTTGAACAAGTTCAAACATCACCATTGTCAAAAACTACTATTTCACGTACAATAGATTTATCTACAACGTTACAAGGTTACGAAACAGTAAATATTTCACCCTCTTTAAGTGGTAAAATAGAACATATTTTTGTAGAGGTTGGTGCTACCGTATCAAAAGGGCAGTTGTTGGTTCGTATGGATCAAAATCAATACAATACAACCAAATTAACTTATGCCAATTTAGGTGTAGAATTAGCTCGTATGGAGGCTTTGAAAGAGAGTGGAGCAATTTCGCAACAAACTTACGATAGAACAAAATTGAGTTATGATCAAACGAAGGAAAATATGGATTTTTTAGAGCGCAACACCTATATTAAAGCTCCTTTTTCAGGTGTGATTGCTGCTAAAAACTATGAAGATGGTGAGTTGTATGCTGGTCAACCTATTTTAGTGTTAACTCAAATCAATACTTTAAAAGCCATAATCAATATACCAGAATCTAATTTTCCAATTATTAAGAAAGGACAAAAAGTTAACCTCCATTCTGAAATTTATCCCGATAAAGTTTTCCCAGCCACAATTGAGGTCGTTTATCCTACGATTGATGCTACAACTCATACGTTTCAAGTAAAACTAAACATTCCAAATGCGTCATTACTGCTTCGCCCGGGTATGTTTGTGCGTACAACTTTGACCTTAGTTAAAGTAGATGCCATTATGGCTCCTTACCAAGCAGTTTTAAAACTGATAGGTTCTAATGAGCGTTATGTGTTTATCAATGAAAACGGAATTGCTAAACGTGTGAGTGTGACTTTGGGACAACGTTTTGATGATATGGTTGAACTGCTTTCATCAGAGTTGTCGGAAGGTGACGATTTGGTGACATTGGGGCAAGCAAAATTAGTAGATGGTTCTAAAATAAATGTGGTCAACAAGAATTAGAAAGCCATCACAACGATCAAGGAATTTCTATTCAAAAAATCAATAAGAAATAACAATGAGTATTTATAAAACAGCGATAAATAAACCCGTTACGACCATTTTAATATTCGTAGCAGTTATCATAATAGGTATATTTTCATTTTTGAGGTTACCTATAGATCAATTTCCAGAAATGGACCCGCCTTATATTACGGTGATGACCACCTATCCTGGTGCGAGTGCTAGTGAGGTGGAAACAAATGTGACTAGGTTACTTGAAAATAGTTTAAACTCTGTCGATGGACTGAAGAAGTTGACGTCAACTTCTAAGGACAATATGTCTAT
>JARKSE010000186.1 GCA_029974315.1 Paludibacteraceae bacterium | reverse complement strand
ACAGTCCGTCGCTCATCATCACTATCACGCGCCGATTAATACGGTCGTACAACTCCTCGCGCGGACGCGTTAAACCTATTTTCAAAATTGCAAAAGGTCGCTGTTTTTTTTGATTGGTACGCAATGCGGTAAATGTTTTTCCGGTCATCATGCAGACCTCTATCGCATGCAAAATTCGTTTTGCGTTACTTAAATCCACCTGCTTGTAATGTTCAGGATCCAACAGATACAAACGCCGCCTAATTGCTTCGATGCCATTTTCGGCATAATAACGCAATAACTCTTCGCGCAATTCGGTATCTATAGTCGGCAAATCATCGATACCCTTAAAAATAGCATCGGCATATAACATGGAGCCGCCGACAAGCAGTAACGCTTTGTGCGATTCAAATTCACGTTCGAGCACCGCCATTGCGTCCAATTCGTATTTTCCCGCACTGTAACGCTCCTCTATTGATTTACACCCGATAAAATAGTGTTTTACGGCACGCAACTGGTCATCCGAAGGCGCAGCAACGCCTATTTTTAACTCTTTGAATATTTGCCGTGAATCACAAGAAACTATCGGGCAAGCATACTCTTTCGCCAAACGAAGACTTAAATCCGTTTTTCCAACACCTGTAGGACCTACTATGGCGATGAGCGTTGACATAACTACAGAGCGTTAAATTTCGTGTCCTAAATCATCGAAACTTACGTCTCCGAAGCTATCTGCGTCTAATTCGTCTTCATTAAAATTTTCGTCGCCGTAAAAATCGGTATCAAAATCGGTTTTTCCAACAACTGTTGTTGCAAAATCATCAATATCAAGTTGTTGTGGAGGAGGATTACCTTTCTTATTCACACACAACGGTTTGTCCATGCGTTCCGACGGGATAATTTCTTTCAATTCGATAAAGAAAGCTCGTTCCGTAATATTGTCGAAAACGTACATTAGGCGTTGCCCTTCATCGGAAATAAATTCCTCAAGCAAAGTTGATTCCATCAAATAGTTGTCGTACTCCGAACTTTCGTCCATCGCTAAAAGAGTAATCTCTTCTCGTTTGTCCCATTTATTGGAACAGATGAAAAAAGAGGTTATTTGGTCTTTCGTATAGCCCACGGAATCTAAAATTACTTCGTGGAAGTCGAAAAACGTAGCCTCCGAATTAATTTTTATTTCCCGAAAAAAGTTGTCCACTTCATCGGAAATTAGAATGAATTTATATACCATAATCCATAATTATTATTTGCGTTCAAATTTAACACTTTTTTTTGTGTTAACAATGATATATTAAAAAGCAGGAAAAACCTGCTTAAAAACAATGATTTAACCTGAAAAAGAAGATTACAAATTAGATTTTTTTCTAAAATTACCACTTTAACGGTGCAATTTATTTACCCCAAATAGCTTTACTTATCTCGTTGTAACTATCAAAAACCTTATCGGCGCCTGCATTGAGCAAAATGTTGCGTGGCAATGAAGTGGTAAGCCCAAACACAGTACATTCTGCCGATTTTCCGGCTTTTATTCCATTTACGGAATCTTCAATAATAAGCGTGGTTTCCTTGTCTCCTCCCGTACGTTTCAAGCCCAACAAATAGGGTTCGGGATAGGGTTTGTGCCGAGTGGTATCTTCCTCACAAACAACCACATCAAAATAATTTTGAAATGGAAAAAAATCGCTAATCATTTTCAGCGTCTCTTTCGACGAAGAGGTTACAACAGCGCGCGGTATCTTTTTTCGGATAACACTATCGATAAAATCAAAAAAACCGTCTATGGGTTTTAGCTCTTTGACTATTTTGTCAAAAATTTTGTTTTTCTCATTCAGCAAATAGTCCAATTCATAGCTATCATCCAAATTATCAATAACATATTGATAAAGTAACGCATCGTTTTTACCCACAAAGTTCTGTAGCAAATCGTCAGGATAGTTGATGCCGTGATTGGTCAATACTTCGCCCAAAGCTCTGAGATGTAAACTTTCTGTATTTACTACTACGCCATCAAAATCGAAAAGAATAGTTTTTATTGTCATTGTATCAGTTATAATATCCCCTAAAAGGGAAAGATTTAGGTGCAGTAAATTGTTGAACTGTTGAATCGGTGAATTGTTTACCCCCTTAATCCCCCTAAAGGGGGAAAGTGCGTAAGGTTTAGCCCCCAATTTCGGGGACTAACGGCTTCACGCCGTTCGTCCCGTTATTCAAAGTTTGCAATTAATTCTATTTTCAACAACGCAACAAACCGCTTAGAGCGGTTGGTTGCAATTTGTAAATCCGTCAATTCTTTATTATTCTCATTGTGCCAACGTTCTCTCCTACTTCTACTCGCACCATATAGACACCTGTAGGCAGGTGAGAAAGATTGATTTCGCGTGCATTATTCAGAGCTTGAGCCACCACTACACCGTGGATATTGTAAACACGTACGGCATTAACCGCTCCTTCTGCTTGTATGTGCAGAATATCTTGTACCGGATTTGGATAAATTATAACAGTTTGATTACCAATATTTTTTATACCTGTACCTATAGGTTTTATCTTCACTTCTTCTTTAACTATAGTGCCATCAGCATAGCAAACATCTTTTTCGTCAGGATTGAAAACCGCACCTGCCGGCTTGCTTATATAACAATTGATAAGATTTAGTTCAGTAAAACCGCTAATTGAACTAAAGCTTGTACCTGTAGCCGAAACGGTAGCATTATCAATGGTAAGAACATCACCGTAACCTATAATTCCGGCAAAACTACCTGTAGCTGTTACAGTACAGTTTTTAATGGTTAATGGAACATTTACATCTATTGCAGTACCGTTTGGTGCACTCACATTAAGCGTACCGTTACCCTCAATAAATCCTGGATTATCGCTAAAATGGTTATCAAAAATTATTTCTTTGGAAACCGCATTATTTCCTACAACCTCTATTTTTATACCACCATCTAGTGATTCAATAGCTATCGTCGTACTATTTATCGTTGCATTTTCAAGATGAAGTGTTCTTGTTTCGGGATTGTAGTTTACCGTACCTGTTACTCCGTCAATAACGCTCAAATCGTTCATATTTGCAGATGTTACCTGCTCACCGCAAATCCATAGGTCATAAACCGTTGCAGGAACAATTTTTACTTCGGTTTTAACAATAGTATCTGCTGCACAGATGGCGCGTTGGGAAGGGTTAAACTCTGCATCCGAAGGCTTTACAATAGCACAACCAATAAGCTCTATATCCTTAAAGCTATAGATTGAGCCAAAGATTGTTCCAGTAGCTGATACAGTGGCATTATCAATAATAAGCTTATCCCCACCATTACCGCCACTAATACCGCAAAGATAGCCTGTGGCGGCAATGGTGCAGTTTTTAATTACCAATGTATCACTTGACCGTATAGCTTCATAATTTGGTGCATTTATAGTAAGAGAACCACTACCCTCGATGTTATTAGATGATGTTCCATAAAATCTAATTCCCTCCTGATTTGTTGTAGTTGTTATCGTGTTGGTGCCTATAACATCTATTTTCAGTCCATCAATATGGGTTGCAATAGCACCATAATCGCCTGAACTGCTGATAGTAGCACCATCAAGCGTAAGGGTGTTGGTTTCGGGGTTGTAGCTAACATTATTACCCGTTACTGTGCCTTTTGCACCTTCATCTTTTACTATCGGAATAACAGTTATTTTCTTACTCATTCCCAATGAGTTATACACTCTTTCAAACGGATATGAACGGGTACGCTTGGGCGACACCCATTTTGATACGGCAAACAGACTGTTTTTGCTTTTCAATAAACACGTAGCAGGAACTTTATTTATGTCAAACTCTTTAATATCAACCTCTTTCAATTTTTCTAAAAACAAAGGGCTGTATTTT
>JARKSE010000165.1 GCA_029974315.1 Paludibacteraceae bacterium | reverse complement strand
AACTGAGAAGGAAATTGAAAGCATTGTGAACTTACAACTTGACGGTTTGAAAAAACAATTGGCAACGAGTGGCATTCAATTGCAAATAACACCCAAAGCTTTACAATTTATAGCTGAAGAAGGGTATGATCCACAGTTTGGCGCACGTCCTGTGAAACGTGTTATTCAAAAATATTTGCTGAACGATTTAAGCAAACAAATGATCGCGGGAACCGTGAATAATGCGAAACCAATCATTGTAGATTTCGATGGCGAACGATTGGTGTACAAAAACTAATCAAATAACGATTATTTTTTACATATTGTAGAGCGAACATTAATGATGTTCGCTCTTTTTTGTTACATTTGCACGCTACAAATAAAGTAATTCGTTTACTATATGCGAATAGGATTGTATTTTGGTTCTTTTAACCCCATTCACAATGGGCATATTGGATTAGCCAACTATCTTTTAACGACTGATTTAGAAGAAGTTTGGTTGATTGTTTCGCCACACAATCCACTGAAAGAGAGTGCGCGCTTACTCGATGACCAACTACGGCTCGAAATGGCGCGTTTGGCTGTAAAAAACAGCCCTAACATACACGTTTCAGAGGTAGAATTTGGATTACCAAAACCAAGTTACACCATTCATACGTTAGATTACTTATCAACACACTATCCTCAGCACGAGTTTGTATTATTGATTGGTGCCGACAATGTAGCCACGTTTGATAAATGGCGAGCGTATGAAACCATTTTAAGCCGTTTTAGCGTCCTAGTTTATCCGCGTGAAGGCTTTCCTTCTTTCAGCGATAAATTTCCGCAAATGCGTTTTATTAACGCTCCGTTGTTTCACATATCGTCCACCGACATACGACAACGCCTACAGAAAGGGCAAGATTGTTCGCATTTGATGCCAGTTGAAGTTTTACAGTTCATCAACGCACATCATTTATACCAATAAAAAAGGCTTTCGTTTTGAAAGCCTTTTTAGTGTTATCTCAAGCAAGTTGGTTATTTATTTCCAATCAAACGTATAAACTACGCCAAGTATGTGTGTGTAGTCACGTTCGTTGGTTACATATACGGCTTTAATGGTGACATCATCTTTTTTGTAGTCAATATTGATATCGCGATTGGTACCAACATCAAAACGGTAGTAAAAATCGACGCTACTACGGCTGTCGAGTCGCCATTTAATTCCCAAATTGGTACGAATACGATTGATGTAATTACCATTAGCATAGTCTGGAGCATTGAGCGTGTTCGATA
>JARKSE010000164.1 GCA_029974315.1 Paludibacteraceae bacterium | reverse complement strand
GTCGGTGGTACGATTATAGTTTTGGTGTAGAAGCTATTGGACAAGTGGATACAAAAGTATCGTCACTGTTTTTTCAACAGTTATATGCACATTTACGGTTATATGTGATTGACATTACGGTAGGTATAAAACCTGAAACTTGGGGAAATCAAGATGAATTCTTATCAAGTGGTGGCTTTTTATTTTCTCAAAATGCACGACCAATGCCACGTATTACTATTGGCATTGATCATTATGTGCCAGTGCCATTTACGTATGGTTACTTGGAACTTAAAGGTGGTATTACTCATGGTTGGTTTACGGATAATGTGTATCTCAAGAACTCTTTTTTGCATCATAAGTTCATTGGTTTACGCGCTGGCGGAACTTTGCCCGTGACTGTGAATTATGAATTTCATCATGCGGCTCAATGGGGTGGCGTATCGCCCGTTTATGGCGAATTAGGCTCGTCGTTTAAGGATTTGGTAACGGTATTTTTTGCTGGTTCAGGTGGAACTATGAGTAATGACCAGATTAATGCCTATGGAAATCATTTGGGTTCACAAAGTTTGGGTTTAGATGTAAAAGTGGGCGCTTGGACAGTGTCGACGTATTGGCAAAATATTTTTGAAGATGGTCCTATAAAACCACTATGGAATGCTATGAATGTATCGGATGGAGTTTGGGGAATTTCTGTTAAACAGACTAAACTTCCTTATATTAGCGGACTCTTGTATGAATTTATTAATACCACTGACCAATCAGGACCTTTTCACGATAAAGACGGCTTAGTTTTTGGTGGTAACGATTCGTATTTTACCAATAGTGTGTATGCTAATGGCTGGAATTATTTTAATCGAACGTTGGGAACGCCGTTTATTACGTCGCCTATTTACAATACCGATGGTAGCATAGCTACGCTTAATAATCGTGCGATGGCTCATCATTTAGGCATTCGAGGCGATATTGCCGGCTATCGTTATCGCTCATTGGTATCGTACGCTAAAAATTATGGGCGTTATCGCGATGGTGATGCTTTGAAATCGACTAATACAGCTATTCTATTGGAAGTAAATAAACAAGTTCCTCAATGGTGGAATTTAGACTTTTCCCTTTCGTTGGGTGCTGATATTGGTACGCAGTTTGGCAATTCATACGGCGTGATGTTTTCGATAGCTAAAAGAGGTATTATTTGGATTTATTAAACTGTAATAAAACATGTTGTCAATTATAATTTGCTCTCGACATAAAACTTTAGACTCTATTTTTGTGAAAAACATTATGGACTCAGTTGGTGTGGAAGTAGAACTAATAATAATTGATAATTCGGAAAATAATTATTCTATTTTCAAAGCTTACAACTTAGGTGTACAGCGAAGTAAATACAATAATTTGTGTTTTTTGCATGAGGATGTTTGTTTTCATTCGGATGACTGGGGACAAAAGATTTTACAACATTTACAGATACCTGATATGGGTATTTGTGGTGTGGCTGGTCGTGATTTTGTGTCGCGTGTTCCTGCTGCTTGGAATAAGAAACTTTCAGGAGCTAATATTATTCAATCGGATAAACTTGGAATTCGTCGTACAAGACGAAAATTGATTCCTGACAATTATGCAAAATCGCTTCGAGAGGTGATTACACTTGATGGTGTGATTTTATGTTGCCGAAAAGAAATTTTTGAGAAAATAAGTTTTGATGAAACTATTGGTAATTTTCACGGTTACGATTTTGATATTTGCATTCAATCTATAGTTAGTGGCTATCGTAATTATGTAATGTATGATGTTGTGATGGAGCACTTTTCGCGTGGTAATCCAAATGCTTACTATTACAGAGCTTTGATAAAAGTATTTAGGAAATGGGAAAATGTATTGCCTTTATTTAGTGGAGAAATTAAAGCAGAGATAAAGCCAAAAATTGATTTAATTGATTATTGTGGACTGACAAGATTACTTGGGAAAATGGTGCGTCGCGATATACCAGTAAGTGAGATAAAATCCGAAATTGAATATTTTACAGATGTTTTGAAACTCAGATTTTCTGGCTTTCGAAAGATGTGGATTTTACCCCAGATTTATTGGATGAAATTTTTGCATGTCCCCATGAGTATTTTCAATAAACAAAGTAGAAATAGATAAATATAGAACGAAGTATGGGAAAACTACATATTATAACTCCTGTTAAGGATTCTCTTGTTACAACTCTTAAGACTATTGATGGTATAATGGATTCGGAAATTAGCTCAGGATTTTCATATTTTATATATGATGATTTTAGCACTGATGAAACGACTCAAAGACTCAATCAAAAATCGTTAGAATTAGGTTTTGAGCATATTAAGCTTTCTGATATAACAACACATCCTTCGCCTAATTATTTACTAGTGCTACAACTAGCTCAGCAAAGAGCAATTGCTGATAAGGCACATCTCATCATTATAGAATCGGATGTGGTAGTGACTAAAAATACATTGCAAATATTGGCTAATGCTGCGTCAACGCTTGACAATGTTGGGATGCTTGCTGCTGTGACCGTTGATGATGCAGGGGAGATTAATTTTCCTTATCTTTATGCTAAAAAGATGACATTTGGCGTGCATAATACTCGAAAAAGACTTAGTTTCTGCTGTACGCTTATGAGCAACGATTTTTTGAATGCGTTCGATTTCAAACAACTTGACGCTACTAAATCGTGGTATGATGTGTTTATTTCGCATAAAGCTGTGGAGCTTGGATTTAATAATTATCTATTGACGAATCTGCCTGTGTTGCATATGCCACATAGTAGTCGTCCGTGGAAACATTTGAAATATAATAATCCATTGAAATATTACTGGCGTAAACTAATAAATAATAAAGATAAAATCTGAGAAAATGGACTATCCTCTTGTGTCGGTCGTTGTGCCGGTATTTAATATGCAGCTTTTTGTTGCTGAAACTATCGAGTCGGTGTTAAAAAGCACTTACTCGAATTTTGAGGTAATATTAGTTGACGATGGTTCGACTGACCAATCATCGGAGATATGCATTCGCTATGCGGAGAGTGATAAGCGTGTCAAATTTATACAGCAAGTCAATGGTGGTGCCTCTAAAGCCCGTAATATAGGTATTCGAAAAGCTTTGGGAGAATATATTTTGCCAGTTGACGCTGATAATTTGATTTCTGAAAATTATATACAGAGTTGTGTGGAAGTGCTCACGCAACGACCTGAAGTTAAAGTTGTCAGTTGTGAAGCTGAATTCTTTGGAGATAAAAGTGGTCGGTGGAAACTGCTCAATTTTAGTCTGAAATTGTTAGCACGCAGAAACCTGTTGGACAATTGCGCAATGTATCGCAAAAGTGACTGGGAAACTGTTGGTGGTTATTGTGAGGAAATTCTTGGTCGCGAAGATTGGGATTTCTGGATTAGTATGCTTAAAAATGGTGGTGAAATGCATCGCCTGCCCAAAGTGGGACTCTACTACAGAGTTCGTCCTGACTCGAAACGTAAACGCACGCGACATCTGAAATCGGAACTCATCGCCCAGCTCAACCGCAGACATAAAGTGTTTTTTTATAAGCAATTAGGAGGCCCTCTGCACAAAAGCCGCACCTGGTCGGAAACTATCAACAGGTTGAAGCATTTGTTTGAACCTGAGCGCATTGTATCAAAGCCGGGTTATGAAGAATTTGTGTATAATATTCCTGAAAATTTCGAAACTGCACAGGGCGAAACCGGAATTCGCACATTCGAATGGCAAAACGAGACACTCGAAGTATTGAGCTTTTACGGTTCGGCAAAATCGCCAACAGCCGGAAAAAGCTACAAAGCCGATACAAATGCAATCGGTTATTACGAAAAAAATGAGTTTATAGGAAAAATACGCGGATATTTAGTTCGTAAACAAAATTCGGCAAAGCCCAAAGCTTCGCTGATAGTGGCTGTTTACAAAAATACTGAATTTCTGAAAGCTGTACTCGATTCAACAAAATATCAAACCGAATCCGATTTCGAGATTATTATTACGGAAGATGGCGATTCGCCGGAAATGAAGTCATTTATCGAAAATTACTCGTTCAATCATCCATATCAGCATTTGACGCAACCCGACGAGGGCTGGCGAAAAAACAAAGCACTCAATGCCGCTGTTAAAGCTGCGAACGCCAATTGGTTGATTTTTATCGATGGCGATTGTATACTACACCCGCGATTCGTGGAAATGCATTTAGCCAATGCCGGTGAAGGAAAAATCCTGAGTGGAAAACGCGTAAAGCTCGATCCGAAAACCACAAACGACTATCTTTCAGGCCAAATAAGCATCGAGACTGTGCGCGAGCGAATTCGTCAGGCATTTTTCGGCATTCGCAAGGGAATGAAGTTTACCGAAGAAGGTTTGTTTATTTCACCTTATGGATTTTGGGGTTTTTTACCTAAAATGAGAAAACTAAACTACCTGAAAGGTTACAATATGTCATTCTCAAAAAATATGATAATGACTATCAATGGTTTCGATGAAGATTATATTTTGCCGGCTATTGGCGAAGACATTGACCTGAGCTGGCGTTTCGAAATGGCCGGATTTACACATAAATCAGTACGAAATCTGGCTGTACAATACCATTTGCATCACAAGGAAAACTGGATTAGTCAATTGGAAAATGCGGCAATCATGCAAATGAAAAAAGAAAATAACGCCTATATTTGTAAAAACGGTATCGAAAAACAGACGTCTGGAGTATGAAGATATACAGTTTAATGCTGATAAAAAATGAGGAAGATATTATTGCTTCAACATTGCAAGCCGCTGCCGAATGGAGCGATAAACTGATTGTGCTCGATAATGGTAGCACGGACCGAACCTGGGAGATTGTAAATGAAATGGCGGCTTCGGACCCTCGTATTATTCCCTTTGCGCAGGATGAACGCCCATTTCAAATTGGATTGAGAGCTTTAATGTTTGATGCTTTTAAACACGAAATGTCGTCGGATGATTGGTGGTGTATCCGTATGGATGCGGATGAGTTTTATGTAGAATCGCCCCGAGAGTTTTTACAAAACATTCCCAAACGATATAAACAGGTTTCGAAAGCGAGCGTCGATTTTATGATTACTGAAGAAGATGTTCAAGAGTTTATTTTTACAGGAAATTTCGAAACAGATAAAGACAATATCAAATATTATAATCCTAAAACTTGGGCAGAAGTACGTTTCTTACGTCATAGTGCAAGACTGACATGGGATATCGATCAATTTAAGCCATCTCCTTGCGGACTTACTTATCCGAAGCAAATTAATGTGTTGCATTATCAGTTTCGTTCGCCTCAGCAAATGCAAAAGCGATTTGAAATTCGCCAAAAGGCCCGTGAAGAGGGCTGTGGTTCATTTAGTCATGAAAAAGGAAGCTCGTGGAAAGAGTATTTACGAAAAAGAGAATTGCTAACCTTGTATGATCCAGAGCAAGGTTTTCAACTTCAAGGTAATAGAAACAAGTTTAATAAATTACATACGCGCATTTTCAAATCTCTATTTACATTTTTTGGTTATTACTAATTATCCCTCATATGAAGTTAAAAAAAATCGTAGACAAATACCAACAAGTTATCAGTATTATTAATTATTTATTAGTACTAGCTGTCGCATTTTCTGCTGCTTTTCCAAATCGTATTTTCAACACTGTTTGGGTACTATGGTTGATTACCTGGGCTTTGGAAGGTCGTTTTTTGAAGAAAAGTAACTTCTCGTTTGATAAATCAAAAATAGCGATTTTAATGCTGGCTGCTTTTTATGTTTGGGAAGCAGTCTCTATACTTTGGGCTGTCGATAAAGAAGCTGGATATTCTATTCTCGAACGTCAAATGTCTTTTATTGCTATTGTTCCAGTTGCACTTTTTGGAGTAAATCGATATTATAAAACAACCACAATATTTACTAGCTTAGTAATAGGTGTGTTGATTTCTGTTTTATCATATTCGATGACTCTTGTATATTTAAATAATGTAGAATATTTCTTACATTCAGGAGATAATGCCTTTTGGAATGGCTTCAATGCTGAAAATTTTTCATTGTGGATGTCACGTATTAAACATCGACTATATTATACGACCATACTTGCAGTAGCAATCTTTGCTTTACCGTTTCTTTATAAAAAATATGTAGCTCATTATAATAAATATCTTACAGCTATTGTCCTTGGCTTTGTGGCTTTAATGATACTTTTAATGATCTATCTTTCTGGTTCTCGAAGCATGATTCTGGCGCTAATTCTGTTTGCCGCAATAGCTTTATTTCGTTTTGTAAATAAAAAATACAGCCTTTTAATAGCTAGTGGGATTGGGTTGATAGTGGTGACTGGTTTATACTTATTTATGGCTTATCATCCTCGAATGCAGAATTTTAAATCGGATGATTTTGAAGCTTTAAAAACAGGTAAAACGACTAATGAAATGATTGAACCACGTTTGCTCATTTGGCATGCCGTATTTGAAAGTCCGAGTGATTATTTTTGGCATGGCGTGGGAGCAGGTAATAGTACTAATTATTTGGTAGAAAAATATAAATCAAATAATTTTCCAGACAGATTTGTCATTCGTAGATTTGGGCCACACAACCAGTATTTTGCAGAAATGATAGAACTTGGTATATTCGGTGCGTTGTATCTGATTGTATTTTTCGTTGTGATTTATGGATTTTGTACCGGAAATGCGCGACGTTTCGCATTTTATTTTGCTCTACTTATGGCTTTTAATTTCCTGACTGAAGCCATGCTGGGAAGAGGTGACGGAGTGCTTACTCTTTCATTCTTTTTGCTTATGTGTATTTGGATGGAAAAAGAACAGAAAGAGAGTAAGGAGTTGTTAGAGCGGTTATAGATTTTCTGGTTTTTTGTGTTTCCAGCGTTTATGCGACCAAAGCCAATATTCGGGTGCTTTGTTGATTTTAGCTTCGAGTAGTTGCATATATTTTTCAGTGATCTCAAACTCAGAAGCAGTTTTTGCATTTTTGGCGAGCATAATAAATTCACAGCGGTAATAACCACGTTTCACGCGATTTACATCGCCAAATATGACGGGGTAATCAAATTTACGTGCGAGTTGTTCTGCGCCTACTAGAACCGGAGTGTCCTGGTTTAGAAAAGTCATCCAGTGTCGCGTACTTGCAGCAGTTGGTGTTTGATCTGAAATCATACCTAAAGCGCCTAGCTTCTGATTGTTTCTCATCCCTAATAACGTGTGGAAAGTCTTTTGAGATTCAATATTCTGACTACCAAAACGCATTCGAAGGTTGTACATGAATGCATCGAAATTTTTATCTGTTAACTTTTTGTACACATTGCAAGCTGGTTTATCTTTTGGTAACCATAACGACAATGAAGCCATCCATTCCCAATTACCATAGTGTGCCGTAAGCATTATTACAGATTTGCCTTTGTCATATTGCTCAGTAATCAACTCTTTATTGACAAATTGAACTCTTCGACGCATTTCCTCTTCCGACATGTCGAGCTGATACAGTGTTTCGAAAAATAAGTCGCAAAAATAGCGATAAAAATTTCTCTCAATTTTTTTTATTTCACGTTCAGTTTTTTCCGGGAATGAATTTATTAAGTTTTTTCTTACGACTTTCCGCCGATATCTTACAATATGGTAAATAAAAGGAGCAACTATATCCGAAAATAGATATAATACCTTAAGAGGTAAGTGAGCAATGAGATTTGTTAATATTGTAAATATACGAAACATAGATTTCCTTATTTAAAAGAGGACTCAAAGGTACATTTTTTTGAGAGTCTTTGCAACTAAAAAGACAGTTGTCTTTGGTATTACAAGAATACCCTGATTCCATAAAATTAAAGTGTCATATTCATATCTGAAATACTATTTAAGGAAGACCTTTAGTCGTGTTTAAAGCTTCACAAAAGGAATAAAACGAGGTACTTTTTGTTGGTAAGTCTTGTATTCGGGATACTTGCTTGCGCTCAACATTTCACCAAAATCGGAGCTGCCACGGAAGAGTACCAATAATAAGAGGCAGCCAGCAATTGACCAGTTAATCCATTCACCACTTGCTACTACGCTGAATAAGTAAAAACAAATCCAAATGGATTGTTCTGCAAAATAATTAGGGTGGCGGCTATATGCCCATAATCCTTTATCGAGGAAACCTTTTTTATAATCTCCGCTTAACGATTCGCCTGCGTGAATCTTTTTCCATTTTTGGCTTTGAAAATTCCAATGTTGAATATCAGCTAAGGTTTCATACATAATGAAGAATAACATCAATGCGGCTACAGCGTAATCGAAAACCGTTAATTCCGTATCTTTGTGTTGTAATGCTACCACCGATGGAAGCGTGAACAGTAAGATTAAAGTTTGCTGATAGAAACAGATGAATAGAAGATTAAAAAGAGTCCATTTCCAACGCGGTTTAAACTCTGGCTTTTCGCGTAATACTTTCCAACGATAATCTTCTTCGCCTTCCCAAAATCGCCATTGATAGGCTCCTTTTAACGCAAAATTGGTGGTTAAACGAATTCCCCAGATACTTGCTAAAACCGCCATAAGCACTAACCGAGGTGTGAAATCGCCATAATAGGCAACGACCCACACATATGCGATGGGTAATATACTCCACAGCTTATCTACTTGGCTATTATTATTGGTGAGTTCACCCACAATAAAAGAATAGGCGATAGCAATGGAAGTAATGATGATTAATGTTTTCAGCGTTTCCCATTCAAGATTGCCCAAGGCAGTTCCAAAAAAATAAGAGACAAAAGGCACTACTAATAAGGTGAAAAATAGTACCAGCGCAACAGAGGAGATGTTTTTCATACGATTTGGTAGTTAGGGTTTAACATTTGGATTGACAAATGTACAAATCTTTTTAAGATATCCAAAATGTTGATTTAGGCCGACGAGCTTTAACTTTGATACAACAAAAAAGCACTTGTTATACACAAGTGCTTTTTTACATATAGGATGAAATTTATTACATCATGCCGCCCATACCACCACCCATAGGAGGCATCGCAGGAGCTGGATTTTCTTCTTTTTTGTCTACAATTACACATTCGGTAGTTAGGAACATACCAGCAATGGATGCGGCATTTTCTAAAGCAACACGCGTTACTTTTGCAGGGTCAACCACACCAGCTGCCAACATATTTTCGTATTTGTCGGTGCGTGCGTTATAACCGAAATCTTTTTGTCCTTCGCGCACTTTTTGCACTACCACAGCGCCTTCTTTACCAGCATTTGCTACAATTTGACGAAGTGGCTCTTCGATTGCTCGTTTTACGATATCGATACCAGTTTGTTCGTCGTCGCCATCGCCTTTAAGACCTTCTAAAGCATCGATGGCACGAATATATGCTACGCCACCGCCAGGAACAATCCCTTCTTCTATGGCAGCGCGTGTAGCACTTAGAGCGTCGTCTACGCGGTCTTTTTTCTCTTTCATTTCTACTTCCGATGCAGCCCCAACATACAGTACAGCTACGCCACCTGCTAATTTAGCCAAACGTTCTTGTAATTTTTCACGATCGTAATCTGATGTGGTAGCTGCGATCTGTGCTTTGATTTGATTGACACGTGTAGCAATAGCTTCTTTTGAGCCAGCACCATTTACAATAACTGTATTGTCTTTGTTAACGGTTATTTTTTCTGCAGAACCAAGCATTTCTAACGTGGCAGTTTCCAATTTAACGCCTTTTTCTTCTGAAATAACGACCCCGCCAGTTAAGATAGCGATATCTTCTAACATTTCTTTACGACGATCACCAAATCCTGGAGCTTTCACAGCACAAATTTTGAGTTGTGCACGTAAGCGGTTTACTACCAAGGTTGTTAATGCTTCGCTATCAACATCTTCTGCGATAATTAATAAAGGACGGCCTGATTGTACGGCAGGTTCCAATACAGGTAATAACTCTTTGAGGTTCGATATTTTTTTGTCGTAAATCAGGATGTATGGTTTTTCCATTTCTACTTCCATTGTTTCCGTATTGGTAACAAAATAAGGAGAAATGTAACCACGATCGAACTGCATACCTTCTACAACCTCGATGGTGGTGTCTGTGCCTTTTGCTTCTTCGATGGTAATAACGCCATCTTTTGATACTTTGCGCATGGCATCGGCAATGAGTTTACCGATAACGGCATCATTGTTCGCTGAAATAGTGGCAACTTGTTCAATTTTATCGAAATCGTTGCCGACTGTTTGCGCTTGTGCTTTGATACTTTCTACTACTTTTACAACTGCTTTGTCGATACCGCGTTTCAAATCCATAGGATTAGCTCCCGCAGTTACGTTTTTTAAACCAACACCCACAATCGATTGTGCCAACACGGTAGCCGTAGTTGTTCCATCACCAGCTTGTTCGCCCGTTTTGCTAGCTACTTCTTTTACTAATTGTGCACCAAGATTCTGAACCGCATTGTCCAATTCTATTTCCTTAGCTACAGTTACACCATCTTTGGTGATATGAGGAGCACCATATTTTTTCTCAATAATTACGTTGCGACCTTTAGGTCCGAGTGTTACTTTTACCGCATTGGCCAACTCGTCAACCCCTTTTTTTAATTCGTCGCGGGCATCAATATTGAATGAAATTTCTTTTGCCATAATACTAAAATGTTTAATGTTAAACGATTTGTTGATTTTAAAGAATTGCTAAAACATCACTTTGACGCATGATAAGGTATGTTTCACCTTCTAATTCTAATTCAGTGCCTGCATATTTACCATACAGCACATTGTCACCAGCTTTAAGTACCATCTCTTCGTCTTTAGTGCCTTTGCCTACTGCAACAACATGTCCTTTCAAAGGTTTTTCTTTAGCTGAATCGGGAATAATAATACCACCCACGGTTTTTTCTTCTGCCGCTACTGGTTTAATCAGTACGCGGTCTGCTAATGGTTTAATGTTCATAGTTTAAAAGTTTATTTATTGATGTTATATATAAAATAATGGTCAAACAGCCGAAGTTATACCTCAGCGTTAAGAACTTAATCACATTGTATGCCAATGCCGAAAACTGCCAGACTTGTCAGGTGTGTTATGACAAGCTGTCAGCGTGTTGCCGTTGTTTTAGATATATGACACAACGGTAAATCCAGAATAAGAAAAATGGGAATGCTAGTTCGAGGTTAATGACCGACTTGCTAAGTAACCACCCGATAACTATCAGCATCATGGAATAATAAAATACTCGAAAGAGATGTTTACTCTGTTCCTCAGGAATTATTTTGCTGATGATAGGGTAGCGGTAATGAGGCATAGAAAATCGTTCAATGCCTATTTCTAGTGGATAAATTAGTAGTATTAATAATGATTTTACCATGGTTTGATCTGATTCAATAAGCCAAGCAAAAGGTAAAAATCGGGATGCTACTAGCCAAAAATATAAAAAGACATTGTATTTTGATCGCCACTGATTGTAACAGAAAAATAGGAGGGGGCAAATAGTGGCTAACCCGGTCGCTATTAATGTGTTAGTGGTTGGTATTAGGAGATAAGTAAGCAATAAGCCTATGGTAAAAACAGAAAATCGAATAATGGTTATGTGCGCAAAGTGACGGTTTCCATACTCCAGTGCTAGATTATTGACTCGTAAAGTTGGTGCTATTTCGTGGCGTATTGCTTTGATGTCATTATATATGTAGCCCCATTCGTAGAGATAAAAGATGGAAAAAGTAAAGACGCCTAATGCTATAATTGTCGTTAAATTTATGCTGTTTGCACAAATTAACGCATAATAGATAGTTGTAAAAAAATTAAGAAAAAGCCATGACGTGATTTTATAACGATTATTCTCTAATCGAATCGTAAACGTGTAGTTCAAGGGGATTTCGAAGAGCGACATCATTTTTCTATCTGTGGAATTTGTAGTCATGAGATGGTGTTATGTAATGAATATTGCGTTGTTTTTTTATTAGTCTTTGCCATCTTTGTTGGTTGTTGTATAGAATAATGACAGCTTCTTGTGAATGCTCAATAAGTGATACATCTCCAGGATTATCAGTAATCACAAGTGTGTATGGTTTCTGGATATTGAGGTTAGCTAAGCATTTCGCTTTATTACGAAGTGCGTCGTATTTTAATTTGCCTTGGCAAATATCGTTATTATAGTTCAATGTTGATGAAATGTATTGTTGTACACCTATTTTTTTTGCCACGGTTTCAGCAATAGGATCTATTGTGCCTGACACTAATATTAATTCGTTTGTAGGGCGTTTTTGTTCTAACAATTCCCATGTTTCACATATGCGCCGTGATGACAAATAATTCTCGTAGAATGAGTTTGCCATGTTAACCAATTCTGTATGCGAAAAGCCTTTTAAATAGCTGAGTGCAATTGTGCGTGATAAATCAAGATTAAATAGACGATATATTAGACTGTTGCTGTATCGCCATATTGACGTTTGCATCAGTTTACGAAATCGTCTGTAGGATTTCTGGTTGATGTAGAAATCCAAAAAATCAAAGGTGGTATTTGAATAGAACAACGTACCACAAATGTCTATTAAAACTGCATTTTTAACCATCTATTTAATTATGCTATTGAATAGTTTTTCAAATTGTATCGCTTGGGTCTGGCGCGAAAAAGAGTTTTTTTTCTCCCTTACCACTTGTTGATGTGTGTATCCTTTCTGTTCCCATTCACTATATTTTTCCAGAATAAATTGTTTGACTTCGTCTACAGTTTTTGCAGCAATGCCAGCATTTGTTTCTTGTATGGTTTTTGCCAAGTTGCCTCCATCGCTTTTAGTGCAGAGAATAGGTTTTTCTACACCTAAAGCTTCAAAAAATTTGGTGGTCATAACTCCTTTTGTTCCAGTGTTTGTAAGTACTAATACGATGGCGCTATGAGCCAAAATAGAAGGTATTTCAGAGTTAGGGACATAATTATTTATTGATATGTAATGCTTTGTGTTTGAAAGATATAGCGAAGCTAGCTGTTTGAGTAATTCATGCTTCTCGCTGTTTGTGTACCACACTATATCTATAAAAGGTTTATCTATTTCTGCCAAAGCTTTAAATAATAGCGTTGGATCTTGTAGCGGTTCCCCGTAAAATTTTCCAGTATAAACAATTTTAAATCGTTCTGTTTTTATTGTTGTAGGATAGAAGTCTTTTTCATCATATCCATTGTAAATGAGATGTGTGTTGGGATGGAATTGGCGTAAAAAATTGACATGCCATGGAGATACACTACTTACACTATCTGCCTGTCGTAATATGTTGTTCCTTCGTCGGATATTGATGTAGCGGTAAAGTTTATTGATTAAATTAAACGAATTGCTATCTAATGTTTTACTATATACGTTGTTGACACATTGTTCAGCTATATCACGTAGGTCTATATGCAGTGGAATTTGTTTTTCTTGAGCAACTTTAAGTGCTGCTCTCAATCCAAATGTGTGAAAGGTGCTACAAAACACCATGTCATATTTTTTGTTAGCAACATAGCGTTTTATTTTGAGTGTAAAGTATCTGTTTTTATAATCAAACAGGAGACTTAGGATGTTTTTCCAAACCCATTCCACTTTACCGATAGAGCCTTGATGTTTGTAAAATGAGATTTGGATGATAGGCTCTACTTGGAGTGTAGACGGTATAGTTTCATATTTTTCAGTAATCCAATCGA
>JARKSE010000141.1 GCA_029974315.1 Paludibacteraceae bacterium | reverse complement strand
ATCAGTATTGATGAATCAACCTCTGCAACATATTGTATTAATTGGCGCTGGTAATTTAGCCACACAATTAGGATTGGCGCTACACCGCCGTGGTTTGCACATTGTGCAAGTTTACAGCCGCACAGAGCAATCCGCCAAAACTCTTGCAGAACAACTGAATGCGGAATTTACCACCAATTTAGCAGAACTCGTGCCCACAGCCGATCTCTATATTTATGCGTTGAAAGACGATGTGCTAGCAGAAGTTATCAACACCGTTTCGGTAACACAAGGACTACACGTACACACCGCAGGCAGCATGCCAATGACTATTTTTACCGAAAAACAGCGAAATTACGGCGTTTTATATCCGTTGCAAACATTCTCGAAACAGAAGTTGGTCGATTTCACCGAAATACCAATTTTTATTTCGGCGAATTCAATAGAAAGCATTGATAAACTGACTGTTATATCACAAAAAATAACAAACAACGTATTTACAACAACAGACGAACATAGAGAATACATACATTTATCAGGTGTATTCGCATGTAATTTTACTAATTATTTATACGCTATTGCCGAAAAACTTTTGGCAGAACAACACTTGCCGTTCGACCTACTAACGCCGCTCATTACTGAAACATTGGAGAAGGCAAACGAGTTGTCGCCAAGTAAATCGCAAACAGGTCCTGCACAACGCGGCGACCAAGTGGTGATTAACAAGCACATGCAGTTGCTCCAGCAACATCCCGAATGGCAAGCCATTTATAAACAACTCACTCAATCGATTGAACAAACTAAAACCATTAAATAGCACCTATGAACTTTAAACAAGCTTTAACCCAAGTCAAAGCCTTTGCTTTCGATGTAGATGGCGTTTTGTCTGCCACCTGCATTCCTTTAGCCACCAATGGCGAACCGATGCGCATGATTAATATAAAAGATGGTTACGCGCTACATTTAGCCGTAAAAAAAGGTTATCCTATTGCTATCATCACAGGCGGAAAAACAGAAGCAATACGCATACGCTTCACCGATTTGGGCGTTCAAGACATTTATTTGGCTTCACATTATAAAGTAACCGATTTTAACGATTTCCTCGCCAAACACAATTTGAAAGCTGAAGAAGTCATGTATATGGGCGATGATATTCCAGATTACGAAGTAATGAAACTATCTGGCATACCCGTTTGTCCTGCTGACGCTGCGCCAGAAATTAAAGCCATTTCGTGCTACGTGAGTGATAAAAACGGCGGACAAGGCTGCGGTCGCGATGTAATAGAACAAGTTCTGAAAGCTCAAGACCACTGGATGAACGGTCAAGAAGCGTTTGGCTGGTAAATTTTAAACTAAAACAGAATTAAATTATTAAATAAAACCTTATGCTCAAGCTCATTCGTTACAAAAACTTACTGTTTATCATTGCTATACAGCTTTTAATGGCAAAAGCAATTATAATGCCTACATTAACTATGTTTCATCTCGAAACACGCACACCATCATGGATGCTTTTATGCCTGATTTTAGCTACTGTACTCATTGCTGCTGGCGGTTATGTAGTCAACGACTATTTTGATTTAAAAATAGATCGCATCAATCGTCCAGACCGTGTATTGATTGGCACCATTATAGAAAAATCAACCGCTATGCGCTTATATCAAGTATTGACAGCTTTGGGCGTTGTTATCGGCTTAGCGGTAGCAATAGTTCTACGGAACATGACCTTGGGACTTATTTTTATAGTTGTTCCAGGTATGTTGTGGTTTTATTCAGCTTCTTACAAGCGCCAATTTCTCATTGGCAACCTCATTGTGGCGCTTTCAGCTGCTTTGGTTCCGCTCCTACCGGTAATTGCAGAAAGCGCTTTGCTCTCTCTCCATTATGGTGATTTGATTCAAGAAACGCCCGTGATACGCACACTTTACGCCTGGATTGCAGGATTTTCAGCGTTTGCATTTGTCTGGACGTTAATTCGTGAAATCATCAAAGATATACAAGATGAATATGGCGATCGTGAAATGGAATGTCGCACAATTCCTATTGTATGGGGCATCACCGCCACAAAATGGATTGTAACAGCACTTATTGTAGTATCTGTTGCTGTTTTAGGATGGTTAATTGTGAGTTACATGCACTTGCCCAACGACGGTTCTATAACACTACGCTATTTTCTGTTTGGTATTGTAGCACCAAGTATCTGTTTGATAGCCCTGTTGTGGAGTAAAAATTGTCAAGCATTACAACACGCTGCAAAATTGACTAAATTTATTATGGTCATTGGTGTGTTATACAGTTTAGTCTATTACTATCTGTTGGCTAAAGCATATGGTTTAGTATTTCTTGGATTGTTTCAAGTGATTTAATTATGCTACAAGTGCCATACAATATCATTTTAGGTTCACAATCGCCACGTCGGCAGGAGCTATTACGTGGATTAGATGTGAACTTTACCGTAAAAGTAATTGATGGATTAACTGAAAATTATCCTGCTACACTGCAAGGTGAAGCGATTCCACAATTTTTAGCGCAGCAAAAAGCAGATGCCTATCTGAACCAACTCGCACCACAAGACATGCTTATTACCGCCGATACTATTGTATGGCTCGATGGCATAGTTTATGGCAAACCGAGCAACGAAACAGAAGCAAAAACAATGTTGCGAGCACTTTCGGGAAAAACGCATGACGTCATCACAGGTGTGTGCGTTACCACCACTAAACGCCAAGAAACATTTACTGCCGTTTCAAAAGTAACATTCGCCACCTTTTCCGACGATGAAATAAATTACTACATCGAAACATATAGA
This sequence comes from Paludibacteraceae bacterium, assembly GCA_029974315.1. Classification (GTDB taxonomy): domain Bacteria; phylum Bacteroidota; class Bacteroidia; order Bacteroidales; family Paludibacteraceae; genus W0P28-013. The sequence continues at coordinate 1,021 of JARKSE010000141.1, read as the reverse complement.
CCAATGGACAAAGCAGGCAGTTATGGTGTACAAGAATGGATTGGTTATATTGGCGTAGAACGTATTGATGGTTCATTTTACAATGTTATGGGACTACCTGTACAACGTCTATACACGTTACTAAAAAACTGGAAAGAGTAAGTTTTGTAAAAAAACATTTGGATATATCAAAAAATTGTCTTTAAATTTGTTTTATTATTTGAAGCGATTAGATAACATGTCTGTATAATTACCTATTCTATCAGATAAATTATTCATAATCAACATTATAAACTAAACATAAAACCAAAATCTGTAGTAAAGCAGATTATTTTTTGTGACTTTTTTTTCATTAATCAAGAGGAATTTTAATGGCAAAACAATCGGCATTAACCGAAGAATTAAAGAATCATTTTGGCTTTGATACCTTCAAAGGAAATCAAGAAGCCATTATTCAGAACGTTTTAAACGGTAAGGATACGTTTGTACTGATGCCCACAGGCGGTGGTAAATCGTTGTGCTACCAACTTCCATCACTATTGATGGAGGGAACGGCTATTGTTATTTCGCCACTTATTGCGTTAATGAAAAACCAAGTAGATGCTATGCGCAACTTCAGCGAAGAAGATGGCGTAGCTCACTTTTTAAATTCGTCGCTCAACAAAGCTGCTATTGAAGAAGTAAAAGCTGATTTACGCAGTAAAAAAACCAAACTCTTGTATGTTGCTCCTGAATCGCTCAACAAAGAGGACAATGTTGAGTTTCTACGTACTATCAAAATTTCATTCTACGCTGTTGACGAAGCACATTGTATTTCAGAATGGGGACATGATTTCCGCCCAGAATACAGACGTATACGCCCAATTATCAACGAGATAGGAAACGCTCCTGTGATAGCGCTTACGGCTACAGCTACGCCAAAAGTACAACATGATATTCAAAAAACACTTGGCATGAGCGAAGCAACTGTGTTTAAATCATCATTTAACCGCCCTAACCTTTATTACGAAGTTCGTCCCAAAAATAATAATATTGATAAAGA
>JARKSE010000126.1 GCA_029974315.1 Paludibacteraceae bacterium | reverse complement strand
AACTTTTTTATTATACGGTCACTATTACAAATATTAGTTTGAAAATTGAAAAAAATATATTTAACCTTAATTATTAATTAAAAAATTATTTACTATGAATTACGTGATTTATGCGGTGCTCGCAGCGTCAATTTTGGCTTTGACCTTTGCCTTTGTGTTCTTTAAGCAAATGATGAAAAAAGATGAAGGTACTGATGTGATGAAAAAAATTGCTTTACACGTTCGACGTGGTGCTATGGCTTACTTGAAGCAACAATACAAAGTGGTGGCTATGGTTTTTATAGTATTAGCACTTATTTTTGCCGTGATGGCATATTTTAATCTCCAAAACGATTGGGTGCCATTTGCATTCTTAACTGGCGGATTTTTCTCTGGTTTGGCAGGTTTCTTTGGAATGAAAACAGCAACGTATGCTTCTGCACGTACGGCTAACGCAGCTCGTCAATCGTTGAATAGCGGTTTGCAAGTGGCTTTCCGTTCAGGTGCTGTAATGGGATTGGTAGTTGTAGGCTTAGCTCTGCTTGATATCGCTGTGTGGTATTTGATTCTTGACTATTTTGTTGTGGCTGATAATAAATTAATTTATATCACTACAACTATGTTAACCTTCGGTATGGGGGCTTCTACGCAAGCGTTATTTGCTCGTGTTGGTGGTGGTATTTATACTAAGGCTGCTGACGTTGGCGCAGACTTAGTTGGTAAAGTGGAAGCTGGAATTCCTGAAGATGATCCACGTAACCCGGCAACTATTGCTGATAATGTAGGCGATAACGTAGGTGACGTAGCAGGTATGGGTGCTGACCTTTACGAATCGTATGCAGGTTCTATTTTAGCAACAATGGCATTAGGAGCTTCTGCATTTGGAACTTCTGCAGTAGAAGGAATGCAAGAAAAAGCTGTTTTTGCACCGATGTTGATTGCTGCAGTAGGTGTTGTATTGTCTATTCTGGGTATTTTCTTGGTACGCACCAAAGAAGGCGCTTCAATCAAAGACCTCCTTCGCTCTTTAGGTTTTGGTGTAAATGTGAGTGCTATTCTGATTGCAGTTGCTACGTTTGCCATTATGTACCTATTGGGTATGGAGAATTGGTTAGGATTATCCTTTTCAGTGGTAACAGGTTTGTTGGCTGGTATTGTTATTGGTCAATCAACCGAATATTATACATCACAAGGTTATAAACCAACTCAAAAAATAGCTGAAAGTTCTCAAACCGGTCCTGCAACAGTTATTATTTCCGGTCTTGGAGTAGGTATGATTTCAACCGCAATTCCTGTGTTGACTATTGTTGTTGCTATCGTAATGGCGTATTTATGCGCTATCAATTTTGATGTTCAAAATTTCCTTACAGCACAAAATTTAAGTGTTGGTTTATACGGAATTGGTATTGCGGCAGTGGGTATGCTGTCCACATTGGGTATTACCTTGGCAACCGATGCTTATGGACCGATTGCTGATAATGCAGGTGGAAATGCTGAGATGAGTGGCTTGGAACATCAAGTGCGTGAACGTACCGATGCTTTAGATGCTTTGGGAAACACAACTGCAGCTACAGGTAAAGGTTTTGCTATTGGTTCGGCAGCTTTAACAGCCTTAGCGCTTTTGGCGTCGTATGTTGAAGAGATTAAAATTGCCTTGGTGCGTATGGGTGAAGCCACGCTGACTATTGGTGAACGAGTTGTAAATACAAGCACAGCTTCGTTGATTGATTTTATGGAATACTACAATGTGACTCTTATGAATCCACTTGTGTTAGTTGGTGTATTTATTGGTGCTATGATGGCTTTTTTATTCTGTGGTTTAACCATGAATGCCGTTGGACGTGCAGCTCAAAAAATGGTTGAAGAGGTTCGTCGTCAATTCCGTGAAATTGTAGGTATTATGGAAGGTAAAGCAGAACCAGATTATGCACGCTGTGTTGAAATTTCAACAATAGGCGCACAACGTGAAATGTTGTTTCCATCGCTGTTGGCTATTATTACTCCAGTTGTAGTGGGCGTTCTGTTTGGTGTTGCAGGTGTGTTAGGATTGCTTATAGGT
>JARKSE010000114.1 GCA_029974315.1 Paludibacteraceae bacterium | reverse complement strand
GAATTTGAGAAAAAAGATAAAAGTTCTTCGTTACCTTCCTTGTTGCTCTTGCGAGCCTTTGTGTTTAGAAATTATCCTAATTTCTTTTTGTTTTTTTTTTTTTGTTCTAATTATTGTTAGTTGTTTTTTTATTAGTAGTTTTTGGTTGTTTGTTTTTTGATGGTTCGCTTTTCTTTTCTTCGGCTAACTGTGTAACCTTTGCGCCCATTTTAGCGTGAAACTGAGCTGTAACGGCATCAGTTAAGAACGTTACACACGATTTTAATTTTAATTCATGCGTTTTCATAACATTTTTTATTTACAAATATAGTGCATTTTTATGTTATACAACATATTTAACAATTTTTATTTTAATTTTCTCTTCACCGAATCAGGTACTATCCGTTCATCAACGGCGTAAAATTGATGTTGACAGCCCCACCCGCCACGGTTAACGAGTAAATTTTCCGTGTTTGTACCTTCAATCATTCCACGGGGTAATCCTGTTTTCTTGTATATTTCGACCTCTTTCCCATCAATTTTTCCATCAATGATTTGCTCGAATTCTGAAATATGCACCCATTCTTTTTCTGTCATGTGTTCGCACCATTCCCGTGTTGTTTCTTTGTTGCTCCCGACATACCTGTACCATTCAGGCTTGTAATCATCCGTCAGTAGTTTGTTTGTTTCGCCAGTGAATTGGCTGAGTGCTGTTGTAGCGTACGTTTTAGCGTAGCGGGAAAGTGCGCCAGCCGATGTAGGTGTATCCGTGAGGTATTCCCGCACCTGCCCAACCAAATCAGAAAATTGACCACCAGAAACGACAGAGCGAACGAGCATAGATTTTAGCCTGTCAACAACATTTGCATTAATACCGCTTTCAGACAAAGCCTGAGCGGTATTATCAATTGACATTTGCAGGGTTAACCCATATTTACCAGATAGGTTTTTACTCCCAAATTGAGCTTTAAAATAATCTATTTGCTCGCTCTGAACATCCGAAAAGGATTTTAACAGCTTGTTTAACCCAGACATATATTTTTTATCCAGCACAAGTTTAGACAACTTGCCACGGATTGCATTTACTATTTTCAGATTTTCAACCGTTGGGCTGATGCGACCATCTTTAATACTCAAGTCCTTCATCAGAGTTATAACCTGATTAAGCATCCGTTTTTGTGCCGAATCAACAACATCGTTGAATGATGCGGTTACATCATCCAGCTGGTTAACTATGTCGGTAATCTGAGCCATTATAATCCCGTATTCATGTCAATTGTTACTGTTTCAATTTCTTTTTTCTTTTCCTCTGCAAACGCTTTTATTTTTGCCTGTTTTTCAGACAAATTT
>JARKSE010000196.1 GCA_029974315.1 Paludibacteraceae bacterium | reverse complement strand
CAAACAAAAGCCAGATTATATTTCCGTTCGTGTGCTGCGTATATGTCTGCAGACCCTGTTCCTGAAACGGAAGCAGCAGTTTTTGTATCTACCGATTATGATGGAAAAGAAGCCAATTTGAAAACAGGCACATGGACTCGTCTGGAACCAAATTTGACTGCCAATAAATTAAATTGGGCATTTATTACCCAACAATACGATTTGACCGCTTTTGCAGGAAAATCTATTTATGTTGCTTTTAAATATGTATCAACAACAGAAAAGGCAGGAACATGGGAAGTTAAAAACTTCAAAGTGGATACTCAAGCAATTGAAGTTATTGGCGACAACGACAAAGGCGGTATAAATAATCCTTATACAGTTGAAGAAGTTATTGCTTTAGCTCCTACTGATAAAAACAATGCGCTTAAAGAAGGCGTTTATGTAACCGGAACTATTGTCGGAGCTTGGAACACCACTCCAAATCCAAGTGTTCCTGAATTTACTGCACCATTTAGTACAGATCTTAATTGCTTGCTTGGTACACAGAGTGCTTATATTTGCGTTCAGCTTTCAAAAAACCAACCGCGTGCAGCTGTTAACTTGAAAGACAATCCCGGCAACTTAGGAAAGACTTTGACGGTACGAGGAGATATTATTCTTTATAATAACATGCCGGGTGTAAAAGAAATTTCAAAATACGATATGCAATAAATTGTTTCGTATATTGTGTGTACAAAAATCCCGCACATTGGTGCGGGATTTTTTGTTTTACCCCTAAATCTCCTTCAGGGAACTTAAAGAGTTTTTAACACCTTTACACTTTCAAACTTTCTCACTTTTTCACTTTCTCACCTTCACACTTTTACACTTTTATCCCCGTATTTGTGGTTTAGAAGTATAAAATCTAAATTGTTAATCAAAAACCCCATTGAGACGGAACACATTGCGTTTTATCCACATCTACTTTTGGGAAGAATGTAAATCCGGTCAATTGTTCTATTTCTTTTACCGATTTGCAGTACGAAGAGTTAAGCGTGCCTGTGGCGCGGTGCGACATCCAAAAACCGATGCAACGGAGGTCGCTTTTTGGAGCGGAGTAAACCGAAGTGCCAGAATGAGATTTCAACACAACTTTATAGTAGTGTGTAGGAACGGGATATTTGCCGGCTTTGATGTCGGTATTTTCCCAATGTGCGCCGGTTACGACATA
>JARKSE010000195.1 GCA_029974315.1 Paludibacteraceae bacterium | reverse complement strand
AGTAACGGAGTAGGTTTTCAGACCAGAAGTTGCACTAGTTGCATAGTAAGTACAACATCCATCAGTATTATTTACGCCTGTTGGAATTAGTGTATAGTCTGTTGAAACACTGTAGTTTTGATATACCGTAGATCCTGTTACCTGGTAAGAATCTCCCGTACAGACGTTGTATATACTATTCCCGTTAGTCCAAGCTGCATTATTTGCAATAGCAAATGCTTCATAACCACCCCATGATGGTATGGTATATGAATATAAATTTTGTGTTCCTGTTACCTTTGACATGAGGTAGGCACTATTCCAAGTTGTATGTCCAACCCGAAGGTATGCTTGAGACCAATTGGTAACAGTATTATCGAAATAGATAATTTTCCCATTCGTAAAATCCCAAGCTTTTACAGCATTGATCCATGTGCCAGCTATGATTAAAAGCAGGCAAATTGCGATACGTCTAAACTGAGTTTTCATTGTTATTGAGGTATAAGTTTTTATTCTTTTTTCTGAAAAGTACTAAAGTGTACAAAATTGCAAAAACACTTAATACTTGAATATCTCCGTTTATGGGATAGGGGTCAAAACCAGGTTCTTCTTCTTCGCCATCACCCCAACCTGTTGATCCAAACTCCATATCGCCACCTCCGAAATTTACTCCTTTAGTTGAAAAGTTTGATGGAGGAGAAAAATCGTTCACTTCTGTCGAAAAGGGAACATATAAATTCGGAACATGACTTTGTGGATATTCTATCGTTTTGAACGAAGGTAAAGCGTTTGCTGTAGGAGTGCTAATACGTGATTGAGATTTTATGGGCGTATGATTTGCTTTATAATAATCATCTGCAAACATAAAGTTCTGCTCTGCGTGCTCAAGTGGGGGTAATTCTAAAACAATGTACCTAATTTTTGGCGCAGGAGCAATGTGCGGGTTTGGATTGCAAAACCCACTAATCCCTATCCATAGTAAAAGGAATGTTAGTAAATCCTTCATGGTTAAGGGTTTTAGTTGTTAACCGAGCTGTAATTCATTGTTTAAGAAATAATTACAGCAAAAGTCACAATTATTTTTAAAAAAAACAAGAAAAAGCAATAAATATTTAATATTTCTGTAATTATTTTCTGTTTTCAAAATAATTTTACATAAAACCAGATGTTTTTCTTAAAAATATTAACTAAACAATAGTTTAATACATTTATCTTGTTCAATCCAAATATTTTTATGTACTTTTGTGGCATAATTTGAGTTGAATCTGTTTTTTATTGCAAATCTAATTAAGTTGGATTGGTTTAATTTGTGTAATCTAATTGAGTTGGATTTTTAAATTCTTTTTATTATGAAAAATAAATATATTGATCTTATTGAACAGGCGTTCGACCTTTCTAGTGAGGAATTTACAATAAATGATGGTGATTTGAATTGGTTTGGCATTCCTTTAATGGATATCATTAAACAATATGGTACACCGTTGAGATTGAGTTATTTACCTAAAATTGGACAGAATATTCAGCGGGCTCGACGCATGTTTAATGTGGCAATGGCAAAAGTGGATTATAATGGTGAGTATCAATATTGTTACTGCACAAAAAGTTCGCATTTTTCCTTTATTATGGAAGAGGTGCTTAAGAATGGTGTAAATATCGAAACGTCGTCGGCTTTTGATATCAACATTTTAGAATCATTGTATGAAGCGGGTCAGTTAAAACCCGATACTTTTATAGTGTGTAATGGATTTAAACGGCCTCAATATGTTGAAAATATCCAAAATTTAATGCGTTTAGGGTTTACAAATGTGATTCCTATCTTAGATAACAAGTTTGAATTGGATCTGTTTGAGCCAAGTGAAGATTTTAAATTTAATGTAGGTATTCGTATTGCATCCGAAGAGGAACCTAAATTTGATTTCTATACATCTCGTTTAGGTATTCGTTACAACGATATTATTCCATACTATCAAGAAAAGATTCAGAACAATCCACATGTGGGACTGAAGATGCTTCACTTTTTTATCAATACAGGTATTCGCGACACAGCATATTATTGGAATGAGTTGACTAAAGCAGTTAACTTATATTGTGAGTTAAAGAAAATTTGTCCAGAACTTGACTCCTTAAATATTGGTGGAGGCTTTCCAATTCAGGCGCATTTGGACTTTGAGTATGACTATGAGTATATGGCTGAAGAGATCATAGCTCAAATTAAAAACACTTGTACTAATCACGGTGTTCCAGAACCTGATGTTTTTACTGAATTTGGTTCTTATACAGTTGGTGAAAGTGGTGCCATGTTGTACTCAATTGTCAATCAGAAACAACAAAATGACCGCGAGTTGTGGAATATGATTGATAGTTCATTTATGACAACTCTTCCTGACACATGGGCTATAAATCAACGCTATGTATTGCTCGCTATAAATAATTGGGACAAAGAATATCAACGTGTGCATTTAGGTGGTTTAACTTGCGATAGTGAAGATTTTTATAATGCTGAAGCGCACTCGAACGCAGTGTTTATGCCTAAAATTCAAACAGGTGAAGAACAATATGTTGGTTTTTTTCATATGGGAGCTTATCAAGAGTCGCTTGGCGGATATGGCGGTATTCAGCACTGTTTGATTCCTGCACCAAAAATGGTTGTGATTGACCGAGATGAAGATGGTGAATACACAACCAAGTTGTTTGCAAAGGAACAAAGTTATAAATCCATGTTGAAAATTTTAGGTTATTAAGTTAAGATAAAAGCTATTCACATAAAAAAGCCTCTGTATGCAGAGGCTTTTTTATTTAAATGTTTACTTGGAGGCATCTTTAAAAAATCGTTTCCAACGAATTTTGCCTTGGAATAGTGATTTGTCTTTGTCAAGTGATAACCACACCAATACGGGGCGACCAACAATGTGATCTTCGGGAACAAAACCCCAATAACGTGAGTCAGCCGAGTTGTGACGGTTATCGCCAACCATCCAGTAATAATCCATTTTAAAGGTATAACTATCAGAGGATTTGCTGTTAATGTAAATTGTATCATCTTTCACCTCAAGCGTGTTACGCTCATAATTACGAATAATTTGTTCGTAAATGGGTAGGTTTTCCAGAGTTAGTTCGACTGTGGCACCTTTTTTAGGGATGTAAAGCGGTCCAAAATTATCGCGCGACCAGCCATAATTGGCTTTGATGGGAAAAACGCGCCCTGCAAATAAATCTGGTTCAACGGCAATTTTAGTAATTATATGTTGTGTCTCAAGCTTACTTTTGGCTTCTTCTGTCATCGGAAAACGATAGATTGGCAGGTTGGTATCAAAACCCAATCTCATTAATAGTGTCATCTCGTCTGGATTTGATGAACCTACTATGCGACGATCTTCTTTACTTACATTGAGTTTTTCAAACATACTTTCTGTAATCATCGAACCATTAGTTTGCACATAGTAGTTGAGTTGAAGCCCTTCATGTTCGTCTTCTTTTTCGCCATTGATATAGATGACATTATTGCGTATATGTAACGTGTCACCAGGTGTTGCCACGCAGCGTTTTACATAATTTTCTCGGCGATCAACTGGACGCCAAACCACATCTCCAAAAACATCATTACGTTGGTGTACATAATCGCGACCGAGATAGTAGCAAAGTGTGTAATAATCAGGGTTTTGAATTTTCGTGGCAACTGTATCGCCAGCTGGGAAATTGAATACGACAATATCGCCCTTAGTTACGGTGTCCCAACCTTTAAGACGACGATATTCCCATTGTGGCTTTTCGATATATGATTTCCCTCCGCCCAAAATCTCTGGAAAAGTGTGCTGTACCAAAGGAAATGAAAATGGCGTATTAGGAATGCGTGGGCCATAAGAGGCTTTACTGACAAATAAAAAATCGCCCACTAAGAGGCTCTTTTCCAACGAAGATGTAGGGATTTGATAATTTTGAAACAGATATAGATTGATGAAATAAACGGCAACTAAAGCAAAAACAATGGCATCCACCCAACTAAAAATAGTATAAAGTATTTTGTTCTTGGTTTTTTTCCAAAAATCCCAAGGAATGAATCGTGTTACAAATATATCTACAATGAAAGGTAGCAAGAAAAGCCACCAATAGTTTCCAATCCACGCAATGAACAGTATATAAATAATGCTCCAAATAGCGCATTTAATCCAGTTTTTTGCAGGTTTTTTAAAACGATTTTTCATCTTATGTGTGAGTTTAAAATTTCAATAAATCGTGCATGTTGAGAAATCCTTTTTTGCCAGCTGTAAATTCAGCGGCAATCACGGCTCCAAGTGCAAAACCTTCACGGCTTTTAGCATCGTGCGTTATCTCAATGCTATCCACAGAGTTTTCATAACGAATGGTGTGGATGCCCGGCACTTGTCCTTCACGGATAGATTTGATGGCAATTTCGTTTTCGGCTGTTTCGGTTTTCTTTACCCAAGCCGTTTTTCTGTCCAAATTCTCGATAATTCCCTCAGCCAGCGTAATAGCCGTACCGGAAGGTGCATCCAGTTTTTGGGTGTGGTGTACCTCGGTCATTTCCACGTTGTAGTCGGGGAATTGGTTCATCAGTTTAGCCAAGTATTTATTGACAGCCATAAATATATTTACGCCCAAACTAAAATTTGAAGACCAAAACAGCGTATAACCGTTTTTCTTGATTTCGGTTTCAATTTCGGGAAGTTGTGCGTTCCATCCCGTGGTACCTGAAACTACGGGTACACCTGCTGCCCAAGCTTGACGGTAATTTTCAATAGCCGATGTGGGTGTGGTAAATTCAATAGCAACATCAGCACTTGCAAAGGCCGCTGATTTAAAATCGGGGCGATTATTGACATCGATAATACAAACGATTTCGTGTCCACGTGCTTTGGCTACTTTCTCAATCGTTTGTCCCATTTTTCCATATCCTATTAAGGCTATTTTCATAGGTGTACAATTTAGTTTAATAGTGTCCTGTACTCAATATAACCAAAGTGCATGCTCTGTCAGCTACGATGCCTTTGGCGGAGAGTTTGGCTTCAAATTCAGGGTTTTCAGTTCCCGGATTGAAAATAACTCGGCGTGGGTTTAAGCTTATAATGTACTCATAATAGTCTGGTTGGCGCTGCGCACCAATATATAACGTTACAGTATCGATGTTATTATATGCTTTTGGTTCAGTATCTATGGTTTTATTAAAAACCGTATCAGCACGTAAACCTAACAATTCAATTTCATGACCATGCGCCAATAATTTTTCGGCAGCTTTATAAGCATAGCGTTCTGGATTTTTAGAAGCGCCAATGATAAGTGTTTTTGTTTTCATAATTTTGTTATTACATGGATTGCAACCAATCGAGCGTTTCAAATATCGCATTTTTGGTTGTTTTGTTATTTATTTTGACCTGTCCAATATCCGACAGTAAAGTGAAATTTATTTCTTGTGCTTCATTCTTTTTATCGTGTTTCATCAACTCAAAAAGATCGTCATATTGTTTGCACGAAAAAGGAAATATCCCATAATTTTCTTTGGCAAAATAGAGTACATCGGTTACTATTTTTTGTGGTAGCTGTAACTCTATGTGTGAAAGATAAAGTTCACAAACCAAGCCCCACATAACTGCATATCCGTGTAGCATAGGTTCGTTGGTTTTATGTGACAACGTCTCAAAGGCGTGTCCAAAAGTGTGTCCAAAATTCAGAGCCTTACGCATCCCTAGCTCATGAGGATCTTCGGCTACAATCTTTGCTTTTATTTCAAGATTAGCTTTTATGAGCTCAACCAATGTTTTGTAGTCGATGTTATCCAAATCGAAATTTAGTGTTTTGTACAACAAATCAGTATCAGCAATGAGTGCATGTTTTACCATTTCAGCAAACCCCGACAAAAGATTTGATGTATCCAAAGTTGTCAAAAATTGGCTGTTAACAATTACTGCTTTTGCAGATGCAAAAGATCCAATTTCATTTTTAAAACCTAAATAATTGATGCCTGTTTTTCCACCTGTTGCAGCATCAATAGCACCAAGTAAGGAGGTAGGAATGTTGATGAAATTCATCCCGCGTTTAAACGTGGCAGCAGCAAATCCGCCCATGTCAGTAATCATACCACCACCGAGATTGATGAGTAATGAGTGGCGAGTAGCTCCATTATCTGATAGATAATGCCAAATTTCAGAGAGTGAATTTAAATTTTTATTTTCGTCACCACTTGGTATGGTTATCACATGCGCATTTTGTAACCGTGGATGTTTTTGGAGCACTGGCAGACAGCAAATTGCGGTATTGGTATCGGTGAGGATAAATATCGGTTCTTGTTCATTTTTAGGGAGAAATGAGTCAATATCCGCAACTATATTTTCAGAAATAATTATCATACGTCAAATGAATCAGAATACAAAGATACAAAATTGTTGTGAGTTAAGTTAATATGCTCTACAAAAAAAGGATAACCGATTCTACGATTATCCTTTTTTAGTATCGAAAATATGTGATTTATTACACGACTCCTGAGAAGCCCATAAATGCCATAGCTAGCAGTCCAGCCACAATTAATGCAGTTGGCGTTCCCTCCATTCCTTTGGGCAGTTTAACTAATGCTAATTGTTCGCGAATACCAGCAAAAAGCACTAATGCCAAGCCAAACCCAACAGCAGTAGAAATTGCAAAAATAACACTTTCAACTAATGTCATGTCTTTTTGAATTACCATAATGGCAACCCCTAAAATGGTACAGTTTGTACTAATTAAAGGTAAAAATACGCCTAACGCTTGATACAGAGCGGGTGAAATTTTCTTCACTATGATTTCTACTAATTGCACTAAAAATGCAATTACCAAAATAAAAGTGATAGTTTGCAAGAAACCTAAGCCAAATGGATCTAAAATAGTTTTCTGAATCAGATACGTAACGAGCGTAGAAATTGTCATTACAAATGCTACCGCAGCACCCATACCTAATGCCGTATCAATCTTTTTTGAGACACCTAAAAAAGGACAAATCCCCAAAAACTGCGACAATACAATATTGTTTACAAATACTGCCGAAATGAAAATTAAGATATAAGTCATAATGTATATTTTTAATGTGTGATGTAAACTTATGCGCTAGTTATGCGTGTTTGGATTTTAATTTATTCACAATGGCTATAAGATAACCTAAAGCGATGAATGCGCCTGGAGCTAAAACGAAAATCAACATGCCGTAATCTTCGGGGAATAATCTGAAACTGAACAGACTGCCTGTCCCTAAAAATTCACGTACAGAACCGAGTAGTGTTAACGCAAAAGTAAATCCAAGTCCGATGCCAGCTCCGTCAAGAAAAGAGGCAAAAGGATTATTCTTAGCAGCAAATGATTCCGCACGACCAAGTACAATACAGTTAACCACAATCAGAGGAATAAACAGACCTAAACTTGCGTATAAATCTGGCATGTAAGCTTCCATAACCATTTGTAAAATAGTCACAAAGGTTGCGATAATCACAATGTAAGCAGGAATGTGTACTTTGTCGGGAATTAAATTTCTAAACATAGATATAGCCACATTTGAACAGATAAGTACAAATGCAGTTGCTAATCCCATACCCAATCCGTTCATACCAGAAGTGGTTGTACCTAAAGTAGGGCACATACCTAATAACAGTACAAATGTTGGATTCTCTTTAAGAAGTCCGTTGGTAAATGTTTTTAGATAATTCATAATTTATCTCTATTTTTTTATTTAAATTTTTTATTCGTTTTTTGCTACAATGGCAGTATCTTGTTGTAATGAAAATGTTACGGAATCAGTCATTACAGAATCTGGAGTTGCAGTAGCTTGTGGTGAAGCACCGCTTTGCCCATCGGTGTTTTCTTGTTGTGCATAGGCAGCATAAGCATCACTTATCGCTTTTAAAAACGCTCTTGAACTGATAGTTGCAGCGGTTATTGCATCAATATCGCCACCATCTTTGCTTACTGTAAAATTGACTTCAGAAGGGTTGAGTTGACGAATATCTTGTTTACCCTTATCAGTTTTAAACCAATCCACAACTTTAGTTCCTAAACCGGGTGTTTCTGCTTGTTCCAAAACCGAATAATTAACGATTTTACCCTTTTGATCAAAACCAACCATCACTTTTATAGCATTGCTAAATCCATTAGCTGATGATTCTATTGCAGCTCCAACAAAAACATCACCATTATAAGCACGTACAATAGCAAGTCCATTGATTGTATCAGGTTCTTCTAAACGTGTGTATTCTGGCAGCACATCTTTGAGTGCTTGTTCTTGCTTTTGTTTTTTGGCTAAACGAATAGGTTCTTCGGTTAGCGTAAACATTGAGGCAAGCGCTCCGGCAGCAATTAGGCTAACTACCGTGAGTACT
>JARKSE010000187.1 GCA_029974315.1 Paludibacteraceae bacterium | reverse complement strand
AATTACAGAAACCAATATACTTGATGTTTATCCGTACGAACCACCAATGCCCGCCACTCCAGTAGAGGGTTAATTTAATACCATGTCGGTTGTTCAAAATATAACAAATATTCGCAAACAGCTACCTAAGCACGTTCAATTAGTCTGTGTTTCGAAGTTTCATCCCGTCGAGGCTATTCAAACCGCTTACGATTTGGGCGAACGCATTTTTGGTGAAAGTCGTGCTCAAGAATTGGTGGAAAAACAAGCTCGTTTACCCAAAGATATTGAGTGGCATTTTATAGGCTCACTACAAACAAACAAAGTCAAACAGGTGGTGCCATTGGCAACGTTAATTCATAGCGTTGATTCCATCAAGCTATTGGAAGCCATCAATCGTTATGCTGAAAATCAACACATCATCAGCCATCTATTATTGGAAGTACACGTGGCAAAAGAAGATACAAAACACGGTTTTTCTATCGAAGAAATTAAGACATTCTTTAGCCATAAATCTTGGGAAGCCTACCCTGCTGTACGTATTTGTGGATTAATGACCATGGGTACCAATGGAGTTACCGAAGAAGCCAATCGCACAGAATTTGAATTGGTTGCCAATCTATTTAAAGAGATACAACAAACATTTGAAACACCCTATTTTAAGACCTTATCAATGGGCATGAGTAACGATTACAAAATTGCCTTAGAAGCTGGGAGTAATATGGTACGTATAGGCAGCTCGATTTTTGGTAATCGTACCTATTAAGAGCTTTATCATAAAATAAAAATGCCCCGAAATAAAATTATTTCGGGGCATTTTTGTATAACATAACCAAGTGATATTAGAATATCATTTTGCTCACTGCTTTACCAACACGAACCACATAAATGCCTTTTGGTAATTGACCTACAAATAAGCGATTCTCAGCCAAAGGTTGACGCAAAACTGCCGCTCCAAGCACTGTATAAATTTGTACTGTGGCATCAGCATTAACCCCTTTAACCGTCAAAAATTGGTTAGAAACACTCATCTCTACGCCTTCTTTGGTAACAATATCAATAGGCGATACAGAAGCTACTGTATCACGAATTTCGAACCATTGCATACGTAAATATTGTGTCGTAAATGGGTCGTTACCATACTCAAAACGTACACGACGAATGTCACGATTTTTATTTAGTAAAACAAACGCAGCCTCACTAAAATATTTGTTTACACCCGAAGCAAAATTGGCACCATTTAAATCGAGATTGAGTGTTTCCACTACTACACTATCAGAATTCAAACCATACAATGTGGCTGTTTTATCACCACCTGAAGGCATTTGAATTTCCATAACCACTGCAAGCGCATTATTTTGCACGTCAAACAATTGCGATGTTAAAAAGTCGCCATCGTTCTTAAATTGCATAAAATAAACACTATTTTTGTCTGTTTGCGGCCAAGTAGATACCCAGCCATTTTCTAGTGAACGAGTGTAACCAGCCGTAGTATAGTAAGTAGCCCAAGCATTAGTTTTACTATCTTGCACACGTAATGCAAAAGCTGATAAACCAATAAACACCAATAAGGTTGTTAGAAAAAGTTTTTTCATAAATTGTTTTGATAAAAAAATAAGAGCATTGATTTGTATAAAGCAAAACAATGCTCTTGTGAAATGAAATAATAATTTAAATTAGTCTTGTAATTTAGCGCAAATATACTCACGATTCAAGCGAGCAATATGGCTTAATGAAATATTTTTAGGACATTCGGCGGCACAAGCACCTGTATTAGTACAGTTACCAAAACCTAGTTCATCCATTTTTGACAACATGGCTTTAGCACGTGCTGCACCTTCTACTTGACCTTGTGGCAATAACGCCAACTGGCTTACTTTGGCAGCCACGAATAACATTGCCGAGCCATTCTTACAAGCAGCTGCACAAGCACCACAACCAATACAAGAAGCGGCATCCATTGCTTCGTCAGCTTTTAGTTTTGAGATTGGTATAGCATTAGCATCTGGCACGCCACCTGTATTTACAGAAACGTAACCACCAGCTTGCATAATTTTATCGTAAGCACGTCTGTCAACAATTAAGTCTTTAATAACAGGAAATGCATGCGAACGCCAAGGTTCTACTGTGATAGTTTCGCCATCTTTAAATGTACGCATATGCAATTGACAGGTAGTTATGCTACTATCAGGTCCGTGTGGGTGTCCATTGATATACAGTGAACACATACCACAAATACCTTCGCGACAATCATGGTCAAACGCAATTGGTTCTTTACGTTCGCGAATGAGCTGTTCATTCAACACATCAAGCATTTCTAAAAATGAACTATCTACAGACACATTATTCAATTCATGTGTTTCAAAAGCGCCTTTTGCTTTAGGGCCAGCTTGGCGCCATACTTTTACTTTTATATTAATTGTTTTTTCCATTGTATTTTATGCTTTATAGTTACGTGTTTGGCGGGCCACAAATTCATAGTCAAGTTTTTCTTTGAGCATTTTAGGCTCTTCTCCTTCACCTTGATATTTCCAACATGAAACATAAGAGAATTTATCATCATGGCGCAGAGCTTCACCTTCTGGAGTTTGATGTTCTTCACGGAAGTGACCACCACAAGACTCTTCGCGATGTAAAGCGTCACGTGCCATCAATTCGCCTATGTCAAAATAATCGGCCAAACGCAATGCTTTTTCAAGTTCTACGTTCAAGTCGTTACGAGAACCTGGGATAAATACGTCAGTCCAGAATACTTTCTTAATTTCCTGAATTCTGTTCAAAGCAATGCGTAACCCTTCAGCATTACGTGCCATACCGACAAAATCCCACATAACAAGACCTAATTCACGGTGAATACTATCCACCGATCGTTTCCCTTGAATGCTCATTAATTTGTCAATTTTAGTATTGATTGCTTTTTCAGCTTCAACAAATTCTTTCAAATCTGTACTCATACGAGGTACTTGTATTTGATCGGCCAAATAGTTTTGAATAGTGTAAGGCAACACAAAGTAACCATCAGCTAAACCTTGCATCAGCGCAGAAGCACCCAAACGGTTTGCACCATGGTCAGAGAAGTTAGCCTCACCTATACAGAATAAACCTTTGATAGATGTTTGTAATTCATAATCAACCCAAATACCACCCATAGTATAGTGAATGGCAGGGAAAATCATCATAGGTGTTTCGTATGGATTATCATCTACAATTTTCTCATACATTTGGAATAAGTTCCCATAGCGTGCTTCAACTACATCACGTCCCAAACGCTCTATGGCATATTTAAAATCGAGATAAACAGCTAAACCTGTATTATTAACACCATAACCTGCATCACAACGCTCTTTGGCTGCGCGTGAAGCAACGTCACGGGGCACTAAGTTACCGAAAGCAGGATAACGACGTTCCAAGTAGAAGTCACGATCTTCATCTGGAATTTCGGTTGGTTTCTTTTTACCTGCACGTATAGCCTCTGCATCTTCTTTTTTCTTTGGAACCCAAATGCGACCATCGTTACGCAACGATTCCGACATTAAGGTTAATTTTGATTGGAATTCGCCGTGAACAGGAATACAAGTTGGGTGAATTTGTGCAAAACAAGGATTAGCAAAATAAGCACCTTTTTTGTACATCTGTACTGCAGCAGAACCATTTGATGCTATAGCATTAGTTGATAAGAAGAATGCATTACCGTAACCACCTGTACCTACAACCACAGCATGAGCAAAGAAGCGCTCAATTTTTCCAGTAACTAAATTGCGAGCAATGATACCACGTGCACGACCCTCTATGACTACAACATCGAGCATTTCGTAACGTGTATACATTTTTACAGTGCCTTTATGAATTTGGCGACTTAATGCTGAATAAGCACCTAACAATAATTGCTGACCTGTTTGACCTTTAGCATAAAAAGTACGCGATACTTGTGCACCACCAAATGAACGGTTATCAAGTAAACCACCATATTCACGAGCAAAAGGTACACCTTGAGCTACACATTGGTCGATAATGCTATTTGAAACTTCAGCCAAACGATAGACGTTAGCTTCACGAGCACGATAGTCACCACCTTTAATTGTATCATAAAATAAACGATACACAGAGTCACCATCATTTTGATAGTTTTTAGCAGCATTGATACCACCTTGAGCTGCAATAGAGTGTGCGCGACGTGGTGAATCCTGAATACAGAAATTCAACACATTAAAACCTAACTCACCCAATGAGGCAGCAGCAGAAGCACCTGCTAAACCCGTACCAACAACAATAACATCTAACCGACGTTTATTGGCAGGATTTACCAATTTTTGATTTGCTTTATAATTATTCCATTTTTCAGCTAGCGGACCTTCTGGAATTTTAGCTGTAACATAATCGCCTTCTACCATAGTTTCTGTAGCCTGTTTTACAGCTTTGGCCACTTTTTTAGTCGCTTTTTTTACCGCTTCAACGGCATCTTTGGTAGCATCATCATTAGCAACTTGTGCTACTTTACTCTTCACAGCTTTTACAACTTTTTTGGCAGTAGCCTTAGCCGTATCTACCACATCTTCTTTTTTCTTAGCCATAATTATAATAATCTTTTTAATTTGACATTATAAAGCATAGGTAGCACCCAATGCATATCCAAAATAATAAACAACTACAGAAGCAAACATTAACACAACTAATGTTGAAAGAATGTTCGAAATCATTTTTACACGTGGCATCCATGTGTTGTTATTTAGCCCTAAAGAGTGAAGCGCACTCCACACACCGTGTGTTAAATGGAACCACAACGCACCCAACCACACCAAGTAAAGAGCTACATAAACAGGTTGAGCAAATAAATCTTTAATGTATTTGATACCATTAGCCGCATCAATGCCAGCTTCGTGAGGCAACAGTCCCAAGTTAACTTGGAGCTCTACCCACTGCATTTTGTACCAAAAATTATACAAATGAAGACCTAAAAAACCAATAATAATAAGACCTAATACAAGCATATTTTTAGATGACCACTCCACATCGGATTGACGTCCACTTACAGCGTAACGTTCACGACCACGAGCACGATAGTTTTGAAGCGACAAAACAAACGCGTAGAGAATATGAATTACCATAAGCAATGCCAATCCCATTGTAGCAATAATAGCATACCAGTTAGCACCTAAAAATTCACAAATCATATTGTAGCCTTCCTCAGAAATAATGGCTACTACATTCATTGTACCATGAAAGAGCAGAAACAACACCAAAGCGGCGCCAGTTACGCTCATCACGACTTTTCTTCCAATCGAAGAGTTCGTTAACCACGTCATAAATTAAAGATTTTAGTTAATAATTATAAGTATTTTTTTAGAATTCAGCCATCAATCATCTGTTATACAAAGTGTTATATAATAATCCAGACGAAACCAGTTATCACATTGACAAATGAGCTACAAAAATAGCCTTAATTAACCGATTACGCAAATAAATACAGAAATTTTTCTCTAAATAAAATAACACTTTTTAGAAATGTAACATTCTTATTAGCTAAAAAAATAAAAATAAAAAATGTTTTGCTGTATCAATTGATTGTTATATCTTTGTGAGGATTTTACACTCTACAATGAATAATCAACATCAACACGTAATCAATCAGTTCGAGAGTAAACTTAATCAGCTCATTTTCAGATACGAAAATCTGGAAAAGAAAAATGAGCAATTAGTTGAAGAGTTGGCTCGAACCCGTGAAGAATTGATGGAAGCGCATAAAGAGATTGTAGAATTACGCT
The DNA here is from genome assembly GCA_029974315.1 of Paludibacteraceae bacterium. GTDB lineage: Bacteria > Bacteroidota > Bacteroidia > Bacteroidales > Paludibacteraceae > W0P28-013. The sequence continues at coordinate 10,049 of JARKSE010000187.1, read as the reverse complement.
CTAGCTATTCAGCTCTTAAGACGGCCCGTATGGTTGGTTTTTCGGAAGAAGACAAAAAAACGGCTCATCGTAGGATTACTAGATTAGTGCGAGACATTGATAGTTGTTTAGAATTGCTTAACGAATAAAAACCGAGTTATGGACGAGAAACTAACCATCACACTCAACATAGCCGGCCGCTCTTTACGATTAACCATTAATCGTGATGAAGAGTTTGTATATCGTGAAACAGCGCGAAAACTAAACGAAAGACTCGACTTTTTTTACAAAACATTCACCACGGCTGACTATCCGACAATTTTGACGATGGTAGCTATGGATCAAGCATTAGAATGCGAGCGAATGGGCCACAAAACAGATGCGGCACCACTGGCTGATAAAATGAAAGAGTGGTCGGATTTAATCGACCGTGTGACAAAAGAATAGGTTTAACTATCTATATGTTATTGCACTATGACACATTACCATTAAGGCCGTGTGTTTTGGTGCATTTTTTATTTATAACAAACAGACAACTCTATTTTATAACTGAACATTAAAACAACATTTTATGATTGAAATTATGATCTCCATAGCTGCTCTTTTGGGTGGTGGCGCAATCGGATGGTTTGTGACTCACACCGCAACCAAAGGAAAAGTGCGTAGCACCCTAAAAAAAGCAGAAGAAGATGCTGAAAATTTAAAACGTAACAAGCTGCTCGAAGCCAAGGAAAAATTCATTAATATGAAGGCTGAATTTGAAAAAGAGGTAGCTGAACGCAATTCAAAGATTCAACAAAGCGAAAATCGCGCTCAGCAAAACGAAGTGCGATTACAACAAAAGGAGCAATCACTGAATCAACGCCAAAGCGAAATACAACGCAAAAGCAACGAAGTGGATGCTATCAAAGAAAATTTGGACAAACAATTGGTAGTAGTTGACGCAAAAAAACAAGAATTGGAAAAAATGCATTTCCAAGCGACCGAAAAACTAGCAGCCATTTCTGGCTTATCAGCCGAACAAGCTAAAGCACAATTGATAGAGAATATCAAGGATGAAGCAAAAACAGAAGCCATGGCTTATGTAAACGAGATGATGGAAGAGGCCAAAATGACTGCCAACAAAGAGGCAAAACGTATTATTGTACAAACCATACAACGTGTAGCTACTGAAACTGCCATCGAAAACTCAGTAACTGTATTCAATATTGAATCGGACGAAGTAAAAGGACGTATTATCGGGCGTGAAGGTCGTAACATTCGTGCTTTAGAAGCCGCTACTGGCGTCGAAATTATTGTGGACGATACTCCAGATGCTATTGTACTTTCAGGCTTCGATCCTGTGCGCCGCGAAATAGCTCGTTTGGCATTACACCAATTGGTAGTAGACGGACGTATTCACCCAGCTCGTATTGAGGAAGTGGTAGCAAAAACAAAAAAACAGGTGGAAGAAGAGATTGTTGAAGTGGGTAAACGTACTGCTATAGACCTTGGTATTCACGGTTTACACCCTGAATTGGTGCGCTTGATTGGTAAAATGAAGTACCGTTCGTCATACGGACAAAACTTATTGCAACATGCGCGCGAAACAGCTAACTTATGCGCTGTGATGGCTGCCGAACTTGGTTTAAATCCACAAAAAGCGAAACGTGCGGGCTTACTACACGATATTGGTAAAGTGCCTGATGATCAACCAGAATTGCCACACGCTATTCTTGGTATGAATTTGGCTGAAAAATACAAAGAAAAACCAGATATCTGCAATGCTATTGGTGCTCACCACGACGAAGTAGAAATGACTTCGCTTTTAGCACCGATTGTTCAAGTATGCGATGCTATTTCTGGTGCTCGTCCAGGAGCTCGCCGCGAGATTGTAGAAGCTTACATCAAACGTTTGAACGACCTTGAAAACTTAGCACTATCCTACCCTGGCGTACTCAAAACTTATGCTATCCAAGCAGGTCGCGAATTACGCGTAATCGTTGGTGCTGATAAAGTGGACGACAAAACAGTAGAAACGTTATCGTACGACATTGCTAAGAAAATTCAAGACGAAATGACTTACCCAGGACAAGTAAAAATTACAGTTATCCGTGAAACACGCTCGGTAAGTTACGCTAAATAAACAGGAACAGAGAACGTAACAATATTTATAAAATAAAGCAGGAACGAAAATTTTCGTTCCTGCTTTATTTTATAAATATTGTTACGTTCTCTGTTCCTGTTTATTTAGCGTAACTTACCGAGCGTGTTTCACGGATAACTGTAATTTTTACTTGTCCTGGGTAAGTCATTTCGTCTTGAATTTTCTTAGCAATGTCGTACGATAACGTTTCTACTGTTTTGTCGTCCACTTTATCAGCACCAACGATTACGCGTAATTCGCGACCTGCTTGGATAGCATAAGTTTTGAGTACGCCAGGGTAGGATAGTGCTAAGTTTTCAAGGTCGTTCAAACGTTTGATGTAAGCTTCTACAATCTCGCGGCGAGCTCCTGGACGAGCACCAGAAATAGCATCGCATACTTGAACAATCGGTGCTAAAAGCGAAGTCATTTCTACTTCGTCGTGGTGAGCACCAATAGCATTGCAGATATCTGGTTTTTCTTTGTATTTTTCAGCCAAATTCATACCAAGAATAGCGTGTGGCAATTCTGGTTGATCATCAGGCACTTTACCAATATCGTGTAGTAAGCCCGCACGTTTCGCTTTTTGTGGATTTAAACCAAGTTCGGCAGCCATCACAGCGCATAAGTTAGCTGTTTCGCGCGCATGTTGCAATAAGTTTTGTCCGTATGACGAACGGTACTTCATTTTACCAATCAAGCGCACCAATTCAGGGTGTAAACCGTGAATACCAAGGTCTATAGCAGTACGTTTACCCACTTCAACAATCTCTTCTTCCACCTGTTTTTTTGTTTTTGCTACCACTTCCTCAATACGAGCTGGGTGAATACGTCCGTCTACTACCAATTGGTGTAATGCCAAACGAGCTATTTCGCGGCGCACAGGATCGAAGCCTGAAAGTACAATAGCATCTGGAGTATCGTCCACAATAATTTCGACGCCAGTAGCGGCTTCTAAAGCACGAATGTTACGACCTTCACGCCCGATAATACGTCCTTTTACTTCGTCCGATTCAATATTGAATACAGTTACTGAGTTTTCGATGGCAGTTTCAGTAGCTACACGTTGTATGGTTTGTACAATAATACGTTTTGCCTCTTTGTTGGCAGTCATTTTGGCCTCTTCCATCATCTCGTTTACATAAGCCATGGCTTCTGTTTTTGCTTCATCCTTGATATTCTCTATCAATTGTGCTTTAGCTTGTTCGGCTGATAAGCCAGAAATGGCTGCTAGTTTTTCGGTCGCTTGGAAATGCATTTTTTCCAATTCTTGTTTTTTTGCGTCAACTACTACCAATTGTTTGTCCAAATTTTCTTTGATAGCATCCACTTCGTTGCTTTTGCGTTGTATTTCGCTTTGGCGTTGATTCAGTGATTGCTCCTTTTGTTGTAATCGCACTTCGTTTTGCTGAGCGCGATTTTCGCTTTGTTGAATCTTTGAATTGCGTTCAGCTACCTCTTTTTCAAATTCAGCCTTCATATTAATGAATTTTTCCTTGGCTTCGAGCAGCTTGTTACGTTTTAAATTTTCAGCATCTTCTTCTGCTTTTTTTAGGGTGCTACGCACTTTTCCTTTGGTTGCGGTGTGAGTCACAAACCATCCGATTGCGCCACCACCCAAAAGAGCAGCTATGGAGATCATAATTTCAATCATAAAATGTTGTTTTAATGTTCAGTTATAAAATAGAGTTGTCTGTTTGTTATAAATAAAAAATGCACCAAAACACACGGCCTTAATGGTAATGTGTCATAGTGCAATAACATATAGATAGTTAAACCTATTCTTTTGTCACACGGTCGATTAAATCCGACCACTCTTTCATTTTATCAGCCAGTGGTGCCGCATCTGTTTTGTGGCCCATTCGCTCGCATTCTAATGCTTGATCCATAGCTACCATCGTCAAAATTGTCGGATAGTCAGCCGTGGTGAATGTTTTGTAAAAAAAGTCGAGTCTTTCGTTTAGTTTTCGCGCTGTTTCACGATATACAAACTCTTCATCACGATTAATGGTTAATCGTAAAGAGCGGCCGGCTATGTTGAGTGTGATGGTTAGTTTCTCGTCCATAACTCGGTTTTTATTCGTTAAGCAATTCTAAACAACTATCAATGTCTCGCACTAATCTAGTAATCCTACGATGAGCCGTTTTTTTGTCTTCTTCCGAAAAACCAACCATACGGGCCGTCTTAAGAGCTGAATAGCTAGAGCGTAATTCTACAATCTCTTTATGCGCTTCCATCAATTCTTCACGGGTTCGAGCCAACTCTTCAACTAATTGCTCATTTTTCTTTTCCAGATTTTCGTATCTGAAAATGAGCTGATTAAGTTTACTCTCGAACTGATTGATTACGTGTTGATGTTGATTATTCATTGTAGAGTGTAAAATCCTCACAAAGATATAACAATCAATTGATACAGCAAAACATTTTTTATTTTTATTTTTTTAGCTAATAAGAATGTTACATTTCTAAAAAGTGTTATTTTATTTAGAGAAAAATTTCTGTATTTATTTGCGTAATCGGTTAATTAAGGCTATTTTTGTAGCTCATTTGTCAATGTGATAACTGGTTTCGTCTGGATTATTATATAACACTTTGTATAACAGATGATTGATGGCTGAATTCTAAAAAAATACTTATAATTATTAACTAAAATCTTTAATTTATGACGTGGTTAACGAACTCTTCGATTGGAAGAAAAGTCGTGATGAGCGTAACTGGCGCCGCTTTGGTGTTGTTTCTGCTCTTTCATGGTACAATGAATGTAGTAGCCATTATTTCTGAGGAAGGCTACAATATGATTTGTGAATTTTTAGGTGCTAACTGGTATGCTATTATTGCTACAATGGGATTGGCATTGCTTATGGTAATTCATATTCTCTACGCGTTTGTTTTGTCGCTTCAAAACTATCGTGCTCGTGGTCGTGAACGTTACGCTGTAAGTGGACGTCAATCCGATGTGGAGTGGTCATCTAAAAATATGCTTGTATTAGGTCTTATTATTATTGGTTTTTTAGGTCTTCATTTGTATAATTTTTGGTACAAAATGCAGTGGGTAGAGCTCCAAGTTAACTTGGGACTGTTGCCTCACGAAGCTGGCATTGATGCGGCTAATGGTATCAAATACATTAAAGATTTATTTGCTCAACCTGTTTATGTAGCTCTTTACTTGGTGTGGTTGGGTGCGTTGTGGTTCCATTTAACACACGGTGTGTGGAGTGCGCTTCACTCTTTAGGGCTAAATAACAACACATGGATGCCACGTGTAAAAATGATTTCGAACATTCTTTCAACATTAGTTGTGTTAATGTTTGCTTCTGTAGTTGTTTATTATTTTGGATATGCATTGGGTGCTACCTATGCTTTATAATGTCAAATTAAAAAGATTATTATAATTATGGCTAAGAAAAAAGAAGATGTGGTAGATACGGCTAAGGCTACTGCCAAAAAAGTTGTAAAAGCTGTGAAGAGTAAAGTAGCACAAGTTGCTAATGATGATGCTACCAAAGATGCCGTTGAAGCGGTAAAAAAAGCGACTAAAAAAGTGGCCAAAGCTGTAAAACAGGCTACAGAAACTATGGTAGAAGGCGATTATGTTACAGCTAAAATTCCAGAAGGTCCGCTAGCTGAAAAATGGAATAATTATAAAGCAAATCAAAAATTGGTAAATCCTGCCAATAAACGTCGGTTAGATGTTATTGTTGTTGGTACGGGTTTAGCAGGTGCTTCTGCTGCTGCCTCATTGGGTGAGTTAGGTTTTAATGTGTTGAATTTCTGTATTCAGGATTCACCACGTCGCGCACACTCTATTGCAGCTCAAGGTGGTATCAATGCTGCTAAAAACTATCAAAATGATGGTGACTCTGTGTATCGTTTATTTTATGATACAATTAAAGGTGGTGACTATCGTGCTCGTGAAGCTAACGTCTATCGTTTGGCTGAAGTTTCAAATAGCATTATCGACCAATGTGTAGCTCAAGGTGTACCTTTTGCTCGTGAATATGGTGGTTTACTTGATAACCGTTCATTTGGTGGTGCACAAGTATCGCGTACTTTTTATGCTAAAGGTCAAACAGGTCAGCAATTATTGTTAGGTGCTTATTCAGCATTAAGTCGCCAAATTCATAAAGGCACTGTAAAAATGTATACACGTTACGAAATGCTCGATGTTGTAGTCATAGAGGGTCGTGCACGTGGTATCATTGCTCGCAATTTAGTTACTGGAAAAATTGAGCGCTTCTTTGCTCATGCTGTGGTTGTAGGTACAGGTGGTTACGGTAATGCATTCTTCTTATCAACTAATGCTATAGCATCAAATGGTTCTGCTGCAGTACAGATGTACAAAAAAGGTGCTTATTTTGCTAATCCTTGTTTTGCACAAATTCACCCAACTTGTATTCCTGTTCACGGCGAATTCCAATCAAAATTAACCTTAATGTCGGAATCGTTGCGTAACGATGGTCGCATTTGGGTTCCAAAGAAAAAAGAAGATGCAGAGGCTATACGTGCAGGTAAAAAGAAACCAACCGAAATTCCAGATGAAGATCGTGACTTCTACTTGGAACGTCGTTATCCTGCTTTCGGTAACTTAGTGCCCCGTGACGTTGCTTCACGCGCAGCCAAAGAGCGTTGTGATGCAGGTTATGGTGTTAATAATACAGGTTTAGCTGTTTATCTCGATTTTAAATATGCCATAGAGCGTTTGGGACGTGATGTAGTTGAAGCACGCTATGGGAACTTATTCCAAATGTATGAGAAAATTGTAGATGATAATCCATACGAAACACCTATGATGATTTTCCCTGCCATTCACTATACTATGGGTGGTATTTGGGTTGATTATGAATTACAAACATCTATCAAAGGTTTATTCTGTATAGGTGAGGCTAACTTCTCTGACCATGGTGCAAACCGTTTGGGTGCTTCTGCGCTGATGCAAGGTTTAGCTGATGGTTACTTTGTGTTGCCTTACACTATTCAAAACTATTTGGCCGATCAAATACAAGTACCTCGTATGAGTACAGATTTGAAAGAATTTGTTGAAGCTGAAAAAGCAATCAATACTAAAATTGACAAATTAATGAGCATTCAAGGGAAACGATCGGTGGATAGTATTCACCGTGAATTAGGTCTTGTTATGTGGGATTTTGTCGGTATGGCACGTAATGCTGAAGGGTTACGCATTGCTTTGAACAGAATTCAGGAAATTAAGAAAGTATTCTGGACTGACGTATTTATCCCAGGTTCTCGTAACGACTTGAACGTAGAACTTGAAAAAGCATTGCGTTTGGCCGATTATTTTGACATAGGCGAATTGATGGCACGTGACGCTTTACATCGCGAAGAGTCTTGTGGTGGTCACTTCCGTGAAGAACATCAAACTCCAGAAGGTGAAGCTCTGCGCCATGATGATAAATTCTCTTATGTTTCATGTTGGAAATATCAAGGTGAAGGAGAAGAGCCTAAAATGCTCAAAGAAAAACTTGACTATGAATTTGTGGCCCGCCAAACACGTAACTATAAAGCATAAAATACAATGGAAAAAACAATTAATATAAAAGTAAAAGTATGGCGCCAAGCTGGCCCTAAAGCAAAAGGCGCTTTTGAAACACATGAATTGAATAATGTGTCTGTAGATAGTTCATTTTTAGAAATGCTTGATGTGTTGAATGAACAGCTCATTCGCGAACGTAAAGAACCAATTGCGTTTGACCATGATTGTCGCGAAGGTATTTGTGGTATGTGTTCACTGTATATCAATGGACACCCACACGGACCTGATAGTAGCATAACTACCTGTCAATTGCATATGCGTACATTTAAAGATGGCGAAACTATCACAGTAGAACCTTGGCGTTCGCATGCATTTCCTGTTATTAAAGACTTAATTGTTGACAGACGTGCTTACGATAAAATTATGCAAGCTGGTGGTTACGTTTCTGTAAATACAGGTGGCGTGCCAGATGCTAATGCTATACCAATCTCAAAACTAAAAGCTGACGAAGCAATGGATGCCGCTTCTTGTATTGGTTGTGGTGCTTGTGCAGCTGCTTGTAAGAATGGCTCGGCAATGTTATTCGTGGCTGCCAAAGTAAGCCAGTTGGCGTTATTGCCACAAGGTCAAGTAGAAGGTGCAGCACGTGCTAAAGCCATGTTGTCAAAAATGGATGAACTAGGTTTTGGTAACTGTACTAATACAGGTGCTTGTGCCGCCGAATGTCCTAAAAATATTTCATTAAGCCATATTGCTCGCTTGAATCGTGAGTATATTTGCGCTAAATTACAAGACTAATTTAAATTATTATTTCATTTCACAAGAGCATTGTTTTGCTTTATACAAATCAATGCTCTTATTTTTTTATCAAAACAATTTATGAAAAAACTTTTTCTAACAACCTTATTGGTGTTTATTGGTTTATCAGCTTTTGCATTACGTGTGCAAGATAGTAAAACTAATGCTTGGGCTACTTACTATACTACGGCTGGTTACACTCGTTCACTAGAAAATGGCTGGGTATCTACTTGGCCGCAAACAGACAAAAATAGTGTTTATTTTATGCAATTTAAGAACGATGGCGACTTTTTAACATCGCAATTGTTTGACGTGCAAAATAATGCGCTTGCAGTGGTTATGGAAATTCAAATGCCTTCAGGTGGTGATAAAACAGCCACATTGTATGGTTTGAATTCTGATAGTGTAGTAGTGGAAACACTCAATCTCGATTTAAATGGTGCCAATTTTGCTTCGGGTGTAAACAAATATTTTAGTGAGGCTGCGTTTGTTTTACTAAATAAAAATCGTGACATTCGTCGTGTACGTTTTGAGTATGGTAACGACCCATTTACGACACAATATTTACGTATGCAATGGTTCGAAATTCGTGATACAGTAGCTTCTGTATCGCCTATTGATATTGTTACCAAAGAAGGCGTAGAGATGAGTGTTTCTAACCAATTTTTGACGGTTAAAGGGGTTAATGCTGATGCCACAGTACAAATTTATACAGTGCTTGGAGCGGCAGTTTTGCGTCAACCTTTGGCTGAGAATCGCTTATTTGTAGGTCAATTACCAAAAGGCATTTATGTGGTTCGTGTTGGTAAAGCAGTGAGCAAAATGATATTCTAATATCACTTGGTTATGTTATACAAAAATGCCCCGAAATAATTTTATTTCGGGGCATTTTTATTTTATGATAAAGCTCTTAATAGGTACGATTACCAAAAATCGAGCTGCCTATACGTACCATATTACTCCCAGCTTCTAAGGCAATTTTGTAATCGTTACTCATGCCCATTGATAAGGTCTTAAAATAGGGTGTTTCAAATGTTTGTTGTATCTCTTTAAATAGATTGGCAACCAATTCAAATTCTGTGCGATTGGCTTCTTCGGTAACTCCATTGGTACCCATGGTCATTAATCCACAAATACGTACAGCAGGGTAGGCTTCCCAAGATTTATGGCTAAAGAATGTCTTAATTTCTTCGATAGAAAAACCGTGTTTTGTATCTTCTTTTGCCACGTGTACTTCCAATAATAGATGGCTGATGATGTGTTGATTTTCAGCATAACGATTGATGGCTTCCAATAGCTTGATGGAATCAACGCTATGAATTAACGTTGCCAATGGCACCACCTGTTTGACTTTGTTTGTTTGTAGTGAGCCTATAAAATGCCACTCAATATCTTTGGGTAAACGAGCTTGTTTTTCCACCAATTCTTGAGCACGACTTTCACCAAAAATGCGTTCGCCCAAATCGTAAGCGGTTTGAATAGCCTCGACGGGATGAAACTTCGAAACACAGACTAATTGAACGTGCTTAGGTAGCTGTTTGCGAATATTTGTTATATTTTGAACAACCGACATGGTATTAAATTAACCCTCTACTGGAGTGGCGGGCATTGGTGGTTCGTACGGATAAACATCAAGTATATTGGTTTCTGTAATT
>JARKSE010000179.1 GCA_029974315.1 Paludibacteraceae bacterium | reverse complement strand
ATGTTGATGCGTTTTGCACCAGCTTCATCAGCCGATTTTACAATATTGATGCTCAAATGATCGAGTTCTAGTAATTTTTTGTAGTAACCAATCGCTTTGGATGAACCGTAAATCACGGGTATGCAAAGTTCCAGCATACGTTGATCGGATAAGGTTTTTAAAATTACTTCGTAACCAATTCCATTGATGTCACCTTGTGTGATACCAATTTTGAGTAGTTTTTCCATATTATCGTTGTTTTGTAATGCGTTAATTGTTCAGTATTCTTGTCCGTTTCCAAAGCAAAAAGCCGTTCCCTGCTTGTAATAATCCAAATGCTAAATAGATGTTTGATAAAAAGTTAAATCCGAATATGAGATATTCTACTAAAATCCAGAGCATTAATATGACTCCACACGCAATACTTGCAATGGCGGCATAGGGGTGTTTCTTAATTAATAAAATAAAGGAAACAGTGTTGGTTAAGCCGTTTACAATAAGTAATACAATGCCCGACCAAATAAAATTTTGGAAAAACACATCTGCCAATGGTAACTCCTGTAGCAAAGGCAATATAGGTTCCATGCCCCATTTTACACCAGTTGGGTCAATAAACATCATGGCAGCTCCCCAATAGGCTCCTAAGCCTATGAAAGCGCTCCAAAATAGTTGCCATTTACGTAACTGTTTCATGCGCGAATCGGTTTATTTTTTCGGTGTAATCACCACTTCGTTTACTTCTTGTGGCATTTTGAAGGAATAAATCATAGCTTCCACTTGTCGGATTAAATTCCGTTTGTCGCGTCCTGGTGCGAATACAAATCCTTCGATGGTGATTAAGCGATTGTTGATTTCGTCAAGGCGTGTGTGGCTCACAAAAGGTCCACCCATCACTTCACCATTTTTCATTTCCCACAAACCCCGGATTTCAGCACAATAACTATTATTCAGCCAAATTTCTTTGAAAACAGGAGGCTCAAACGTATAAGCGGTGCCCATATACGAACCTTTCATGGAACCTGGTATGTGTGCTTGTAACATAGAATCGCGTTTGGCAAGCAACGCTTTTTCGGTTAGTTGTTTTTTATCCGTGTAGGGATAGCTATAGATGATTACATCTTGGCGTGCAGTAGCACTTCCGTTCGAAATCCACAGAAAATTTGGCGCTTCATTGTATTTGTTTAAACTGCTTGGTATAGCCATTTGAGCACCAAATTTATTGTACACTTTATTGAGTGCGGTGTTGTTGATGTTACTTTTTAAATACTCAATTTGGCGTAAGCGTTCAGCCTCTACAAAATAGTTATTTATGGCATCTCCT
>JARKSE010000163.1 GCA_029974315.1 Paludibacteraceae bacterium | reverse complement strand
AGGGTCTTTACCCACATTCCCAATTAGGATAACTTTGTTGACTGACATGATAATTAGTAATTAAATTGTAAATAAATCAAGTAGCAAAGTAAGCAGTTATTTTTGAAACTGCAAAATAAATCCTCATAAATTTTAACAGATTTGAAACTGAATTGTTGTTTACTCGTTAAAATCAATTTGCCAAGCACCTTGTTTTTTTACACTGTGTAGGGCATAACTATATTTAGCGGCTAATTCAGCATATAATTTGTTGCTGTGTTCTGAAACATTGCCGCATGTAATCACGTTTTTGGGCTGTATCATTTCAAATAGTTTATCTGATGGATAAAGATGTTTATCGACTATAAGATAATCTATTTCTAATGGAGGTGCGTTGGTACGTTTGTATTTAAAAGGATTTTGGTTGAGTACTAAAAATCTCTTGTCGTTGCATACAAAAGCATTATTTGTCCAAACAGTGTCTATTTTTAATTCTACTTCAGTTGTTTGGCATTTTTCCCAATAATCGTGTCCCAATTTATTCGCCACAACACTATCGGACGCAATTACTAAATTGTTTTGTGCCACAATCCGATTAACCATAACTTCTTTTGAGTGATTCCACACAATGACCTCTTTATGTATAAGACGTTGATATTTATCTGCTGTTCGCACACAAATAATCACTAAAATTAATGTAAGGAATGTAGCTAAAGCGCTAAAAGTGAATCGATGGAGTAAAAAAATGAGTGTGAGAATAATGAGGTAGAGTAGTAGTAATTCTACTGGAGTAATCCATGTAATGGTAAGCGCATGTGGTAACTGTTCGATACCAGCAATAGCCATATACATGAGGCGTAAAACCCAATTGAGTACAAAGGCAACCGCTGTATTTAGGTAAGGAATCCACGAAACAACGAATAATGTTACTGCCAAATATAAAATAATGGTGGCGGCAGGAATAACCACAAAATTGCTTAACAAAAAGTAGTTCGGGAATTGATGAAAATAGTAAATCGAAAACGGAGCTGTTCCAATTTGTGCAGCTATCGAAACGGCGGTAAGCTCCCAAGCCCAACGAAGTAATCGATGTTTTACAACGAACAATCCCACAATTTTAGGTTGAAAATAAACGATAGCTACAACGGCACTATAACTCAGTTGGAAGCCGACATCGAACAGCAAAGAGGGTTGATATAGCAGTAATAAAAAAGCTGATAGAAAAATATTGTTGTACGTATTCGATTTACGTCCAAAAACACCAGCTAATGCCATAAATGTAAACATAACTGTGGCACGCATTACCGAGGGTGATAATCCGGTGATAAATGCGTAAAACCATAGAAATAGAATAATGAAAATCGGTTTTAGACGCTGTGTGCGTTTATTTTTATCCAAAAAGCCGAGCAACCAACCGATAACCATATAGATTATACCCACATGCAAACCGCTGACTGCTAAAACATGCATGGCGCCAGTAGTGCTAAAACTTTCGCGTAATTCTGGCGTGAGTGCATCTTTATATCCTAAGGTGAGTGCGGCTAACATACCAAATTCGTCACCTGATAAGCCAAACTGATGATAAATATTCAACAGATAGGTTCGACATTTTTCGGCTGTAATTATCAAGGAAAATGGATGCTCTTCTCCTATTTTTTGCCATTTAGAAGGTGATACATAACCTGTACCGCCAATGCCTTGATGTGCTAAATAATTGGCGTAGTTGAATTCTTCAGGATTGCCCGTACGTTTCGGTTGATCAATGGTGGTAGAAACCAATAAAATGTCGCCGCGCTGTAGGTTGGCTGTGGCGGAATCTTTGGCAAAATATAAAATGACTTCGCCTTTGGTTGGATGTGTAATTATACTATCGGTAAATGCGTGTAGTTTGGCTCGAAACATGATTGAGCGCTCTTTTTCAATGGGTTGAGCATCTAATTCCACTTCGTAAATTCCTGATTTTCCTGCATAATCTAGGTTCGTTTTTGCTTTAAATCGGTGATTTAGGAATAGTCCCAAACTTATTAAAATGAACAATGTGCCAAAACCAAAAAGCCATCGTAAATTATAGTTTACGACGGCTTTTTGTATGATAAAAGGAATGATGAGCGCACAGCATCCAATTACAAATAAAACGAACATCATTCCTAATGAGATGTTTGTGTATTCGCCTAACAACACACCGCCTGCCAAAAATAAAAACAGGCGAAAGAATGGTGTTTTAGCAAAAAAATCAGACATCATATAGGTTAGATGGTATTACTGATGTTGTTCGCGCAATAGATCATTTACCGTTTTTACCGGGTTGAATGTTTCAATAGGCACTTCTACAAAAATGGTGTTCCAATCGCTCATAGCACCGTTCCAAAGTCCTGGTAATTCGAGGGCTTTGAGTTCTTTTCCTCCACTTGATTTTGATGAAATAAAACCTGTTTTTGCATCTACATAATCGGGTAAATTAAATTTTTTACCACGATAGTTTTTTAGCGTACACACCAAATCAACCGGATTGAAGTGTGTGGCTTGAGCCATTAATGCTTTATCTTTAATTTGTGAACTTTCAAGGATTTGTGGCGAAACGGTTCCATCTGTGTTTTCAGTAAGGAAAGGACCACCACCAGGTTCACCTTCGTTTTTTACCATACCACATACGCGTATTGGACGATTTAGCTTGTTGTGTAAATAGGAAATCAATTCTTCGCGTGACAATTTAGATTGATCGGGATTATGGTTGTTTAAACGTTTAGCACAGAATTGTGCAATCACCAATAATTTCGCGTCACTTATCGATGGATTTTCAAGCTCTTTTAAGTAAGCAAATGTTTGTTGTTGTAGTGTCACGAGCAAACCCGCAATTACCTTTTTAAACTCAATAGTTGGCTCTTTTAATCGATCAGGGACTACGTTGTCAATGTTTTTAATAAAGACAATATCTGCATCTAAATCATTCAAATTTTCAATAAGGGCACCATGTCCACCCGGACGGAACAGTAATTTCCCGTCATCTGTACGGAATGGTTGGTTGTTGGCATCAGCCGCGATGGTGTCTGTTGATGGTTTTTGTTCTGAGAACGTGACATGGAATTTTGTGCCAAATTTTTCTTCATAGGCCTCTAAAGATTCTTTTAAGTGCGCTTCAAACAAAGCTCTATGTTCTGTCGAAACCGTAAAATGAATAGATGATTGCCCGTTAGACGATGCATATAATGCACCTTCAACCAAATGTTCCAAAAATGGAGTTCTGTTTTCTTGTGGGTATCTATGAAATTTGAGTAAACCTTTAGGTAGTTTACCGTAGTTGAGCCCTTTTTTATCAAGTAAATTAGCAACTACATCTTTATATCTACCCATTTTTAGCAGTTCGTTAATGGTCAAATCCTCATTACGCACACACACTTCGTTTAAATCTGCAAAAAAGGCAAATCGTTCAATGTTGTCAAAAAACTGCTTTTCGAAAGGTGTTGTTGGTATCTCTTGTTCTCCATTTAAAAATTCAAAAAGGTCTTTGAACATACGACTGGCAGCGCCCGAAGCAGGTACAAATTTTTCTATCTGATGATTTTCATGCATATAGTTTTCCCATGTTTCAATGGCCATTTCGATCTCAGCTTTGGAGAGTTGAAGCAATCCGTCACCGATAGCTGACGCGCGTTTTATATGTAAATAGGGAAATCCTTGTACAAAACTTGTAAGTTGTTTTTCAACTTGTGTAGTCGAAATTCCTTTTTGTTTTAGTTGTTCTAAATCAGATGGTGTAAACATAATCAGATAAAATAAGGTTAGTTGGATAATGGCACAATAAACAAAAATAGCAAATTGCCGACGAAAAAACAAATGTGAAAATATGTTATACGGCAGGTAATTCCTCACATATCATTCAGGATATAGCAGGTAGGGTTTACGCTGTTTTTTAAATTTTTTTACATCGGGCAACCAGCGGCGTTCAATTTCTGCAGCCGATCGACCATTGATAATCATTGGTTTTACATAATCTACTCCAATCAACGTTTCAAAAAACGAATTAAAGAAAAATGATCCTAAGTGCATATTCCAATACGCATCTATCAAATAATTTAAATCAATGCCTTCGGCGAAAATAGCACTGTCAGAAGGTAAAGTTCTTAAATCTCTACCTTGACATTGGAAATTACGTAAAGGTGGATTTTTGGCTCCTTGTACCGATTCGGGGTGAAACGAAAATGTATAACCCAGCATATTGGGATGTCCATACACTTGGAAAGGGAATTCTGTTCCTCTGCCTATACTAATTGGTGTTGCTTCAAAATAAACCAGCGATGGATAGAGATAAATAGCTCGCATGTTTGGTAAATTTGGTGATGGAGGAACGGGTACTACATATTTGGTTTGATGCGTGTAATTTTTACATGTAATGACGGTTAAATCACATTGTAGGTCTTTTCCTAGCCAACCTTCGCCGTTAATCATATACGCTAATTCGCCTAAAGTCATGCCATGTACAATAGGAATTGGTATGGCACCCCACATCGATTTGTAGCGCATATCTAAAATAGGTCCGTCAACGTAAAATCCATTCGGATTTGGTCTGTCAAGAATGAGTAGTGGTTTGTTGTTTTCGGCACACGCTTCCATGACACGCGCCATAGTTGTTAAATACGAGTAGTAGCGTACGCCAACATCTTGTAAATCAAATAGTACAATGTCTATGTCGGCAAGTGCTTCCGACGTAGGTTTTGACACATTACCATTGAATAGTGAGCGAATAGGTAAACCTGTTTGTTTGTCGGTTGTAGTGTAAACCTTGGCACCAGCATCATGATAACCACGGAATCCGTGTTCTGGAGCAAAAACGCACGCAATGCGTGTCCCTATTTTTGATAAAAAATCGACAATGTGGATTTGTCCAACCATACCGCTCTGATTGGTAACAATGCCAACGCTTTTATTTTGTATAAGTGGTAGATAGCGTTCTAGCTGGTCGGCACCAACCACCACCGGCTCACTTGCCCACAGATTTAGTGTATAAACCACTCCAATAATAAAACCAATAAGTTTTTTCATGGTTACCTCCTTTTTTACAGGTCTTTTACGAGTAAATCGCTCGATTGATTAACGGTTTTTAAACGGAATTCTTCTAATTGATTCCACATGCCTTCAAATTCTTGTTTTGGATCTACTTTGAAATTTTCTGAACCGGATGTACTTATTTTTTCAAATACCAATTGCATGGTTATTTGGTGTATATCCATAGCAGGTTGATATGATTTTTCTTGATTACCGTCGGTGTAAATTTCAGAGAGTAGATTTGCGTCCACCAAAAGTTTTAAAAGTTGATTGACTAAACGTATCGGAATATTGTAATTATCTGCCAATTGTTGTTTGGTAATTGGTTTTTCGCCGCGTTCAAATCTTGTTATGATGATTTTCATAATCAATAATGTGATATAATCTTTATAGCGGCGACTGATGGTTTTTGTCTCATGCTCAAAATTATAGTTTTGTAAGTTTTGACTCACAAAGGTTAATTCCGCACCAAACAGTACAATAAGCCATGATATTTGTAAAAACATCAATAATAAAGGGATAGCAGCAAAACTACCATATACGGCGTTGTATTTCGATAAGTTAATCTGTCCACTTACATAAAGCTCTTGGAAAATTTGAAACGCAATACCTGTTATAATACCAGACAATAAGGCATGTTTGAAACGCACTTTAGTATTTGGGATAATCATGAATAGAATCACAAACAGTGTACTATAAATAAAATAAGGCGCTACTTGTAGTAAAAAACGGGTAAGTGGAGAGAAAAGTTGGCTTAACCCAGCATTTTCGAGTTGTGTGTTTATGAATATAGAAAAACCACTCGATAGTGCAATCAGAATAGGGACTAACAGCATTAGCGAAATGTACATAGTGAACTGACGTACGATTGATCGCGATTTTTTCACGTTCCAAATGTCGTTGAAGTTATTTTCAATTTGGCGGAACGCGCTCAGAACAGACCATAATAAAACAGCAAAGCCCACTCCTAAAAACAGTCCGCCTTGGGCTCGTTCGAGGTAGCGCTCTACAAATTGAATAATGTAAGGAATCATTTCTGCTTGCGCAGAAAGTGCAGTGGAGAGCCAATCAATAATAGCTTGTTGAAAACCGAATCCACGACCAATAGCAATAACAAGTGCTAAAATAGGAACAAGTGCTAAAATGGTATAAAAACTTAAAGCTGCAGCTTTAATAAAAAGATTGTCTTTGGTGACGCCGCGTGCTGATAGTATTATTTTTTTGAGTAAACGTACAGTAAAACGACTTGATTTATTAAGCTCTTTTTCAGTAATAACCCAAATATCAGACGTGATGAAACGATAAAGTCGTTTGAATTGTTCTGTGAGGGAAAGTTTTTTGTTTGTTGTCATCGGGTGTTATAGTTTGATGTGAAAACAATTGGACTGTAAAGAACACAAGAGTAGTGAATAAAAATAGTAGAACGATAAGCTGGATTCTGTATCCCGAACAAGTCGAGATGCCTGCCATTTATCTCGAACAAGTGTCACCACTTGCCTCTATCGACCTACCCTCCAACATCGAGCGAGCAACTCTGATTGCGCTGGTTTACATGGTCTTTCAATCCATAAGGCGTACGGCTCCCAATGTCACCATCGGAACGGTGAGCTCTTACCTCACCTTTTCACCCTTACCACGACAAGTCATGGTGGTTATTTTCTGTTACGCTACTTGAACCTCACGGCCCACTTCCCGTTAGGAAGTATGGTGCTCTGCATTGCCCAGACTTTCCTCCACGCTGAAGCATGGCGGCAGACTGTTCTACTATTTGACTACAAAGATACTAAAAACTTATAATGTATCACCTTATTACAAAGAGTTTTTGTGCTGACGGCGGAAAAGATAAAACAGCAATATAATTCCTACAAGAATAAGTGGGATACTGAGCAATTGCCCCATATTTAAAATCAGGAATTGCTCGAATGATACTTGTATCTCTTTTACAAACTCTATGCAAAAACGAAATATACCAATGATTAATACCACCAAAGCTAAAAAGAAACCATCCGGAAAGTGTTCTTTTTTTGACTTGTACAATAAGAACAAAACTCCAAATAGAAGGAAATAAAACAGCGCCTCGTAAAGTTGTGCTGGATGGCGTGGGCATTGGTCGTAGAGTGGAAAAATAAACGCCCATGCCACATTTGTTTGTGAACCAACAATTTCCGAATTAGTTAAGTTCCCCAATCGTATAAACCCACCAACCAAGGGAGTTGCGATAGCTAAAATATCTGAAATTGGCCAAAAATTCACTTTGTATTTACGGCAAAAAATCCATAAAGCAATAGCTAACCCAACGCCTCCGCCGTGGCTCGCTAAACCGTGATATCCAGAAAATTTAAATTCTCCGTCGGGAAGTTCTGTGATGGGCAGTAGTATTTCCAAAGGATGAGCTAAATAATAACTAGGCTCGTAAAAAAAACAATGTGCCAAACGAGCACCAAGAAAAATTCCTACAAACAGATAAACTAACAATGACTCATATTGATTTTGTGTGTAGCCATTTTTTTTGAAAAAACTATATACCACCCAACCAGCAAAAAATAGCCCTAAGGCAAACAAAATACCGTACCAACGAAATGTGATTCCAAAAAGCTCACCAATTTCAGGTGTAACAAACCACGTGATAAATAACATATTATTCAGATTTAGGAATTATTGTACTGAAAATTGATTTGGAATACTGTCCATTAACTCAAACAGTTCATCTTTACTCTCGGCACGCAACAGGGCTACACGCATGGGTTTGAAATTATCAATGCCTTTAAAAGCTGGCGTGTTAGCTAAATGGCGGCGGCTGTGTATAATGCCTTTACGTTCGTCGTTTAACCACTCGATGCCGCGAAGTATGTGTTCTTTGATAATTGAAGTTTGCCATTCGAAGGTGTATGGTGGTAGTTTTTTACCGGTTTCTAAAAAGTATTTTACCTCCTCAAAAATCCACGGACGACCAATGCTTCCACGTCCAATCATAATGGCATCAACTCCATATTTGTCGAAATATTCTTTAGCGCGCTCAGGTGTTGTTATATCGCCATTGCCAATAATGGGGATGTGCATACGCGGATTATTTTTGACTTCACCAATTAACGTCCAATCGGCTTCTCCAGTGTACATTTGAGCTCGTGTTCTCCCATGAATAGCTAAAGCTTGAATGCCACAATCTTGCAATTGTTCCGCTAATTCTACAATGATTTTTTGTGAATCATCCCAACCCAAGCGGGTTTTCACGGTAACAGGAATAGTAATGGCTTTTACTACTTCGCGTGTTATTTCAAGCATTTTTGGAATATCACGTAACATACCTGCGCCTGCGCCCTTACCAGCCACTTTTTTTACAGGGCAACCAAAATTCAGGTCCAAAATATCAGGTTGAGCTTCTTCAACAAGTCTTGCGGCTTCGACCATCGTATCGACATCGCGACCGTAAATTTGTATAGCCACGGGGCGTTCTTGTGGTACAATAGTTAGTTTTTGTTCAGTGCGTTTTACACTACGAATTAAGGCGTCAGCCGATACAAATTCGGTATAAACCAAATCAGCTCCAAAACGTTTACAAAGTAGTCTAAAAGCCGGATCTGTAACATCTTCCATTGGTGCTAAAAAAAGTGGTTGTTGTCCAAAATCGATGTTGTTAATTTTCATAGTGTGTATGATGTAAATCCATTTTTATGAATTACTATTACTGTTTCTTTTTTCAAACGACAAAAATACGAAAAAAAAACCTATCTTTGCAAGTTACTTAATATGATGTGACACATGTACTAATTATGGATAATGAATTTTTAGCTGTAGAAGAAAAAATAGTATCTGTTTTAAAAACAGTATATGACCCAGAAATCCCTGTCAATGTATATGATTTGGGGTTGATTTACAAAGTGGAACGCTCTTCTGAAGGCGTGGTAAATATAGAGATGACTTTAACGGCACCAAATTGTCCCATGGCCGATTTTATTGTCGAAGATGTAAAAATGAAGGTTGCGGCTGTCGAAGGGGTGTCGTCTGTTGAAATTAACTTAGTATTCGAGCCTGCTTGGACACGTGAAATGATGAGCGAAGAGGCTCAATTGGAATTGGGCTTATTGTAAAATCGTTTATTAAATTTATCTGCTGTGAAATATTACTTTTTGTCAGATGCTCATTTGGGGACACGCGTGATTCGTGATACTCACGCACATGAACAAAAACTGGTCGATTGGCTTGATATGGTGAGGCAAGATGCTACAGCCATTTTTTTATTAGGAGATATATTTGATTTTTGGTTTGAATATAAAATGGTGGTGCCTAAAGGGTTTACACGCCTTTTAGGGAAGTTGCGTGAAATTACGGAGTCAGGAATTCCAGTACATTTTTTTGTTGGTAACCACGATTTGTGGACATTTGGTTACTTAGAGCAGGAGTTGGGACTTATCGTTCATGATGCTCCGCGTACAATGGAGTTAGGAGGTAAAACGTTTTTTTTGGCTCATGGTGATGGTTTAGGTGATAAAAATCGTTCGTTTTCATTTATTCGCTCTATTTTTCATAGTAAAACTTGTCAGCGTTTGTTTCGTTCATTGGTACCAAGTGCTTGGGGGTTGTCGTTTGGTTTTCGTTGGAGCGAACGTAATCGGCGTAAACATGATAGCAGAAATGTAAAGTTCTTAGGCGAAGACAAAGAGCCGTTAGTACTCTTTGCAAAACAGCATGCTTTGGATCATTCTGTTGATTATTACGTATTTGGACACCGTCATATTGTGCTGAATTTAATGTTAAAGTCAAAATCACAAGTGCTCATCATTGGTGATTTTATGCGCGAGTTTTCGTATGCTGTATTTGATGGTGATACGATGGCAATTGAAAATTTTGAGTAAAAACTCAAAAACGAAATAGAAGATGTCTTTTTAAAAAATTAGCGAGAAGTGATAACGAATTGAACTTCTTTGAAGGCGAATAGTTTATATTCGCCTTTTTTTGTACGCAATTGAATTGGCCCATTCGGTAGAACACTGTTAATTTCAGCTTCAAATTCTTCTTTGGCGGTTCTGAATAGATGATAACCTTTGTTGCGATATAAAAGTTCGTAATACGTGGTTTGTAATTGATTCGATTGAGTCAAGTTAAATTGTTCGTAATCAACTAAAATTTTGGTTGTTAATTTATGTAAAAGCGCTTCGCGGTCAAAAAATTTACTACGAAGTTGATACATCGAAACGGGATTTGGAGCATCACTTGTAAAGGTTTGTTGGTTTACATTCAAACCAATACCAACAATGGCTTTACTTAGTTTTCCATCCATGATGGTATTTTCGATGAGAATACCGCTCATTTTTTTGTCTCCAACATAAATATCGTTAGGCCATTTTATGGTCACAGGCATATCGAGTTCTTGGCGGAGTGTATTGACGATGGAGATGGAAATTAATTGTGATAATAGAAATTGTTGTTCAACGGGAATTTTGCATGGTTCCAAAAGTAAAGTAAATAGTAAATTGGCTCCTCGTTCCGATTCCCAATGTGTATTGACTTGTCCTTTACCACAAGTTTGGTAGTCGGTTGAAATAACAAATCCATGGCGATAATGGGCTAAATTATTTCGTAGCCAAACATTTGTAGAATCAACTTCGGGTAGGTGTATGTGATCTATTTCAGAATCGGCAATAACCATGTTTCTATTGTTTTGCGTAATTGCATACGCGAACCATTGTAATGGTTTATGATAATGCAAAAACTATAAATGTTATCTGGCTTATGAATGTAGCCTGCATAGGTCTGAACGCCTGTCATACTGCCACTTTTAGCTCGTACATAAGTAGATATTGCTGGATTTTTCAAAAAGTTTTTTACTGTGCCCTCTACTCCTGCTCGTGGAATAGTTTCAATAAACGTTTGCGAATTAGAGCTTCGAATCATATAGCTTAGAATGGCATTTAGAAATTTTGCAGAAAATGTGTTCATGGGGGATAAGCCACTACCATCGTTCAGTAAAAGAGGCTGTGTGTCGATGCCTTTTGAGCGCCAAAAGTTGAGAATGACCTCTTGTGCTTCCTTGTTGGTTGCCAACGGATTACGTTGTAGAGATAGTTGCTTAAAAAGGTGTTCGGCGTAGTTGTTGTTACTAAAAAAGTTGATTACACGACAAATTTCACTCAATTTTGGAGAGTGATGTGTAAAGAGTGTTGTGCGACTTTCAATAGATGTTATTTGGTCTGTTGCGCTGCCTTTTACCGTGATGTGTCGTTGAGTTAATTCACGTTTCAATTGTTGAACCAAATAGAGTGGTGGATTGGGTATGTCTCCTTTCACTACGAATTTTTCACGATGGGCAGGCATCGCTCCTCGTAGTACACGATGTTGGTCGTATGGTATGCCGTACAGATAAGTACTGTCAAACTTGATTGATGTGACTTCCACACAATTTTCCAGTTTTAAATCGACATATGCAGGTTTTACTTCAATAATTTCAGGTTTAGAACCAATGTTTTTTGATCGTAATGTGATGTGTGTTGTGTTGTCGAAAACAGATAAACCATATACGCCTGCTGCATAATAGTTTCCTATGTCTTCCCAGGTCCAACGCACGGGCAAAGGCTCTTTATCAAATAGTGATGCATCCGCAATAATGTCGCCTTGAATTTCTGTAATTCCCATGTTTTGAAGGTTTTTTGCCCAGTTTGACAAGCACTTTTCTTCGTTAAAATAGGTGGAACCAAGCGTCGGATCACCGGAACCTATGATGTATAAATTGCCTTTAAGGATGCCGTTAACTAATGTGCCGTCGTGAGCAATGAGTGTTGTAAATCTAAAATCGGGGCCTAATAATTCTAATGCTGTGGCGGTAGTAATAAGTTTTGTAATAGAGGCAGGCGTAGCACTTTGTTCTGATTGGTGTTCGAGTATGATTTCGCCAGTTTCAACATCGCTTACAATTACACTGACTGTTGAATTTTTCAGCTCAACAGGCAAGTCAATAGTGTGCGCCATGGTAAACTGCACACTACAAAAACAAATTATAACGGAAAGGATTTTCGATTTCATTACAGTAGTAAAATGGGTAAAAACGTGCCTAAAAAACCAACTAAAAAACCAGCAATAAGCTGTCCTGGTGTGTGAGCTTTCAATTCCAAACGGCTCCATGCTACCAAACCACTTAAAAGAATTATAGTGATAAAAAGCCATGAGGGATTAGTATGAAATAAAAATGAGGCAGCAAAAATTGCACCACACAAGCCACCCATACCACTCATGTGAGCGCTAATTTTCCACGCCAAATTGACTAAAGAAATTATCACTACGCCGAACGTGGTTCCTAAAGCAAGCAGAACAACCCATTTCCCAATTCCAATCCAAACTAAAAAACTAACGCAGGCTAAATAAGAAAGAAACGTGATAATATATGGCCATGTGCGCTCTTTACGATTTATGATGTAAAAATCGCTAACCATACCTGTGTAAATCAAGATAGTAGTAGTTAGTGCTGGAATAATAGCCGTAAACAGAGTGATGCTGAAAACTATCATTAAGCGCTGATAATCATCAAATAAAAGACGCGTATACCACATGTTTACCAACATGAGTACGGCATAAATAGGCGTCACATATGGCATAAAAACAAATGAAAAAAGTTGTGCTATTTTGTGTTTCATCATGGTTTTTATTAAAGAGTTGAGTGAAATGTAACCAATCCTTCTATGGGCGATTGCCTAATTTCACCGAGTGTAATATCAAGTTCAATTGCCACTGCTTCCAAAATGTTTTTTAAATAGTAAGCAACAGAACCAACAAATGACACGGGATATTTTTCAAAATCAGGATATTGCATGACGTTACGTACAAAAAAATCTGTAAAACTGTCAAATATTAACTTGTAAACAGTTGGTTCTGTAATATGTTCTACGAAAAATGGTGTAAATTGAGCTAAATAACGATTTGGAAAAGGTTTTCTGTAAACACGATCGATAATGTTATTCGCTGTTAATCCAAAAGTAGTGAGGAATTTGTTTTTTAATTCTGGTGGCAGTTGGTTTTTTAAGCAGTCGGCTATAAATTTCTTGCCCAATACGGCACCACTACCTTCGTCGCCTAAAATAAAACCAAGTGGCGAAATGTTGTTGATAATGTTTTTCCCATCGTAAAAACAGGAGTTTGAGCCTGTGCCTAAAATGCAAGCGATTCCTGCGTTGTGTTGTAGCAAAGCACGCGCAGCGGCAAGTAAGTCAGATTCAACATAAATTTGTGAATGCGTAAACGATTGTGCAATAGCTTGTTTTACTTGTTCTATTTTGTCAGAAATGCACCCTGCACCATAGAAATAGACAGAGTCTATGTTGTCGATCGATTTCAAATCCTTTACCAATGGTGCAATTGTGTCAGCTATCTCTTTCGGTATTTGATAGAATGGGTTAATTCCTGGAGTAAATAACGACTGTGTTATTGCCCCATGCTCAACTAAAACCCAATTGGTTGAAGTGGAACCGCTATCAGCTATTAAAATCATCTGCTTTCAGTTTGTTTGATTTGCAAATTAAACTAAAATAATCGGCTTTAACAACGATATTTTGTTAATAAATTTTTGTGCTAGACATTGGTAGAATAATATGAAAAGGCTATCTTTGAAATTTTAAATTAATTCGCGAGTATGACAAGAAAGATATGGTTGCTTGCTGTTTCGTTGTTTTTGGCGACGACTGTATTTGGTGTAAATATAAAAGCATTAAAGTCATCCATTACAAAGTGGTTGGATGGTTATGCTGCGCAATATCAAACGTTAGGAAAATTTAATTTAAAAGGCATTAACGTTAATAAACGCACTAAGACTTTTAATGTATATACCAATGGTTATTTTGGCTCTATCCCATTTCGCCCCGAATTGGTAGAGCAGATGAACAGTGAAGTTTATAAGATTATAGCTCATAACTATCCTAAATACAAGGTGATTATTTATGCTGATGAGGTTCCAATTGCTTCACTTATTCCAAATGCTTATCGTGTTAATAGTGTAGATTCATTGCGTTTATCGCAAACAAACAAAACACCTGTGGCGTTCATAACTAACACGTCGCAGCCCTTTCCGACATCATTGGGATTACATAATCGTAATATTGCTTTGTGGCACGGGCATGGTTGGTATTTTGATCAACGTACAGACCGATGGCGTTGGCAACGAGCTCGTTTTTTTGAAACGGTAGAAGATAAATTTACCATGTCATACGTTTTGTCTTATTTGCTCCCGATGCTCGAAAATGCAGGCGCTAATGTTTTTTTGCCTCGTGAGCGTGATGTGCAAACGCACGAAATTATTGTGGACAACGATGATTCTGTAGCTACATCATTTTACAGTGAATTGTTTGATGGTGACACAATTGTCAGTCGCGATGCAGTTGGTTTTGCTCACAAGCGTACTGTTTATATCGACACTCAAAATCCTTTCACAGAAGGCACCTGCCGTGTGGTTCAAAGCGATACAATTCCTCGAATTACTTTTGAATGGATTCCAAACATTCCTGCTGATGGAGACTACGCTGTGTCCATTGCGTATCAAAGTGACACGACTAACGTTACGGATGCGCATTATCAAGTGTATCATGCGGGTGGAGTGACTGAATTTATAGTGAATCAACAAATGGGCGGTGGAACGTGGATTTATTTAGGTACTTTTCACTTTAAAAAGGGCGTGCGTCCAGTTTCTGGGAAAGTGACTTTGACTAATCAAAGTGGTTTTGATGGCGTGATAACAGCTGATGCGGTTCGTTTTGGTGGCGGTATGGGGAATGTGTTCCGTTGTTTGGCTGATAGCAGTTTGCTCGATTCTCTAAAACCACATAGTACACGTATGTTGTCTTGTTTCCCAACTTCAGAATGCCAAACTTCAGGTCGAGCACGTTATCTCGAAGCCGGCCGTTATTGGTTACAATGGGCGGGTGCTCCAACCGAAGTTTACCGTTATTCTAATGGTTTTAATGATTATGTGGACGATTATGTTTCGCGTGGGATTTGGGTAAATTGGCTTAATCAAGGTTCGGTAAATGCACCAGACGCTTTTGGTTTGGGTATTCCAATAGATTTAGCACTTGCATTTCATAGTGATGCTGGCTGTAAGCAAGATTCTGTTGTAGGAACGCTTGGTATTTATACAACACAATTAACCAATGGTAAAACAACAGAACGATTTCCTAACGGACAATCGCGTTATGTTTCGCGTGACTTGTCTGATTTGATAGCAATGTCTATTGTGAATGACGTGCGTAAGCTATACGATCCGAAGTGGTCATATCGTGGTTTGTGGAATAAATCGTACGCAGAATCGCGTCGTCCAGAAGTACCAACGATGTTGCTCGAATTGTTGTCGCATCAAAATTTTACAGACATGCAGTTTGGTTTAGATCCCCGTTTTCAATTTTCGGTATGTCGTGCCATTTATAAAGGAATGTTGCAGTTTTTGTCTGTTCAAAACGGAACTCCTTATGTGGTACAGCCTTTGCCTGTGAGTCATTTTTCTGCACAATTAGCAGGCGATAGCGTTGTTTTGGATTGGCGTTCAGTAACTGACACGCTTGAGCCTACAGCTTTTCCTAATGCATATGTGGTTTATACACGTGTCGATAATGGTGGTTTTGATAATGGCGTTTTAGTGCATGAAACAACATGTAAACTACCTGTTTTAGCTGATAAAATTTATAGCTACAAAGTGGTGGCGGTAAATGACGGTGGTGCAAGTTTCCCTTCTGAAGTTTTATCAGTTTGTAAAAACAGTCATGCAAAACATACCGTTCTAGTAGTTAATGGATTTGACCGAGTTTCTGCACCTGAAGGATTTTCAGCAGGCGATTTTGCAGGATTTCCAAATTGGTTAGATGATGGTGTACCTTATGTGCGCAACATCTCTTATGTGGGTGCGCAACATGAGTTTTCTCGTTTGGAGTCTTGGCGCGATGATGATGCTCCAGGTTGGGGGGCTAGCAATAGCGATTATGAAACAGAAATTATAGCGGGCAATACATTTGATTATCCATTTATTCATGGTAAATCACTTGTGAAAGCAGGTTATTCGTTTGTGTCGAGTAGCAATGAGGCAGTAGAAGACCGCTGCATTAATTTAGCTGATTATAAAGCGGTTGATTTAATTTTAGGTAAGCAAAAACAGTCGATTTTGGGTGCAAATAAAACAACAGCCGATTTCAAAACATTTACGCCTGCCATGCAAAAAACGTTAACTGATTATTGTTTGCAAGGTGGATCCCTAGTGGTGAGCGGAGCTTATGTTGCAACTGATTTATGGAGATCTGCTTCTGTTAGCGACGCCGATAAACGTTTTGCGGAGTCTATTTTGAAATACACGTGGCGTACCGATCGTGCATCGCAAAACGGCGTTGTCTCAACTGTGTATGCACCAAATAGCTCTTTTACTGGTAAATTTGAGTTTTGTACAGCGTTAAATTCGGAACAATATCACGTAGAATCGCCCGACGGCATAGAGCCTGTCGGTAAAAATACGTTTACCA
The DNA here is from genome assembly GCA_029974315.1 of Paludibacteraceae bacterium. Classification (GTDB taxonomy): domain Bacteria; phylum Bacteroidota; class Bacteroidia; order Bacteroidales; family Paludibacteraceae; genus W0P28-013. The sequence continues at coordinate 6,511 of JARKSE010000163.1, read as the reverse complement.
TTATGCGTTATGGACAGAATAATATAAGTGCTGCAGTAGCTCATAAAGGTAATTACCGTACCTTAGTTTTTGGATTTCCGTTGGAATCGCTCACGTCTGAAACAATGCGTGATGATTTGATGCAACAGATTATGCGTTTTTTAATTGATGAATAATAACATAATTATGAAAAAAATCAACTGTTTCATTCCTGCACAAGATGCCACACAATTAAAAACAACAATTGAATGTTTGCGTCAATCTTCTTTTGTTGACACTATTTATTTGTTATCGACAAATGGTTGTACATATCCAAATTGTGTAACATTATCTGTTGACAGTTTGACAAGTACTAAAACCATAGCGCAAATTGCTGCGCACTCTAATGCGGAATTATCATTGATTTATACCAAATACACGCCACTGGAATTTGGTCAATACGGCATAGAACGGTTTTACCATTTAGCAACTTCGGCTAACGCTGGTTTGCTCTATTCTGATTACTACGAGCTGAAAAACGGAATAGGATCAGCAGTGCCTACGATTGATTATCAGTTGGGTAGTTTGCGTGACGATTTTAATTTTGGTTCTGTGTTAGTTTATAACGCAGCAGAACTAAAAAAAGCGGTGGAACGAATGACTGTTGAGTATGCTTTTGCTGGTTTGTATGATTTGCGTTTAAAAGTAAGTCAATCAGCATCAATTTTACGCATCAATGAATTTTTATATACCGAAGTTGAGTTGGATATGCGTAAAAGTGGCGAAAAACAGTTTGATTATGTCGATCCGAAAAATCGAGCAGTGCAGATAGAAATGGAAGATGCTTGTACCGAGCATTTGAAAAGTATTGGTGGATATTTGGCGCCAAAGTTTAAATCAATTCAGTTTGATGAAGAAGGTTTTAAGTATGAGGCGTCAGTTATAATTCCGGTGCGCAACCGTGAGCGTACGCTCGAAGATGCCATAAAGTCGGTATTGAAACAGCAAACAAACTTTCCATTCAACTTACTTATTGTCGATAATTTTTCGACCGATAAAACACCGGAAATTATACAGAAATATGTTCAGCAGGATTCGCGTGTGGTACATCTTATTCCTAATCGTACCGATTTGGGTATTGGTGGCTGTTGGAATGTGGGCGTTGATTATAAGGATTGTGGTCGATTTGCAGTTCAGTTGGATTCGGACGATGTGTATCAAGACGAACACACATTGCAAACTATGGTCGATGCTTTTTACGAACAAAATTGCGCCATGCTGGTTGGTTCTTATACCATGACCAATGGCGATATGGAAGTGATTGCTCCAGGTTTGATTGACCACAAAGAATGGACGCCTGACAATGGCCGAAACAATGCACTTCGTATCAATGGTTTGGGTGCTCCACGGGCTTTTTATACGCCGTTGTTGCGTGAAATCCGTGTGCCAAATACCAGTTATGGCGAAGATTATGCATTGGGATTGCGTTTTTCGCGTGATTACCAAATTGGGCGTATTTATCAATCGCTCTATTTGTGCCGCAGATGGGAAGGAAACTCCGATGCCGCACTGGATATTGTGAAACAAAATGCCAATAATTTATACAAAGATAAAATTCGCACTTTTGAGCTTATCGCTCGTATGCGGATGAATGGGAAATAATGAAGACAAACCACCAGACAAGAGATTCAAATTTTGAGTTGTTGTGTATTGTGGCAATGGCTTTTATTGTGCTGCACCACATGATTGTGCACGGAACGCAAATGTGGAGGCTGTCGTTGGGTGAGCCTTCTATATTTCCAACAGACAATTCTCCTGTGGCTGCAGCATTAATGTTTTTGAATGCTTTTTTTGTGGTTGGTGTCAATAGTTTTTTACTAATCTCTGGATTTTATGGTATTAAACTCAAGTTTAGATCATTTTATGCCTTACTTATAACCTGTTTGGTTTACTCTTATGCTTACGACATTTTTGTTGCGTATATAAATCACATTGATTACGTCTTTTCGCTACAACCTTTAGAAGAAGTATTTCTCCATTCGGGTTGGTTTATTACGTGTTATATAGCTCTTATGTTTTTGTCGCCATTTATCAATAAGTCAACGGAAAACTTCACGACTAAAGAGGCAATGTACGGGCTGATTTTCTTAAGTATTTTGACATTTTGGTTTGGTTTTCATTTAGGTTCGATATATATTAATAAGACCGGATACAACGTATTACATTTTGTGTTTATTTATTACATCGGACGACTGTTACGTAGGTTTGAGTCTTCTATTCGCATTAAAACTGTTGCCTCTTTGGGATTGTATATTGGTTTGTCGTTATTGATAGGTTTTATTGCGTTTCGGCAGTTTAATATAGGTAACTTCCCCCACATGTTCAAGCAGTTTCAGTACAATAATCCTTTGTTAGTGCTGTCGTCTGTAGCGTTGTTTCTAGCATTTAAACGATTGTCGTTTAAAGCTTGTTTTGTCAATTGGTTTGCAGGCTTGGTGTTAGCTATTTATTTAGTGCATGACCACACTTTTTTTAGAGAGTGGTTTGTGCGTATTAACCAAACGTATGGAATTTTATCACTTCAATCCGTAGGAATAGCGTTGGTAATAGTTGTTGTTTTGATGTTTGGTTGTTGTTTTGTTAGACAAGCTACGACTCATTGTGACAAATCCTTTTGTTAATTTTTTAACAAAAAAATCAGAGCTAATACATAAAAAAGTTGAGGTGAAATTAAGTGAAAGCATTAAGCGAAATAGGTAATGTTACAAATTCAAGTAAATAACTTATTTACCAGTCAATTACAAAATTGGGAACTGGCGCAAAAGAATTTTAGCGATTTGCATTCGGTCTGTTCTAAAACAGTCGATTTCGGAACGTTTCAAATAGTTGTGCAGTTTAACCCAGCTCGTATGGTATCTTCTGGAGCAAAGGTAGATAGTAAAACAATTGCCGAACGACCTTGTTTTTTGTGCGCTGAAAATAGACCACAAGAACAGCAAGGTGTGGGATTTGGCGACTATACTATTTTGGTTAATCCATTTCCTATTTTCCCGCAGCATTTTACTATTCCGAGGCGTAAACATGTGCCACAACTCATTAAACCCTATTTTGCTGACATGCTCACCTTGGCACAAGCATTGCCTGAACTCGTTATTTTTTATAATGGGGCAAAGTGTGGCGCATCGGCTCCTGATCACATGCATTTTCAAGCGGGAACTAAATCGTTTTTACCAGTGGTTCAGGATTATTTTCGTTTGAAAACATCAGTTGTTAATACACCCTATTTTACGATTCCAACTTATTTACGCACGGTTGTAGTATTGGAATCTCAGACTATAGCGTCAGCAGAGCGTGATTTTTGTGAGTTGTACAGCATGCTTCAAGTTGATTCAGAAGAACCGATGATGAATGTGGTTTGCTTTTATAAAAATAATACATTTTACACATTAGTTTTTCCAAGAGCGAATTTTCGTCCTTGGCAATATACCGCAGAAGGCGATGAACAGTTGCTTGTAAGTCCAGCAACGGTTGAAATGTCAGGCGTATTTATTACACCGGTTCACGCTCATTTTGAGCGTATTACAAAAGACGATATTCGTGATATATTACAACAATCAACTCGCATATTATGGGCACAATAATCCCACATAAAGAAAAAAGATCCGACGGTAAATTGTGTAGAATAGCTCATGAGCCGATGATTGCAGTGGGGATTAAGTCTCAATCGAAGTTGTACTTTGAACTGCATGGCGATTTTCGTTGTGTGCAAACCCAAGCATCTTGTCAAGGTTCTTTTCAAGTAGAGTTGGTTGCTGATAAAATTCGATTTGAAAATCAATTTTTTGATGAGTTGGTGTTTCTACCTCAACAAAAAGATGCTGTTTTTGAACTTAAAGATGTCACTATCGGTATTGATTTTCACTGGGAGCGGTGTGAACATCAGCAATTTCAAGGCTCGTTGAGAGTGATTATTGATCATGACACACTTTGGGCAGTTAACGATATTGTGGTAGAGGATTATTTGTATTCGGTTATTGCTTCCGAAATGAGTGCAACGGCTTCATTAGAATTTTTGAAAGCGCATGCGGTGATTTCACGTAGTTGGCTTTTGGCTCCCATGTGGAATAAAGTTAAACAACAAACAACCGCAGTAAAACAAACTTCTTCCAATGATACGCTTATAAAATGGTATGAACGCGATGCACACCAATTGTTTAATGTTTGTGCTGACGACCACTGTCAACGTTATCAAGGTGTCGCGCGCGCGCGTACCTTATTAGTTCATCAGGCGATTGAAGAAACACGTGGTGAGGTGTTGTTTTACAAGGGAGAAATTTGCGATGCTCGTTTTTCCAAATCGTGTGGTGGAGTTTCTGAACGTTTTGAAAGCTGCTGGGTTGATGAACATTATGATTATCTTACGTCTGTTCGTGACGATATTTCTCATGACGACTTTCCTGATTTATCGGTAGAAGCAAATGCCGAGCATTGGATTCGTACTTCACCAAAGGCGTTTTGTAATACATCTGACCAACAAATTTTGACTCAAGTACTTAATCAATATGATCAAGAAACGCATGATTTTTATCGCTGGACAGTGCAATATTCTACACGGCAATTGTCGGAATTAATAAAAAAGCGTTCAGGAATTGATTTTGGAACTGTGCTGGATTTAATTCCCGTAGAACGTGGTACTTCGGGGCGTCTCACTAAATTGAAAATCATAGGAACCAAACGGACACTTATTGTAGGCAAAGAATTGGAAATTCGCAAATGGCTTTCAGAATCACATTTGCGTAGTTCTGCTTTTGTAGTGGATAAAACAAGCGATGGATTTCTTATTACAGGAGCTGGCTGGGGGCATGGTGTCGGTTTGTGCCAAATAGGTGCTGCTGTGATGGGTGCTCAGGGTTATACATATGATAAAATTTTAAAACATTACTTTCGAGGTGCTGAATTAAAAATAGTTTATTAAAAATATGAATCAATCTTATAAAAAATCGCCTTGGGCGTGGGTGCCCACATTATACTTCGCTCAGGGTTTGCCTTATGTGGCAGTTATGACTATTGCTGTGGTGATGTATAAAAATCTAGGTATGTCCAATAGCGACATCGCTTTTTATACGGGGTGGCTCTATTTGCCTTGGGTTATTAAACCATTATGGAGCCCTTTTGTCGATTTAATCAAGACCAAACGTTTTTGGATTATTGCGATGCAATTTCTAGTCGCGGCAGGTTTTGCAGGCGTGGCGTTTTTTATTCCTACAACTTTTTATCTCAAAGCTACACTTGCTTTTTTCTGGTTGCTGGCATTTAGCTCAGCCACACATGATATTGCTGCAGATGGTTTTTATATGCTAGGATTGTCGTCGGGCGATCAAGCTTTTTTTGTGGGTATTCGGAATACGTTTTATCGTTTGGCTACTATTTTTGGACAAGGTATTTTGGTTATGCTAGCAGGTTTGTTAGCCGAAGGTAAATTAATTCCTAGCATTAAGGGCAATGTCCCGTTAGCGTGGAGTTTAATATTTTTTATTCTAGCGGCTCTATTTATAGGCTTTTCACTCTATCACTCTTACATTCTGCCTAAACCTTTATCAGACGAGTCTAAAAAGATGCTTTCTTTTACCGAAATGCTTCGGGATTTTGGGCATACATTTATCACATTTTTTCAAAAAAAAGATGTACTTTTAATGTTCTTTTTTATTTTAACTTATCGTCTTGGTGAAGCTCAATTAACTAAAATAGCCCCTCCTTTTTTACTCGACACACTTGAAAATGGTGGTCTTAATATGTCAACATCAACGTATGGACTTATTTATGGTACTTTAGGAGTTGCTCTATTATTACTTGGTGGAATTGTTGGTGGCATTTTAATTTCACGTCATGGGCTTAAGCGTTGGATTGTTCCTATGGCACTGATGATTAATATACCTGATGTTTTTTATGTTGTTTTGGCCTATTATCAACCCAATGTATCTATTGCTTCTGTACTTGTTGTGTTAGAACAATTTGGTTACGGATTTGGATTTACGGCTTATATGTTATATTTGATCAATATAGCTGAAGGAGAATATAAAACTGCACATTATGCTATTGCTACAGGATTTATGGCGTTAGGTATGATGCTTCCAAGTATGATTTCTGGGTGGATTCAAGAGCAGCTAGGCTACACATTATTCTTTATTTGGGTTTGTATTTGTACTATTCCTAGTATTTTGGCATCGATGTTGGTTGGTAAAAAACTAGATCCTACTTATGGCAAAAAAGTGGATTAATGCTTCTTTTTTACAAAAATATGACATTTTTCGCTTCATTTTAAATTGATTTGTACCGTTATCAAACACGTTGATTGAAATTTAATGCATTGAAAACATAATTTTATAACATATTTGTAAAATTAATCATCTCATTATCAATTTATTTTCATTTTTTTTCATTTTTCATTTTCTTTTTTTGTTTATTTGTCAAAGTGTTTTTATTTTTGCACCCGCTTTCAGGTGGGAGGTGACTGTTTTTTTTTGTGGTATTTTTTTTGGTTATTTATTTTTTT
>JARKSE010000159.1 GCA_029974315.1 Paludibacteraceae bacterium | reverse complement strand
CTGTTTCGTTTATTTTGGGGTGTATCTTGTCTTTTGTTGGTCCCGATGATTCCGCTGCAAACAATTGCATACCATTATAGCCAAAAAGTGGTAAAAGTGCCAGCGAAATAACAATAATCCCCAATCCACCAATCCAGTGGGTTAGACTGCGCCAAAACAGGATGCCGTGCGATAATTCTTCGATATTATTCAGTATAGACGCTCCTGTAGTGGTAAAACCTGACATGGTTTCAAAATAGGCATCGGTGACCGAAGGAATACTCCCGCTGAGCAAAAATGGTAACATTCCAAATGCTGAACATAGAATCCAAGTAAAAGTTACTATCACAGAACCTTCTCGCTTACCTAATAACGGTTGGGCTTTTAATCCCAATAAAAATAGAGGGACAGCAAATGCTATAGTAACTCCTCCGCTTATTAAAAAATGATATACGTCATTTTCGTGATAAATAAGTGGAATAATGCTTATAGAGCACAGTAACAATCCCTCAATAAAGAGTAAGGTACCAATGATTTTTGCAACCAAGCGAAAATTAAAATCTTTTCCCATAGTGCGCTAATTAAAAAATCGCTCCATTTTACGAATAGCTGATGATACACAAAATACAATGACATGGTCGTTAGGCACAATCACTGTATTACCATCCACAATATATCCAACGCCGTTGCGTACATAGCCCCCAATATTTACTTGATCAGGCAGTCGTAAATCTTTAATTTTCGATTTGGTGATTTTGGCTCCAGGTGTAGCAATAAATTCTACCACTTCGGCATCTGTTGCAGAAAGGTTATGTACATTAAGTACGTCAGCATCAAGTGTAAGTTGATAAATATAGCTTGCGGCAATCATCTTTTTATTGATAACAGTACCAATATCCATGCTTTCTGCCAACATTATATAGTCGTTATTTTCCACTTCGGCTATCGTCTTCTTAACACCAAGTCGTTTGGCTGCTAAACAAGCCAAAATATTTGCTTCAGAATTGGCTGTTACGGCTACAAACGCATCCATGTCATGGATTCCTTCTTCTTTCAGCAATTCTACATTACGTCCATCGCAGTTGATAATAAGCGTGTTATTTAGTTCTTCAGCAAGGCTAAAACTTTTTTCGCGATCACGTTCCAAGATTTTCACATTAGTTTGTGAAGGTAATATTTGAATTGTTTTTTGTGCAATACGGCTTCCACCCATAAACATCACGTTACGAATTGGGAAATCACTTTTTCCGGCTTGTTCACGTACGAATTCTAAATATTCATTGGTGGTAATGAAATAGACTATATCGCCCGCTAAAACCATGTCGGAACCTGTAGGAATAATGGTTCGGTTATTGCGTTTTATGGCAACGATACGATATTTTTTGTGGCTAAAATAACCTGTACTAAACTCTTTGTTTATAATCTCTGAATTTTCTCTAACTTTGATAACCAACAGCGTTAAAGCTTCGTTGCAAAAACTGGTTCGCTGACGTAACCAGCTGGTTCTAAGCGATTCGGCAATTTCTTGAGCTGCCAACATTTCAGGGTAGATAAGATGTGCAACGCCTAATTTTTCAAAAAAATCTTTGTTTTTTGGTTGTAAATATTCGGGATTATCGATACGTGCCAATGTTTGATGTGCACCTAAGTTAGTGGCGAGCATACAAGCTGTCATATTGACGCTCTCTTCGGGTGTGACAGCAATAAATAAATCGGTCTCAGCTACACCAGCTTCTTCTAGATCTTTAATAGAAGTTGGTAATCCCACTTTAGTCAAAAGGTCGTAATTATCTTCCAAATCTTTTATGCGATTTTCATCGTCATCCATCAGTACGATGTCTTGATTTTCGCTCGAAAGCATTTTGGCGAGGTGACGACCAACTTCGCCCGCACCTACAATAAGTATTTTCATAATACCCGCATTAAAGTTTTAATTTTAACTCTTGAATAATAGTAGCAGCGATGCCTTCGGCATCTAAACCAAGCATGTGATATAATTCTGCCGGAGTACCGTGTTCAATAAATTGATCTGGAATGCCCATACGCGTTACTTTTGGTTGTAAATTATTGTCGCTCATGTATTCTAAAACAGCACTACCTAAGCCGCCAGCAATCACACCATCTTCGGCAGTAAAAATGTGTTGAAATTGTTTTCCAACACTGTTTAAAACATTGAAATCCAGAGGTTTTAAAAATCGCATATCATAATGAGCGAGAGTGATGTTATAACTCTTTTCTACGCTGGCTATGGCTTGTTTTACTGCGTTGCCAATTGGACCAAGAGACAAAACTACTGCATGTTTCCCGTCTTTTAACTGAACGCCTGTACCAATTTCTACTGCTTTCATCTCATTTTTCCAGTCAAGTAATACACCCTTTCCGCGTGGATAGCGGATAACAAATGGACCTTGATTGGGCAATTGAGCTGTGTACATTAAATTACGTAATTCGTGTTCATTGAGTGGCGATGAAATTGTTAAATTTGGTATGCAACGGAAGTAGGCTAAATCGAATTGTCCTTGATGCGTGGCACCATCAGAACCCACAATTCCTGCACGATCTAAGCAGAAAACCACATTCAAATTTTGTATAGCTACATCGTGAATGACGTTGTCGTAAGCACGTTGCATGAACGACGAATAGATGTTGCAGAATGGCAAAAGGCCATCTTTAGCTAAACCAGCCGAAAATGTCACGGCGTGACCTTCTGCAATGCCCACGTCAAACGTACGTGTTGGGAATACGTCCATCATACAGTTCATAGAGCATCCAGTAGGCATAGCAGGTGTAATACCAACGATTTTTTCATTTTTCTGTGCCAATTCTACGAGTGTATGTCCAAACACATCTTGAAAAAGTGGCGGTTGTTCACCATCGTTTTTTACCATACGTTCCCCTGTTTTTGCATCAAATTCACCAGGAGCATGCCAAACTGTTACAGCATCTTCGGCAGGTTTGTATCCCTTCCCTTTTTTTGTAAGCACATGAAGAACCTTAGGACCTTTAAATTTTTTCAACTCTTGAAGCGTGTTGATCAACACTTCAAGATTATGTCCATCGATAGGTCCAAAGTAACGAATGTTTAACCCTTCAAAAATATTGTTGCCCGTATTAGCGCGTAATGATTTCAGAGAGTTCGAGAGTCGAATGAGTTTGTTTTTACATCCTTCATCAATGATATGCCAGTGTTTGAGTAATTTGTACACTTTGTAGCGCCAGCGATTGTATGTCGGTGATGTGTGTATGCGTCCTAAAAATTGGCTAAATCCTCCTCGAATAGGGTCGATAGCCATGTTGTTATCATTGAGAATGATGAGTAGATTATTAGGATTTATTGAGGCGTTATTTAATCCCTCAAAGGCTAATCCACCTGTTAAGGCCCCATCGCCAATGATGGCAACAACTTGTCGGTTTTCATTGTGAAGTTGAGCTGCTATAGACATTCCTAAAGCCGCCGATATTGAGGTTGATGCGTGTCCTACACCAAAAGTGTCGTACTCACTCTCTTGTGGCGTAGGGAATCCGCTTATGCCTTTAAATTGACGATTGGTGTGAAATTGTTCACGACGTCCTGTTAAAATTTTATGTGCGTACGCTTGATGCCCGACGTCCCATACAATACGGTCGTAAGGCGTATCAAATACATAATGCATTGCTACGGTAAGCTCTATCACACCTAAGTTAGCACCAAGATGACCTGGATTTTGTGAAAGTTCGTCAATGATAAATGTCCGTAATTCTTCACATAACAACGGTAGTTGCTCTGGTGCCAAACGTTTCAAATCTGCAGGCGTTTGTATGGTATGCAATAATTTAGTGTTTGTGGTTTTCTTCATTATTGTTGGTGTTTATAAAAATTTTGGTGGAATACCTGTATCAAATGTCATCGGCTCTCCGGTGAACGGATGATAAAATGATAAGGTTTGTGCATGTAAGCAAAGTCGTCCTAACGGATTGTTTTTTGCTCCATATTTTTTGTCGCCAGCAATAGGATGTCCTAAGTCGGCCATGTGTACACGTATTTGGTTTTTTCTCCCAGTTTCTAGCTGTAACTCAACTAATGAATAGTGTTTGCCCGATTTAACAACACGATAGTTTGTAATAGCTTCTTTCCCTCCATTATCTACTGGCGACGACATGACTTTCAGCGATTTCACATTGTCGGTAAGCCAGCTCACTATGCGTCCTTCATTTTTTTCAAGTTGTCCTTCGACGACAGCAATATAGCGACGATCAATAATCGTATTATTCCAATCATTTTGTAAACGCTCTTGTGCTTCTTTCGATTTTGCAAACAGTAATAAACCTGACGTTTCTCTATCTAATCGATGGACAATAAAAACGCGATTTGTTTTATGGCGACGGCGTACATGCTCCATCATAATGCTGTAAGCCGTCAGTTCGCCTTCGATGCCTGTTGACATAGTGAGTACGCCCGGTTTTTTATCGACTACAATTATATCATCATCTTCAAAAATAATGCGTACATGGTGATTTGGATTTGGGACAGGTTCGCCAACGGAGCGAATTGAAACCTCGTCGCCTGGATTGAGTCGTGCGTCAAACGCTGTGGTTACACGTCTATTTATAGCCACTTGTCGGTGTGCCAAGTACGATTTAATAGCACTTCTACTTTTTTCTGCCATCATTTCTATAAGAAAGGGTAGCAGTGTATTTTGTGTGTTTACGCGGAACTTGGTTTCTTTGTTACGTTTAGTGTATGGATTGGAGGCTTTACGCATACGTGTAATTACTCTTTAATAATGAAAATTTCTTCGTTTTCGCGTTTCATGAGGTATTCTTCACGAGCGAATGTTTCTAAACTGTCGAGACTTGAGTTTATGGTTTTGATTTTATTTTGGTCGTGGTGTATAGCTTTTTGATAGAATTTTATCTCTTTTTTTAAGTGTGAAATTTCCCGTTTGGCTTGTACCTGCTTAATTAAATTATTCTCATCGAAGAATGTAACAAATAGTACAAATAGCACGAAAGTGATGACATATTTGTATTTTGAGAGGAAAAATTTAATATTTTCAAGTGTGAATTTGGTTGCCATGATCCAAATAATTTAAGAAAGCAAAGATAATCATTTTTTGTGGGAAAAAATAGTCCTTAGCTAATAGAAAAAATCAGTGAAAAATGACTATATTTGCACTAAAAATAAATCAACTTATGGAACACTATATTGTATCCGCTCGGAAATATCGTCCTGCCACATTTCGAACTGTTGTAGGACAACAAGCGCTTACTACAACACTAAAAAATGCTATTGCAAACAACCATTTAGCTCATGCTTACCTGTTTTGTGGACCGCGTGGCGTAGGTAAAACGACGTGTGCGCGTATTTTTGCCAAAACAATCAATTGTCTCAATTTAAAACCAGACGGAGAAGCGTGCGATGAATGCGAATCTTGTCGTAGTTTTAATGAGCAACGCTCATTTAACATTCACGAACTTGATGCGGCGTCCAATAACTCTGTGGACGACATTCGTTCATTGGTTGATCAGGTGCGTATTCCACCACAAATAGGCAAATATAGTGTTTATATCATCGACGAGGTTCACATGTTGTCAACAGCTGCATTTAATGCGTTTTTGAAAACATTAGAAGAACCGCCTGCACACGCCATTTTTATATTGGCGACAACCGAAAAACATAAAATTATTCCCACTATTCTTTCGCGTTGTCAAATCTATGATTTTAATCGTATTCGCGTAGCTGATATTGTAGAGCATTTGCAATATGTAGCTACTAATGAAGGTGTTGAGGCTGAGCCTGAAGCGTTGAACGTGATTGCTCAAAAGGCTGATGGTGCGATGCGTGATGCGTTGTCTATTTTCGATCAGGTGGTGAGTTTTGGTGGTGGACGTATAACCTACAAAGGCGTGATTGAAAATTTAAATGTGCTCGATTACGACTACTATTTCCGCCTTGTAGAAGATTTCTTGGCTGGGCGTGTGAATCATGCTTTTATGCTTTTTGATGAAATTTTGAACAAAGGATTCGATGCACAACATTTCATCAATGGTTTGGCGTCTCACTTCCGTGATTTATTGGTAAGTCGCGATTCGGAAACATTGGTTTTATTAGAAGTGGGATCGTCCATTGCTGAGCAGTATGGGGAACAAGCTAAGCGTTGTCCTTTGTCGTTTTTGTATAAAGCGTTAGAAATTGCTAATGAGTGCGATTTGAATTATAAAGCAAGTCGTAATAAACGTTTGTTGGTCGAATTAACACTGGTTCGCTTGTGTCAATTGACGGGTATTGTTCCTAAACCAGAGGATGAACAGATAGAAATTAAACCGTTGGTAGCAGTGCCTATATCGGCTGTAGTACAAGAGGAGGAACCCGCCGTTTCACCTGCGCCAGAAAAGTCTGTTTTAGAACCTCGGAAAGTGAGTGAACCAACTCCAACTCCGATAGTCAAACCAACTCCAGAAACATTGTTAACACCCAAGACCATATCTGTGCGTGCACCTCAGAATTTGTCGATTTCGCAAGCGGAACAACCACGAATTTCTACTGAAAACGTTGTTACTGAATCTGAACCTGTCGCACCTGAACGGCGTGAATTATTTACCGTAGCGCAATTTATAGCAGCGTGGAAGCAATGTGCTAAAGAGATTGTTGATCAAGCTCACACTACAAATACAATGCTCAATTTTTTGCCTGAGCAAGTCAAGGAAGAGCAGTACAAAGTGTTGGTGGTAAATAATTTACAACAAAAAGCATTGTTGGAAAATCAACCTGCCATAACGGCACGCTTAGCAGAACTATTGAAAAATGATTTTGTGACGTTTGCAATAGAAGTGGACACGACTATTGCCGAACGTACAGCATTTACGCCCGAAGAAAAGTTTGTAAAAATGCAGGAGAAAAATCCCGATTTAACACATTTGAGACAACAATTAGGTTTGGAATTGTAAATGTTATATACAAACAAAAGGTCGATAAATTATCGACCGTTTTTTATGCAATAGCTGTTATTCTGCAAATGGTTTGATTTCGTACATTTCTTGATATTCGTTCCATTCTACATCATTTTCAACATAGAGTGTGATGGGTAAAAGTTCAAAAGTAGCGAGTGCTTCATTGAGTCGTTCGCCCAACACGCGTGATGTGCGTGTGTAAAATACCCAAGTGCGTTCATTATTGCCCGTATAAACACCTGTCAAAATAGCTAACTTATCTTTTTCCATAACGGTTTGAAGTCTATTTTGCACTTCTTCCATTAAACTTGCTTCGTTTTCTGATGGCATGCCGTTATGCGTAGATTTGTAGTTCCAGTAGATTTCAACACGTTCTTTTAATTTCCCCGACAAACGAAATTCTTCAATATCATCGCGGCCTGTAATAAAAATAGGATAGTGATTGTCGGCTTCAGCTACACCGCTAAACCAATTATTTGATAATTTCATAGTGTATTATCTGTGATTATAATTCCCAAGCTAAAGCACTCGCACCTAAAATAGCAGCATCTGATTCCTTGAGTTGCGAGAAAAGTACTTTGACTTTACCTTTCCAAAGTGGCATCAAATTATGGTTGAGACTTTCGACAATTGGTTTCATAATTAAGTCGCCCGATTTAGTCAATCCACCAAACAAAATAATGGCTTCGGGTGAACTAAATGCTACAAAGTCGGCAAAAGCTTCACCTAACATTTTTCCAGTGAAATCAAATATGTCTTTTGCTAATTCGTCATCTTGTTGTGCCGCTTCAAATACGTCTTTTGAAGTGATGTTTTCAGCAGGAATATTACGCAACAAGCTTTTTTTATCGGTGGTTTCTATCAGTTCACGGGCTGTGCGTGCTACGCCCGTAGCTGAAGCGTAAGATTCCAAACAACCTGTTTTACCGCATCCGCAAATACGCCCATTGTTACGTACCATTGTTACGTGACCAAGTTCACCTGCAAATCCATCATGTCCATAAAGTACATGCCCGTCTATAACAATGCCACTGCCAACGCCCGTACCTAACGTGATCATAATAAAATTTTTCATGCCACGCGCTACCCCGTAAGTCATTTCACCTACTGCAGCTGCATTAGCGTCATTGGTAAGCTTAACGGGGACACCTATTTGCTCGCTCATAAGTTCGGCAAAAGGAATAGATGTAGCATTGCCGCCCCATGTTAAATTTACGGCATTTTCAATAGTCCCTTTGTAATAATTGCCGTTGGGTGCACCTATACCAATACCGCGTATCTGATCTATCGATAGGCTTTTATTGACCAATTCGGTAACCGCTGTACACAGTTTAGTAATAAATTCTTCGTGGTCAGTGGTGTCATTACTTCTGATAGCCGACTGAGCCAGCACATTACCGCGCATATCTACCACTCCAATTTTGGCCGTTTGACCACCAATATCAATACCAACAACATACGATTTTTCCATGTTTTTTATGTTTTATAGTTGAATGATGACGATTATTTACAAGTTTTTCTTCAAGAATTCGTTGAAACGAGTATAAAGATGCAGACGTGTTTTTGCCCCTAAAATACTGTGGTTTTTATTGGTGTAAAGTTGCATTTCAAATTGTTTGCCAGCTTCTACCAGTTTTTCAATGTATAACAACGTCTGTTGTGTATGTACGTTGTCGTCCGCTGTGCCATGAACAATGAGTAAGTTTCCTTGTAATTGATCTGCCTTATCGAGTAGATTCACTTGCTCGTAACCTTGATAATTTTCTTGAGGGCGACTCATAAAACGCTCGGTGTAAGCAGTATTGTACAAGTGCCAATCAGTAACCGGAGCAATAGCAATTCCAGCCTTAAACGTACCGTTGCCGTGTGTTAAACAGTTGAGTGTCATAAAACCGCCATAACTCCAGCCCCAAATAGCAATGCGGTTGGCATCGATAAAATCTTGTGTTGCTAAATAGTTGGCAGCTTCCACTTGATCTTTGGTTTCTAAAACGCCCAAATGCCAATAGGTGCAGTTGCGGAAATCTCGACCGCGTGCGCCGGTTCCACGTCCATCGACACAAGCCACTACGTAGCCTTCTTGTGCCAAATAATATTCCCAATCGAGGTTCCATTTGTTGAGCACTTCTTGCGAATTTGGTCCGCTGTATTGCACCATTACCAATGGATATTCTTTGTCCACTTCCATATGTTGTGGTTTTACAATCCAGCCATTTAAGGTTATACTGTCCGATGTGTTGAATTGGAAGAATTCTTTGTTGGGTAAATTTAAAGCAGCCACTTTATCAGCCAACAGTTTGTTGTCTTCGATGATGCGTAGGATCTTTCCTGTGTTTGTAATCACGCTGTAATAATTTGGGGTGGTGGTGTTGTTGAATTGTGCAATCGCCACTTTGAAGTTTTTAGCAAAGGAGGCTTGGTGTGTTCCTGCACGTACATCAAGACAGGTGATTTTACCTTTCGAATCGGTTTTATAAATGTGTCGTTCGAGTGGCGATTCTTTGGCGGCTTGGAAATAGGCGGTTTTAGTGCATTCGTCGTAGCCGTAAAATGCCGTTACGTCCCAATCGCCATGAGTTAGTTGGCGTGCTAACGTGCCATTGGCATTGAAGAGATATAGGTGACGATAGCCATCGCGTTCGCTCATGCATATAAAACTGTTGTTTTTATTGAACGTGAGCGTTTTCAGGTTTTCATAATCGACGTATGTTTTGCTGGTTTCACTCAATAGACGCGTAGCAACACCCGAACGAGGATTTACTTGTAACAAATGTAACGTAGTTTGGTTACGGTTGAGTTGTACAACTGTGAGCCCATTTTCATCATTCGACCAACGAATTTGGCTTAAATAGTTGTCCGTGTCATCACCTAATTGCATCTGTTTCGTAGTACGATTTTGTACATCGTAAACGTGTAAAGTCGCTGTTGAATTGGTGTGTCCTGCACGTGGGTATTTGTAGCTATATAATGTTGGATAATCGTCGTTAAATTGTTGAAACGAAAATTCTTTTACTTCTGTTTCGTCGAAACGCACATAAGCCAACAGTTTGCTGTCGGGACTCCACTCGAAATAGCGTGTACCACCAAATTCCTCTTCGTAAACCCAATCGGGAGTTCCGTTGATAATTTTATTAAATTCGCCATCTTCGGTAATAGCAATTTCGCTGTTAAAATCGAGCTTTTTCAAAAATAAATTTTGATTACGCGCAAATGCAACAATACGACCGTCTGGCGAAAATTGCGCTATTTGCTGGTCGTTTTTGGTCGTTGTTAATGGCTCAATGCGGTTGCGTCTAACGTTGTAAATGTAGTATGTCGTGGTGAATGAACGGCGGTAAATTTTGGTAATTTCGGTGTGAATGAGAATTTTTTGTTCGTTTTGTGAAAATTCGTAACCGGCTATTGCTGTTAGTTCGCAATCGGGTATTTTTTCGAGATTTAAAATTGTGTCTGTAGCTTTACCAGAGCTATAGTCGTAGGCGATAATACATTTACCATCGCTGCTGAGTGTCGTGTATCGTTCGCCATCGTTCATGTGATAGACTTCGGCAGGTTTTTGTGGTTTGTAGTCGCCCTGTGTGAAAGCTTGTAGATAGTCGGAAGATTGCGCACTTATTATAGTATAGCTCGATAGCATAAAGCTAAGTATAAACCATCTTTGTAAAGCCATTTTCATAATTCTAAAATTCATAAAACATCTTGCAAATGTAACTTTTATCTATCAAATAGCAAAGTCTATACTTACTATTTTCTCTTGTTACAAATAAAAATTAATTGTGACGTACGGGTTTTTAGAAAAATATATTAACTTTGTCGTCTCAAAAAAAGGAGAAGTTATGAAAAAAATCCAAATGGTTGATTTGCGCTCGCAGTATGACAAAATAAAAGCTGATGTCGATGCTGGCATTCAAGAAGTTTTGGATACCACTACGTATATAAAGGGCGGCAAAGTAAACGATTTTCAAAAACAGTTAGAAACCTACTTAGGGGTAAAACATGTTATTCCTGTTGGCAACGGGACCGATGCCTTACAAATTGCCTTGATGGCGTTGGGGTTGAAACCGGGCGACGAAGTTATTACGCCAACATTTACGTTTATCGCCACAGCCGAAGTGGTGGCGCTTTTGGGTTTGACGCCTGTGTTGGTGGATGTTGATTTTGACACATTCAACATCAATATTGAGGCTGTAGAAAAAGCAATTACACCTAAAACAAAAGCCATTGTTCCCGTTCATTTGTTTGGGCAAAATGCTAATATGGAAGCGTTGTTGGCTTTAGCAAAAAAACACCATTTGTACGTGGTTGAAGATGCGTGTCAATCTATTGGCGCTCGTTACACATTTTCTGACGGACGTTCGGTGATGTCGGGCTGTATGGGCGAAATTGGTTGTACTTCGTTTTTTCCATCCAAAAACTTGGGCTGTTATGGCGACGGTGGTGCTATTTTTACCAATGATGACGTACTAGCTAAAAAAATGCGTGCTATTGCCAATCACGGTATGGAAGTGCGTTATTATCACGATATGATTGGCGTAAACTCTCGTCTTGATAGCATTCAAGCCGCAGTTTTAGATGTGAAATTGCGTCATTTGGACACTTATACCAAAGCGCGCCAAAGCGCAGCTCGTTATTATAACGAAGCATTTGCAGGTTGTGCCAATTTGATTACACCAGTGATAGCGCTTAACACAACGCATGTTTTTCATCAATATACATTGAAATTAGTAAACGTCGATCGCGACAAAGTGCGTCAATATTTAGCAGACCACGATATTCCAGCGATGACTTATTATCCTGTCCCGTTACATTTGCAAAAAGCGTATCAAGATGCACGCTATAAATCGGGCGATTTCCCCGTGGCGGAACTGTTATCGGCATCAGTGCTGTCATTGCCCATGCACACTGAATTAGATACTGAACAGTTGCATTACATTGTAGAACATGTGCTGGCAGCTGTAAAAGCGAGTAAAATTTGAATTTAGAAGTGATGTAAATAAGTATCCTTAGCTCAGTTGGTAGAGCAATTGACTCTTAATCAATGGGTCGTGGGTTCGAGTCCCACCGGGTATACAAAGAGCTTGCAATCAATCGATTGATTGCAAGCTCTTTGCATGTAAAATATTTAGTCAAATAGGAATATTTACACTTCATTAGTGGCTTTTTTGTTTTTACAAAAAAGTGTTGTATATTTGCTGTGCAAGTTGAAATGGGGAGTTTCCATTTTGTAAAACTAACAAAGCGTGCAGTACTGTTAGTTTCTTATCATTTAAGCTTGTTACTTGTGTAGCAAGCTTTTTTAGTCGCTTCTTAAATTATTTCCCCAATTAGTTTTCTACCAATTATCGTTTTTATAAAAAAAAGTAGGAACACACATAATGTCCCTACTTTATAAACGTTCAAACTTGATATTATTTTTACTTCATCGGTAATTCGCATTCCATGCCTTGAAGGTTGTAAACCTTTTCGTTACGGAGAATGTAAACCACACCATCTACTATTATTTTTTTCGATTTTGGCGCTTCGAGTTTCACGTTATTGATGGCGGTTGCAGTTGTGTAAGTAGCCGTTATGGTTACGGCATTGGCAGGCATCACAATGGTCAATGGGTTATCAGTTTCTTGCTCTGTGGTGAGTGTCAATCCTTCGGACACCCATTTGTCAAATACTTTGCCACTTTTCGGAGCTTTATATTGGAAAGTAATTGATGCTCCCTCAACATAGTTGCCACCGGTAAATGTCTGATTTGAATATCCATGTTTATCTGCATTGACTAAAGTGAGTGTATAAGTAGGCGCAGGTGCTTCAGCCGGCGTGCCCAATAGTAGATATGCAGCAATAACGGTAGGATTCGCATTTTTAACTTGAGCAGGAACAACCGTATCGCCATCCCAAATAAAAGTCAGCGTATTGAGGTCGGCGGGCCAAGCATAATCGGCTACTACACTAATATCCAATCGCACAGCATACGTTTTAGTTCCGGAGATAGCTTCTTCACCATTACCAACACCCCAAAAATTACTTGGGGAATGTTCATACATCAAATATGCAGACCGGTATGTATAACCAACTTCAGCGGGTACAGACGTATTGCTCCCAATTTTGTTGTCCACTGCGCCTTCTGTATTGCCTATGTAAAAGTCAATAGCATTGCGATTAAGCGAAAATTCAACCGTTGTTATTTCGGTTTGAGCATACAAAACTGCCGTGCAACAAAAAGCTGCCAATAAAAAGAAAAGTTTTTTCATAAAATTGATAAATTTTAAATGATTTATAAGTAATTGATTTTTAATTATTTACCCCCCCGTTTTGACGCGAGGAGGGTGTGTGGTGATGCGTTTTTTGCATTCCATTTAATGTTGCAAATACAGATGTAGTTTTTGAAATAAAAAAATGTTTTTGTGCTCAACTATGATTGCCGAACTTTTTTTGAAATCGAACATAGGTTCGATTTCAAAAATGATAGATTCT
This sequence comes from Paludibacteraceae bacterium, assembly GCA_029974315.1. Taxonomy (GTDB): domain Bacteria; phylum Bacteroidota; class Bacteroidia; order Bacteroidales; family Paludibacteraceae; genus W0P28-013. The sequence continues at coordinate 31,981 of JARKSE010000159.1, read as the reverse complement.
ATCGTGTTCACTGCTTTTCTTTTCCTAAGTAATCTTTCTTTTCTCTCTCCTTTTTGAAAAAAATAATAAAAATTGGTGTTTTTCAAGCTGTTTCGAGGAGAATTCTTTGTATCTTTGCAAGTTGGATAGATGTTATCTATTCAAATTAAAGAATAAAATCAATCAAATAATTAATTTATAACAACAAAATAGTATGTCAAAAAAAGTAGTTTTAATGATATTAGACGGCTGGGGTATTGGGGACAAATCTAAAGGTGATGTAATATCGCAAACGCCCACGCCTTATTGGGATTCTTTAAATGCGCAATATCCTCATTCGGAATTACAAGCCTCGGGCGAAAATGTAGGCTTGCCCGATGGTCAAATGGGGAATTCAGAAGTGGGGCACTTGAATATTGGTGCTGGGCGTATAGTTTATCAAGATTTGGTTAAAATTAACATGGCTTGTCGTGATAATTCTATTTTGAAAAATCCGGAAATTATTCGTGCTTATGAATATGCCAAAAAACATAGAGTAAAAATGCATTTTATGGGTTTGGTCTCCGATGGTGGTGTACACAGTTCGTTAGATCATCTGTACAAACTGTGTGATATTGCTAAACAATATGATATTGCTGATGCGTATGTACACTGTTTTATGGATGGGCGCGATACTGACCCACGTAGTGGAAAAGGTTTTATTCTGTCGCTTGAAAATCATTTGCAAAAAACAGGAGGGAAAATAGCTTCTATAATAGGACGTTATTATGCCATGGACCGCGATAAACGTTGGGAACGTGTCAAAATTGCTTACGATTTATTGGTGAATGGTGTTGGCGAAAAGAGTACAGATTTAGTTGGTGCTGTTCAAAAATCGTACGATGCTGATGTGACCGATGAGTTTATTAAACCCATTGTGCACGTTGATGCGCAAGGTAATCCTGTAGCAAAAATAGAAGCAAACGATGTGGTTATTTTCTTCAATTATCGTAACGACCGTGCTAAGGAGTTAACTTTGGTGTTAACACAAAAAGATATGCCTGAGTTTGGCATGCAAACTGTACCATTACAGTTCTTTACTATGACTCCATACGACTCTTCATTTGAAGGATTGCATGTGTTATTTGATAAAGAAAATGTAGAAAATACGCTTGGCGAAACCATTTCAAAGGCGGGATTAAAACAGCTGCACATAGCTGAAACAGAAAAATATGCACACGTTACGTTCTTTTTCAATGGCGGTCGTGAAGAACCATTTCCGGGCGAAGAGCGAATTTTAATTCCTTCACCCAAAGTGGCTACTTACGATTTAAAACCAGAAATGAGTGCTTACGAAGTGGCGGACGCTTTGACGGCAGAATTGGAAAAACAAAATTTCGATTTTGTAGTTGTTAATTTTGCCAATGGCGATATGGTTGGTCATACAGGTGTGTATGAGGCTATTCAAAAAGCTGTGAAAGCTATCGATGCTTGTGTCGAAAAAGTGGTTGAAACGGCTAAACGTAACAATTACGAACTGATTATCATTGCTGACCATGGTAATGCTGATCATGCGTTAAATAAAGATGGTTCGCCAAATACAGCCCATTCATTAAATCCAGTTCCGTTTATTTATGTGAGCAAAAATGAGTCGGCTGTGGTTGAAAATGGTATTTTGGCAGACGTTGCGCCATCAGTTTGTCATCTGTTAGGTATAAAACAACCAGCAGAAATGACTGGCAAAAATCTTATTAAGTAAATTCTTAAATCAATCCAATAACGAAAACTTATTTTATTATGAAAACAACAAAATTCTTTATCGGTTTCTTGTTTCTTGGGCTGAGTTTTGTGGCGAGAGCTGAAAAAAGTCCAGTGTTGATGACCATTGATGGTCAGGATGTTACTAAAGCTGAATTCGAGTATATTTATCGTAAGAATAACACCAACAATGCAATTGATAAAAAAACATTGGACGAATATGTAGAGTTATTCAAAAACTTTAAATTAAAGGTTGTGGAAGCGCAACATCGTGGTTTAGATACGTTACCAGCTTTTGTGAACGAGTTGCGTGGTTATCGCACTCAGTTAGCAAAGCCTTATTTAACTGATGTTTCGCTTGAAGATAAGTTATGTAGAGAAGCTTATGATCGTTTAAAATATGATGTAGAAGTAAGTCATATTTTGATTAAAATTAAAGAAAATCCGAGCTCAACCGATACGTTGTCAGCGTATCAAAAAGCCTTACGAGCACGTAAGCGCTTATTGACTGAAGGGTTTGATAAAGTTGCTCCCGATGTTTCTGATGATCCATCAGTAGCACAAAATAAAGGTTACTTAGGTTTTTTTACAGGTGGAATGCTTGTATATCCTTTTGAAAAAGCGATGTATGAATTACCCGTAGGTCAAATTTCGCAACCGGTACGCACATTTTATGGTTATCATGTTATAAAAGTGCATAGCCGTCGTCCAACAAGAGGACAAGTGCAAGTATCTCACATTTTTAAAATGGTAAAAGAAGATGCTTCTGAAACAGACAAAGCAAAAGCTTATAAAGAAATTAAGGAGATATCTGCTCGTTTGAAAGCGGGCGAAGAGTTTGAAAAAATTGCACGTCTGGAGTCTGATGATTCGGGTTCAGCGGGACGTGGTGGTGAATTAACTTGGTTTGGCGTGGGGCGTATGGTGCGCGAATTCGAAGATGCCGCATTCGCATTGACTACTAAAGGGCAAGTGAGTGAACCTGTTAAAACCGCATTTGGATGGCATATTATCAGATTAAATGACAGACGCGGTTTGGAACCATACGAAAAGAAAAAACCTGAAATATTACGTGCTATGCAACGTGATGAACGCTCGTCAATGGGACGGACAGTGTTAGTTAATCGTTTGAAAAAAGAGTACAACTACCAAGTGAACGATAGAGCTATGAAAGAGGTTACTGCGTTTATGATGAGAACACAATATATCGATGCACAGTTTGTTTCTAAAGCAGAGGCTGCCGGACTGAATAAACCGTTAGCAACATACGCAAATAAAACATTGTATCAAAATGATTTGATAAACTTTATAGCATTAACGAGCCCAGAAAATAGCGAAGCGATGTTGATGTTAGCCGAAAAAATGGAGCCTTTTATCCAAGACCAAATATTGGCTTATGAAGATACGCAGCTAGAAAACAAATATGATGAGTTCCGTTTTTTGATGCAAGAATATCATGATGGTATTTTGTTGTTTGATGTTAGCAACGCCGAAGTGTGGGAAAAAGCTGCAAAAGATGTGGAAGGTTTAAAATCCTACTTTGAACAACATAGAGATCAATATGCTTGGGCTACACCACATTACAAAGGGCGTATAGTGGCTTGTAAAGATGCTGCTACTGCTAAAACAGTGAAGAAATTATTAAAGAAACTTCCTGCTGATTCTGTTGGCTCGTATCTCAATACGCGTGTTAATAATGACAGTGTAAAATTGGTGAAAACAGAAGTTGGTATTTGGAAACAAGGCGACAATCCTGTGGTTGATAAATACGCATTCAAAGCCAAAAAAACACAAGTTACTGTTGACGAAGAGTTTCCTGTGGTTTTTGTGGTGGGGAAAATGCTCAAAAAAGGTCCAGAAGCTTATACTGATGTGCGTGGAGCTGTTACATCTGATTATCAAAATGAACTTGATCGCTTGTGGATTGAACAGTTGCGTGCAAAATACCCAATAAAAGTAAATCAAGCAGTATTGAAAACAATAAAAGAGTAATGTTGAATTTAAAACATATCATTTTAGGAGGTTGTTTGTTGCTTGTTGTTGGCTCGTGTCAACAGCAAGCAACTGACACTTCGCATGATGCTATTTTGGAGGTTGAAGGGCGATTTCTGTATTGTGAAGATCTAGATAAAATTATTCCAGAAGGAACTTCGCTTGAAGATAGTACGCATCTAGCCGATGCGTATATTCGAAAATGGATTACTGATGTGTTGCTTTACCAAAACGCAAAACGTAATATCGCCAACGAGGACGTAGTCGAAGAATTGGTAGAAGGATACCGTAAATCATTGACTATTCACTATTATCAAGAACGTTTAGTGGCACAGCGTTTAGCTGAACCAACTGATGATGAAGTGATGATGTTTTACGAACAACATGCAAATCAATTTCTATTAACGGAAAATCTGTTGCGCGGTGTCTATTTAAAAGTACCTTTAACATCACCTAAAATTGATCGGGTACGTGGTTATATGCGTAAACTTGACGAAAAGTCGATTCAGCAGATAGAGCAATACAGTATTCAGCATGCTGTGAGTTATGACTATTTTGTAGATAAGTGGCTTTATTTTAATGATTTACTTAAGAGAATGCCAGAGGGTATTTCTGATCAGGGAGCTTTTTTATCACACACAAAATTTTATGAAACTACAGATTCGGCTTATACATACATGCTAAACATCACTGATTATCAGTTAGCTGGTACACCAGCACCTTTAGAATTTGTGCAAGAAAAAGTTCGTGCAATTCTTTATAATCAACGCAAAAGAGAGTATATCCAAAAGTTTGAAAATGAACTTTACGAAGATGCTCACAAAAATGGCGATGTAATCTATTTTAAAACAAAGTAACCCTGAAAATACGCAATATCCTGAAAGTTATGCAATTGAAAAAAATATATGGAGTTCTGTTTTTGAGTTGTTCACTGTTTTCACTACAAGCACAATCTAATATGATTGATGGTGTGGTGTGGGTGGTAGGTGATAACGCCATTTTACGATCTGAAGTAGAAGAACAACGCATTCGTGCACAATATGAAGGTACGCGTATACAAGGTGATCCGTATTGTGTTATTCCCGAACAAATAGCGGTACAAAAACTCTTTTTACATCAAGCTAAAATTGATAGTATAGAGGTAAGTTCATCGCAGGTTGAAGCGCAATTAAATATGCGTATAGATCACATGTTACGTGAAATTGGTTCTAAGGAAAAAATGGAGGAATACTTCAAAAAAACAACTTCAGAAATCAAAGAAGAGCTTCGCCAAACTATTCACGATCAAATGACTATTCAAATGGTGCAGCAAAAGTTGGTGAGCAATATCAAATTGACACCAGGTGAAGTGCGTCACTTTTATCAAAATCTTCCTGCCGATAGTCTTCCAATGATTCCCGCAATGGTTGAAGTGCAAATCGTGACTATAGAACCGCCTATTCCACAAGAAGATATTGAAGCGACAAAAAAACGCTTGCGCGAATATGCTGACCGGGTTAATAGTGGTAGTGCTGATTTTTCACTATTAGCTCGGCTCTATTCTGATGACCTCGGTACAGCCAGCAAAGGTGGTGAGCTTGGTTTTTTTGGTCGAGGAACTATGGTTCCAGAGTTTACCAATGCTGCTTTTGCTTTACAAGAACCTGGGCAAGTGTCGCGTGTATTTGAAACTGAGTTTGGTTTTCATATTGTACAGCTGATTGAAAAACGTGGTGATAGAATTAATTGCCGACACATTTTGTTACGTCCTCGTGTTTCAAGCGATATTAAAGTAAAAACATTTATGCAACTTGATAGTTTAGCTAATCTTATTCGTGCTGGAAAACAGACATTTGAAACAGTTGCAACGCAAAACTCATCTGATAAAAACACACGTATGAATGGTGGCTTGATGACAAATCCTGCAACAGGAGCTACAAAGTTTGAATATCAAGAATTACCACAAGAGGTTGCTAAAGCAGTGTATAATTTGAATGTGGGTGAAATCTCGGAACCATTTTCAATGATGAGTCAAGAGCTTGGGCGTGAAGTGTATGCTTTTGTAAAAGTAAAATCAAAGATAGCTAATCATAAAGCGAATTTAACCGACGATTATCAACAGTTAAAACAGTACTATCAAGCTGTTAAAAGTCAGGAAATTATTCAAGATTGGATAGAGCAGAAAATAAAAGAAACCTATGTGTTTATAGCTCCAGATTGGCAAAATTGTGATTTTAAATATCCTAATTGGATTAAAAAATGATATGTGAATGGGTGTGGTTCGATCAAAAATAAGGTTATTGCTAATGTTGACGTTGCTTAGCGTGGGTGTATTTGCACAAAACACCATGTTACGTCCTGTGTCTGGTAAGTCTGGAAACCCATCGAAGTCCCAACCAAAATCTAAACCTGTAAAAACAGTAACTACGCCAACAGCACAATCAGAAACTTCAAAACCAACATCTAATACAAAGAAAACCAATGTTTTTTTAGAAAACGCTGAAATTTTCAGCTACGACAAAGATGTGATGGCTGACGGGCAATTACTCAAAGGTAATGTGCGTTTTCGCCACGATGATGCATATTTGTATTGCGATAGTGCCTATTTTTTTGAAGAGCGTAACTCGTTTAATGCCTATGGACACGTACGGATAGTACAAGGAGATACGCTTTTTATCTATGGCGATGTACTTTATTATGATGGCGATACTAAAATGGCGCGTTTGCGTAAGAATGTACGTATGCACAACCGTCAAATTCGATTAACCACAGATAGTTTAAATTACGATCGTGGAGCTAATGTGGGGTACTATTTCACTGGTGGGAAACTAACAGATACAAGCAATGTATTAACTTCTAAATTTGGTTATTATTACCCAGGATTAGAGATGGCTTTATTTAAAGAGAAAGTGAAATTAACTAATCCTAAATTTGTAATGAATGCTGATACGCTGAAATATTTTACCGAAACAAATTTAGCACAAATCCTTGGTCCAACTACAGTGATTTATGAGAAGGAAACTACCATTTATTCAGAAAAAGGATGGTACGACACCAATACTGAACAGTCTGAATTATTATTAAATTCTCTTGTGACACATCAAGATGGTAAAACGTTGAAAGGCGATACAATCTTTTATGATAAAAAAAATGGTATTGGACATGCGCATCATCATGTGGAGTTGGACGATACTGTAAAAAAAGTGTCACTTCGAGGTCATTATGTTTATTACAAAGAAGAGGGAGATGTTGCCTTGGCAAAAGATTCGGCATTAATGATCGATCACTCAACTATAGATACGCTTTATTTGAATGCCGACACCTTGTTTTCGTACGCTGTTGACTCTGTCGATAAAGTGGTTGAAGCGTTTTATAATGTTCGTGTTTTTAGAAATGATGTACAAGCTGTTTGTGATTCGGCTCGTTACGAAACGCGTGACTCTGTGCTTCATCTCATGAAAATGCCTATTTTGTGGTCTGGTAACCAACAGATGACGGGTGATACTATTCGCATTTTTTCATTGAATAACGAAGTGGAACGTTTGCAGGTTATTAATTCCGCTTTTGTATGTCAACAAGAAGATTCTATCCGTTTCAATCAATTGTCGGGTAAGGAACTAACGGCTTATGTGGCAGAAGGCGAATTATATCGTGTCGATGTGAGAGGCAACGCGCAATCATTGTTTTTCCCTCGTGAAGCCGATAGTACCATGATAGGAATGAACGAAACGGAAAGTAGTTTTTTAACGGTCTATTTTCAAGAAAAAAAAGTTGATCGTATTGTACTTTATCCTACACCTACTGGTATTATGACACCCCTCGATCAGGTCAGTAAAGAGATGATGTATTTACCCAATTATTCGTGGCAAGTGGGCCTTCGTCCACAAAAATGGGAAGATGTATTTTTACGTCCCGAAAGAACGGTGACTGTGGCAACTAAACGAAGACGTCGTATAAGTGAGGTAGAGGAACAAGAACCGAAATCTGAAGCTAAAACAAACAGAATGTCGGCGACAGAAACAACTCTTCCGATGTCGTCTGGTTCGTCACCTCGCCCAGCAATGCCAAATATAGGTAGTTCTTCCAGTACTTTGAAAACTAATGCATTAGGAGGTAAGTAATGAAACGACCAATAGTTGTTTTAAGATATGGTAAATTGGAGCAAACTTCTCTTTATTTTGGGGAGCAGTTGGCTGCAGGTTTTGGTTACGACTTACAAGTGTTGCAAGTTGGGAGTAAAACTGAAGACAATTCAGTGACATTAAATGATATTGCAACTGTTGTAGAAGAGTTAGATGCCTCTTTATTGGTAGTGGAATTAAATAAATTCACTTCGATTCAAACTTATTTGAACGCTTTTCGTATTTTACGAATTCCCTATTTATTTGTTCGAGATGGACAACAATTTAATTTAGAAAAAATAGCTTTACCTATCTCTTTTTTAATTGAAGAAAAAGAAAAAGGACCTTTTGCAGCGGCATTTGGGCGCTTTTTAAAATCGCAACTGATTATTTTTCAGCCTAAAGATTATGGAAGCAAAGCGTTGCAGAACATTGATGCGATCAAAACTTTATTCGACACCTTTCAATTAAACTATGAAGTGCGTAGAGCATCTAAAGATAGTAGTGGTATAGAGTTTGAAGCTGCTAAATGGGCAGCTACAGGTGAGGCGGGATTAGTTATAATTTCGGCTTCACGTGAATATGGATTGGATGACATGCTGTTTGGTAGCAAGGAGCGAAAAATAATTGCTCGTGTCAATGTACCTATTTTGCTCATAAATCCTCGTGGTGATTTGTATGCTTTATGTGATTAATTTTGTAAAAAATATAGCTATGAAAAGAATTTTACTGTGTGCGATAGTGTTGTTAGTTAGCGTGACTATGTCAGCTCAAACACTAAATTATCCTATTGTGCAGGTTGATGGTAAAAATTACTATTCGTATACTGTTGAGCCTAAAGACGGTTTATATGCGATTTCGCGCAAGTTTGGTGTATCACAAGCCGATTTACACGCTTGTAATAAAGGGTTGGAAAGTGGTTTGAAAATTGGACAGATTATTTTGGTGCCAGTTGTGGGACCTGTAGCTCAAGAAAATCCTACAAGTGGTTTCATTACGCACGAAGTGTTGCCAAAACAAACCTTATATTCACTGTCGCGTCAATATGGGATGTCAATAGATGAGTTGGTCGCTAACAATCCAGAAGTAGCGTCGGGATTAAAGATTGGTATGCAACTGAAAATTCCGGTAAAAGTGCCAATTGCTACGAAACAAACTGCAAAAGCACCAGCTCCACCACTTCCAGTTATAAGTAAACCGACTGCGAAAATAGAGAAGGAGGAAAAAAAGACGACTATGAAAAAAACTCATGTTGTACAGCGCAAAGAGACATTGTACAGCATCAGTCGTCAATATAATGTAACTGTAGATGATTTGGTGCAAGCAAATAAAATTACTTCTATCAAAGTAGGGCAGGAGTTGATAATTCCTGAGCCACAAAAACCAGATACTACAATTGAAGAAGCCTCTATTGTAGTAGTAGAAAGTCCTGTTCTGGCTATCAATAAAGCGGATTTGGATTTGATTGAAAACCATCAGCCAATTGCTTCTTCTACACAAGATCCTAATACATTGCGCATTGCTGTGTTATTACCTTTTATGCTTGAAACTCCTTATATTGATGCGTCTGTAAACTATTTTTGGGACTTCTATCGTGGTGTTTTATTGGGCTTAAACGAGGTTAAAAAATCTGGAATCTCTGTTGATTTATACACGTTTGATATTGAGAAAAATCAGCCAACACTCGATTCTATATTGCGATTGCCAATATTAAAATCAATGGATTTGATTATTGGACCAGCCTATTCTAATCAAGTGGCTGCAGTATCTAAATTTTCAAGAGATAATCGCATTCACATGATTGTGCCGTTTACGTCTAAAATAGAAGCACGCGATTCGCATGAGTATGTATTGCAGTTTAATCCTTCGCAAGATGCTCTGTTGCCCATGGTAGCGCAAACTATAGCAGATCGTTTTTCTTCATCAAATGTAATTATAGCACGTTTTACGGGGAAACACGATAAAGCCAATCTACTAGCCGATGAGGTGATGAAAGCACTATCGGCTAAACGTAAAACGTATCGTGAAATTCAGCTAGGCAATGGCGGAGTTGATACGTTAAGGACGCTTGTTGGACGCAATAAAACATTGTTATTTCTAGCTACAACACGTTTAGATGTGGTTTCGTCATTATTGCCACAAATAGAAGCATTAGGTTTGCCTGCTTTACAAATTTGGGGCTTTGAAGAGTGGAAACAATGGACTAATTTTCATGAAGGAACTTATTATTATTCGCTCTTCAAGAAAAAAGATACGAGCGCTTATCAGGCAAATTATAAAAAATGGTATGGAGAATTAAGTCCCATAAATATTCCGATGTACGATTTAATTGGTTATGATATTATCAATTACACGACAGCTGCCTTGAAAGCAAAACGGAAGAATACATCTTCCGCTTTGGGAAATGTTGAGTGCGAGTTGTTGCAGTCAGATTTTAAATTCCAAAAAGGGAAATATGGTACCCATTGGGTAAATATGAGCTGGTCTCTGTTTGGTTATTATAACGGTAAATTAATGGAAATAAAATGAATTGGAGACAACTAATCATTATTATAGCACTTTTTGTCTTTTTACCTAAAGTATCAGGACAGATCTATTATTGTACTTCTGAACATGCTGTAGGTGTACGTAGTGGTGCAACTGTTTCATGGGTGTCATTTTTGCCAGCGATTCCACAAAATCCAACGTATGGTTTTCAGGCAGGAGGGGTATTTCGCTATATTTCATCAAAATATTTTGGAATACAAGTTGAAGCCAATTTTACACAGCGAGGTTGGACAGAACAGTCATCAGAGTATAACTATATACGCCAACTGAACTATGTAGAAGTTCCGTTGTTATCACACATTCATTTTGGCAATAAAACGTTTCGTTGGGTTTTTAATTTAGGTCCATCGGTAAGTTACCAAGTTTCTGATAAGAAAGAGTCTACACTCTCTTTATCACAACAGCAGTCACGTCATATAATGGATGTCACTAATCGTCTGGATTACGCCATTGCAGTAGGAACTGGTTTTGAGTTTAATACTAAGCGAGCAGGTATTTATCAGTTAGAGGCTCGCTATTCATTTGGCTTAGGCGATATGTTTGCCAATAGTGCTACTGATGATTATCGTCGTTCAAGTAATCAAAATTTATCTGTTTGTTTAGGGATATTATTTAATGTAGGGCGGCGTTAAAAAACTTTCAAAATACAAAAGGCGAAACCTACGTTTCGCCTTTTTGTTACTGAATATTTTGTGTGTCATAATGTTACACTTCTAAATCTCCATTTATAATTTCATTCCAAGGTAAACCGCTCTCGGCAACTTTTTTCATAAATGGATCGGGATCTAACTCTTCAAGATTAACTACGCCTGGTTTGTTCCATTTGCCTGTCATAAAGAGATAAGCACCAGTCATTGCTGGGACTCCGGTTGTGTAACTTACGGCTTGTGTACCAGTTTCTTTGTAAGCGGCTTCGTGGCTACAATTGTTATAGATGTAGTAAGTTTTTGCTTTGCCATCTTTCATGCCTTTAATGCGACAACCAATTGAAGTCCAACCTGTATAATCTGAACCTAATTCTTCAGGAGCTGGTAATACTGCTTTTAAAAATTGAATTGGTACAATTTTTTGTCCGTTATAATCAATAGGTTCGATACTTGCCATACCGATATTTTGAATAACACGCAGGTGGGTTAAATACTCTTGTCCAAAAGTCATCCAAAAACGTGCGCGTCTTAATGTTGGGAAGTTTTTGACCAATGATTCCAACTCTTCATGATACATTAAATAAGATTCACGAGGACCTATTTCCGGATAGGTAATCGGTTGGTGAATTTCCAAAGGTTTTGTTTCTATCCATTTACCGTCTAAATAATAACGACCTTTTTGGGTAATTTCACGAATGTTGATTTCAGGATTAAAATTGGTTGCAAAGGCTTTGTGATGATCACCAGCATTGCAGTCCACAATATCTAATTCGTGAATTTCATCAAAATGGTGTTTAGCTGCATAGGCTGTATAAACATTTGTGCATCCAGGGTCGAAGCCACAACCGAGAATAGCCATCAGACCTGCTTCTTTGAAACGATCGTGATAAGCCCATTGCCATGAATATTCATATTTAGCTTTATCTAGAGGCTCGTAATTTGCTGTATCTAAGTAATTACAACCGGCTTCCAAACAAGCATCCATAATGTGCAAGTCTTGATACGGGAGCGCTAAGTTCATCACCAATTTTGGTTGGAACTTTTTTAGTAATTTCACTAATTCTGGCACGTTATCTGCATCAACTTGAGCCGTAGCTACGGTTACGCCATAACGCGCTTTAAGATCAGCTGCAATAGCATCACATTTCGATTTAGTTCGGCTGGCGATCATAATGTCAGTAAATACGTCTGCGTTTTGTGCTAACTTATGTGCAGCAACAGTAGCTACACCACCAGCTCCAATAATCAATACTTTTCCCATGTGGTTGGTTGGTTCTAAAAAGTTTATATTTATCTGTATTAAGGATTTAGCTATCTATACAATTAGATTACAAAGATACATGTTTTTTTCTATAAAAAGCAGTAATTTTACGTTCTAAAATTGTTTTTGTACCTTTGTTCTGATATTATGAAAAGAAATATCTTATATATAGCCTTTCTGTTGATGGTTTCAAGCCTTTGGGCAGAGCCGTTTTTTACGCATGTAAAAGTCAACAATATTCGTACATTACAGGTGCGTGTGGCTGACAATCCATTAGCTATTCCTGTTATTGAATTAGGTTCTGATCAGTTAGTGCGTATTTCATTTGACGAAATGTCTTATGAGCCCAAAAATTATACTTATGTTGTAGTGCATTGTAATGCCGACTGGACACGTTCCTCGCTGTCAGAAGTGGATTACTTAGAAGGCTTTTCTAGTGGAATCATTGATGATTACGCTTTTTCTACAAATACCACGACACTTTATGTTCATTATCAGTTTGACGTACCTAACGAAGATTTACGATTGAAAGTATCTGGTAATTATGCCGTTGTTATTGCTCAAGATAATGATTTTTCAAAACCAGTTGCTGTGGCTTGTTTTGCAGTGGTTCAGTCACGTGTATCTGTAAAAGGAACGGTACGTGGTAATACTGATGTTGAGTTGTCGGGGCGCTACCAACAGGTTGATTTTGAAGTGGAGACAAGTGGTTACGAGGTGCGTGATCCCTTTTCAGAACTTAAAGTCACAGTTCAGCAAAATCGGCGTTTGGATAATATGGTTACTAACTTAACACCTACTTACACGTCGTCCCATGTGCAGTCATACAAAAATAATAAGCGATTAATTTTTGAAGGAGGAAATCAATATCGCAGCATAGATTTTTCTTCTGAATATACGTATGGTGGAGGTATTGATCGCATCACATTTGATCGTACTTTTTATCATGTATGGTTGTATCCGAGCGAACATCGTGCAGGGCGTGGTGTAGAACAAGGGTATGATGTTAATGGACAGTTTTTGGTCAATCGACAACGCGCAAATAATGTGGATGTAGAAGCTGATTATATGTGGGTGCATTTTGCTGTGCCAACTCCAGAGCCCTATTTGAATGGTGCATTGCATTTGGTTGGTCAGTTGTTCAATAATCAAATCGATGAGCAATCACGTATGGTGTATGATTTTGCCGAGAAGGCTTATGTTAAATCTCTTTTCTTAAAGCAAGGTGGTTATAATTTTCAACATCTATTTGTTGAAAATCGCTCTACAAGAGGAACTTTGCAGCCCATTGAAGGGAGTTATTGGCAAACTGAAAACGAATATGCTATCTATGTTTATCATCGTCCTTGGGGTGAGCGATATGACAAATTGGTGGCCGTTAAATTGGTGTCGCAATAGCTTATGTTTGCTTGAAAAAATGTCATTTTTGATAGATGCAATAGCTGTTATAAAACAGCTATTTTTTTTTGTTAATATAAAAATAAAGTTGTAAATTACCCCTTTATTTTTTAGTAAATTTTAACGCGCTTAGAGATTAATATAATAGATTATATATGAGTTACTTGAAATTTGATAGAACATTACTTACCAATCTCGAAAAATCGTTGGATAAGGAGATGTTGCGTACAAATAAGGCGGGCGCTTATTCTAGTACAACCATTATTGATTGCAATACGCGTAAATATCATGGTTTATTAGTGGTTCCTGTGCCTGAACTAGATCGTGATAATCACGTTTTGCTCTCTTCGTGTGACGAAACAGTAATTCAACATGGAGCTGAGTTCAATTTGGGGATTCATAAATACCAAGGCGATCACTATAGTCCACGTGGGCATAAGTATATTCGTGAATTTCAGATTGACTCTGTTGCCACTACCGTTTATCGTGTGGGCGGAGTAATTCTTCAGAAAGAACGTGTGTTTGTTTCAGGCGAAAACCGCATTTTGATTCGTTATACTTTGCTTGATGCGCACTCTCCTACAACATTGCGTTTGCGTCCATTTTTGGCATTTCGTAACGTCAACGAATTGACACAAGAAAATTATACGATTAACAAAACGTATCAAGAAGTTGAAAATGGAATGTCTTGGTGTTTGTACGAATCTTATCCTAATTTGGTGCTACAAACCAACAAACAGAATGTGTTTGTTCCGCAACCAGATTGGTATCGGGGTATCGAATACTATAAAGAACAAGAGCGCGGTTACGATTTTCGTGAGGATTTATATGTGCCAGGTTATTTTGAATTGCCTATCAAAAAAGGTGAAACAATTATTTTTTCAGCAGGCACAGAACCGATTAGCGTTCGCAAATTGAAAGCGTTGTTTGAAGAAGAAAAAGAAAATCGCACTGGACGTGCCAATTTTTTTACTTGTCTGAAAAATGCGGCACAGCAGTTTTATAATAAAAAAGAGGATGGCTATTATTTATTAGCGGGTTATCCGTGGTTTAAATATCGTGCTCGCGATAAATTCATTGCTCTACCTGGAGCCACGTTAGCTGTTGGCGACGTAGAGATGTTTGAAAACATGATGAAAACTGGCGTGGTTGCTGTGCGTGATTATATCGACGGGAAACCAAAGACTACGCAACTTAAAGAGGTGAGTTCGCCCGATGTACTTTTGTGGTTTATTTGGAATATCCAGCAATATGCACAAGTAACTTCGCTTAAACAAGCTACGGAAAAATACGGTGATGTTGTGCTAGATATTATCAACTTTATTCGTAAACAAAAGCATAATAACCTATTTGTGCATGATAACGGATTGCTTTATACAGATGGTCGTTATAAGCCAGCGACATGGATGAATGCCATGGAAAATGGCTATCCTATTACGCCTCGTACAGGTTATGTTGTAGAAATTAATGCTTTGTGGTATAATGCACTCAAGTTTTCATCGGACGTAGCCAATCAGTTAGCTCAGGAAAACATTGCTGACGTATTGAATTATCAAGCTGAAATTATGCGCCAATCGTTTGTGCAGACGTTTTGGAATGGTGTTTATCTCGACGATTATGTAGATGGAGACTATCACAATCGTGAAGTGCGTCCGAATATGATATTTGCCGTATCGTTACCATATTCACCTTTGGAGAAAAGCCAACAAAAATCTATTGTAGATATTGTTACACGTGAATTGCTTACTGTAAAAGGTTTACGTAGTTTAAGTCCCAAAAGTGGGATGTATCGTCCCAACTATATGGGAGGACAGTTGGATCGTGACCGTAATTATCATAATGGTCCTGTATGGCCTTGGACTACAGCTGCTTTTGCCGAAGCGTATTTGAAAGTTTACAAAATGAGTGGTGTGGCTATGTTGATGCGCCTGTTAGCTGGTTTTGAAAGCGATTTAAAAGAATTAACAATAGGTTGTTTATCAGAATTATATGATGGTAATCCACCATTCCGTGGGCACGGTGCGATGAGTTATGCGCCTACTGTAGCAGAAGTGTTACGTGCCCAAAAATTGATGGAAGAATTTATAGCCACGCTATCAGAACAACAAGTGAAGGAATATGGTATTGGTGTGTTGGTTGATGGTAAATAAAGCATCAGATTTATACTTTAAAAAATAGAAAGTTAGATTATATATGAAAGCATTAATGTTTGGGTGGGAATTCCCTCCTCATATTTTGGGTGGTCTAGGCACCGCAAGTTATGGGTTAACTCGTGGTATGTCCTTGCAACCAGATATGGATATTACATTTGTTATTCCTAAACCGTGGGGCGATGAGGACAAAAGTTTTCTTCACCTTATTGGTGCAAGCAATGTGCCTGTGGTGTGGAAAAATGTCGACTGGCACTATGTGAACGACCGCATTGGTTCACTCATGCACCCAGATGAATATTTTCATTTGCGCAACGGTATCAAGTATGATTTTACACGTATTTGGACGAATGAGTTGGGTTGTATCAATTTTTCCGGTCGTTATCCTGATAATTTATTAGAGGAAATATCTAATTACGAAGCAGTGGCGAGCGTTATTGCTCACAGCCGTGATTTTGATGTTATTCATGCGCACGACTGGTTGACTTATCCTGCTGGGCGATTTGCAAAACAAATTAGTGGGAAACCTATGGTTATTCATGTGCACGCCACTGATTATGACCGTAGTCGTGGGCAGGTAAATCCCGATGTATATCGTATTGAAAAAGAGGGCATGGATGCGGCTGATCATATCATTACAGTTTCTAATTTGACACGCAACACGGTAATTGAAAAATACCATCAACATCCCGATAAAGTGACAACCGTACACAATGCAGTAGAACCATTGGAGTTTGTCGATGAATTGAAAAAAAGTGAACGACAAGATAAATTAGTCACTTTTCTTGGTCGTATTACTATGCAAAAAGGACCTGAGTATTTTGTGGAAGTTGCTTCTCGTGTATTACAACACACTGATGGTGTTCGTTTTGTGATGGCTGGTAGCGGCGACATGATGGATAAAATGATTCGTTTGGTAGCACAACGTGGTATTGCCGACCGATTCCATTTTACAGGTTTTTTGAAAGGTCGTGCCGTGTACGAAATGTTAGCAGAAAGTGATGTTTATATGATGCCTTCAGTGTCTGAACCATTTGGTATTTCACCGTTGGAGGCGATGCAATGTGGTACTCCAAGTATTATTTCTAAACAATCGGGCTGCGCTGAAATTTTGGATCACGCTATAAAAACTGATTATTGGGATATTGAGGCAATGGCAGATTACATTCATGCCATAGTTAAATATCCTGCTATGCATGAGGCTTTACGCCAAAATGGTTTGGATGAGGTGAATGCTATTACATGGGAAATTGCAGGACAAAAAGTGCGTAAAATATACGACATGGTTTGCGGTAGATAGAAACAAAACTCAAAAGCAGAACAATTATTACACATGAGAAAATTAACTTTACTTTTAGTGGTGTCTTTTATTGTGGGTGTTGCAGTAGCGAAATCATCTGGAACTACTGATTCAACTACAAAGGCAAACAAAGAGTCATTGGAAAAAACAAAATGTTGGGTTCAAAATGATGCTGATTTGCAGCAGTTTAGAGACTCGGTAAAAGAAAGTCAGTACAATGAGTTAGGTCGATATAAATTGTATAAAACCAAAAACAAATGGACTTTTCTTGAATTAGATACCCAAACAGGTCAGCTTTGGCAAGTACAATTTAGTGTAGAAGGTTCGCATTACAGATTTAGAACAGTTTTGGATGATTATTCCAAACTCTACTCGTATGATTTGCCTGTATCTGGGCGATTTGAGTTATATGAAACAGAAAATACTTATAATTTTATACTCCTCGATCGTATAGATGGACGCTGTTGGCAAGTGCAGTGGCATCATGAAAAAAACTCCAGAGGCATTTGGCAAATCAATTGAGATTATTCGACATATTGACTTTAATCAATACAAATTATAACAGGACAAACAACTTATTAAATATGAAAACAATTAATTTTATTTTTCGTGTACACCAGAGGCCGAATTTGAAACGCTATCGTTTTTTTGAAATTGGCAACGATCACTATTATTATGATGATTATGCCGATGAAACTGCTGTCAGACAACTAACAGATCAGTGTTATTTGGAGGCAAATCGCACATTGCTGGAGATGATTCGTAGTTCTAATGGTAAATTCAAAGTCTCTTTTGCTATTTCAGGTTTAGCTTTGGAACAATTTGAACGCTATGCGCCAGAGGTAATTGAAAGTTTCCAAGAATTAGCAAAAACGGGCAGTGTTGAGTTTTTGGCTACACCAAATGGGCATTCGTTAGCCTCCATTTATGACGAAGATGAATTTGTTATCCAAACTAAACTACAAACTAATAAAATCAAGCAGTTGTTTGGTAAAACACCAACAGTATATGCTAACACAGCTTTGATTTATTCTGACGAGATTGGTGATTCAATAGCCAAAATGGGTTATAAAACCATTATGATTGAAGGGGCAAAACACATTATGGGTTGGAAAAGCACGCATTATGTCTATAATCATGCTTACAATAATAAGGTTAAGTTGTTGGTACGCGATAATAAATTAAGTGATGATATTAACTATCGCTTTTCGCAGTGGAATTGGAATGAATTTCCATTAACTGCAGAAAAATTCATCGGCTGGATAAAAGCTTCACCTGCAGAAGAGGAAATTTTTAACCTATTCTTAGGCTACGAGGCTCTTGGCGCATTAAATCATCGCGATAGTGGTATTTTTGAATTTTTCAAAGCATTGCCTTATCACGCTATTGAAAATGGAGTGGCGTTTTCAACGCCGAGTGAAGTAGCGTCTAAAATAAAACCCGTAGATACAATTTCGGTGTTGCACCCTATGTCGTGGGCTGATGAGGAGAAAGATTTAAGTGCGTGGTGTGGCAATGAATTACAGAACGAAGCTCTGAATAAATTATACAGTTTAACAAAACGTGTTCATTTATGTTCTGATTTGTTGTTAAAAATTGATTGGCAGCGTTTGCAAGACACATCACATTTTTTCTTTATGACAACAAAACACTATTCCAACGGAATGATCTATGCTGAAGCTATTCCTTACGAATCGCCTTACGATGCATTTATGAATTATATGAATGTATTGAGCGATTTTATGGAACGTGTCAAAGCCCAGTATCCTACGAGCATTGAAAATGAAGAATTAAATCCTTTGCTTCAAACTATTTACAATCAAGAGCAAAAGATTGCCGATTTAGAAGAACAATTGCATGCTTGCAAGGGAAAAACAGAGAAACAGGCGACGCCTAAAGTAAAAGCGGAACAAAAAACGACAAAGCCTGTCAAAGTTACAAAACCGACAAAAGTCGTTAAGGTGTCAACAAAAATAGAACCTAAAACTAAGCCAGCTAAAAAATAGAGGTAAGCATTCAAAAAGAGGGCTGCAAATATTATTTGCAGCCCTCTTTTTATGTTGTTGATTTTCCATCAGTCCCTTTGTTCTTAGCCCGTAAAGCCGCCTTTGCTGCGATACGTTTTTTGTAATCGGCTCGCATTTGCTGTGCACCCGACAGTTTCTTTTTGGGCCATTTGCTAGTGTTTTTTTTGATGAGCCACCAGTGCCCCCAAAAACCTGCCCGTTGACTAAAATATCTTCTATATCCATGATGTGGTTGCGTTATAAAAGTGAGTGATAAACTTTTACACAAAAGTAATGAAAAAAGTGGAGTAACACAAGAGAATTTATAAAAATGTCTATCAGTGTTTTACGAACTGCATAGTATACAACTGACAGATTTTTTGTATCTTTGTCGCTCAATTTGTGATGAGGAAATCAAATCCATAATTATTCCGATTGCTATGCATAGAGCAGGTTTTGTCAATATTGTTGGAAATCCCAATGTGGGAAAATCGACTTTAATGAATGCGTTAGTGGGCGAGCGTATCTCTATTATTACGTCTAAAGCGCAAACTACACGTCATCGTATTTTGGGTATCGTTAATGGTGATGATTTTCAAATTGTCTATTCAGACACGCCGGGTGTATTAAAACCTAATTACAAATTACAAGAGTCGATGTTAGGATTTTCTAACTCGGCGCTTACCGATGCCGATATTCTGTTGTATGTGACCGATGTACTTGATTCTCCTGATAAAAATGCGTTTTTCCTCGAAAAAGTGCAACGGATGCAGGATACGACTAAAATTATTCTCATTGTCAATAAAATAGATTTAATAGATCAAGAAAAATTAGAAGCACTGGTCGATTTCTGGCATAAGGAATTGCCTAAAGCTGAAATTTTCCCAATATCGGCATTGGAAAAATTCAATATCGAAACGCTGTTCAACCACATTAAAGACTTATTGCCCGAGTCGCCTCCGTTTTTTGATAAAGACGCGTTGACTGATAAATCGGAACGTTTTTTTGTGACCGAAATCATTCGTGAGAAAATTTTGATGAACTACGATAAGGAAATTCCTTATTCTGTAGAGGTTGCAGTGGAGGAGTTTAAAGAAGAAGGAAATTTATTACGTATCAGTGCGGTCATTTTTTGCGAACGCGATTCGCAGAAGGGCATACTCATAGGAAAACAAGGCGCAGCTCTTCGTACGGTTGGCACGCAAGCCCGTAAAGACATAGAAGCCTTTTTTGATAAAAAAGTTTTTTTGCAACTTTTTGTAAAAGTAGAAAAAGATTGGCGTAATCGCGAACGTAAATTGCGCAATTTCGGTTATCAAATAGAGCATAAAAACGACTAAACACAGTTGTTAATCGATGCCTTTCCGCTCGTGTTGATTGCGAGTCACGGAATTGCTTGGGAAAGTGATAGGCATCTCAGTATAAACACTAATAAAAAAAGAAATGGGAAATTTAGTAGCCATTGTTGGTCGCCCTAATGTGGGAAAATCGACCTTGTTTAATCGCTTGACCAAATCACGTCGGGCTATTGTGAATGAAGAAGCTGGTACTACGCGCGATCGTCAGTATGGCTTGTGTGAGTGGAACGGACGTGAATTTTCACTAGTCGATACTGGTGGTTGGGTTGTTAATTCTGATGATATTTTTGAAGAAGAGATCAATCGCCAAGTGGCTATTGCTATCGAAGAGGCGGATGTTATTCTGTTTGTTGTAGACGTTCTTAACGGTGTAACTGATTTGGACATGAGTGTAGCAAATATTTTACGCCGTAGCAATAAAAAAGTGATGTTGGTGGCAAACAAAGTAGATACGTTCGATTTGCAATTTCAAGCCACCGAGTTTTACACATTAGGATTGGGTGAACCGTTTATTTTGTCGGCTATCAATGGGCTTGGTAGTGGCGACTTGCTTGATGAACTGTTAACATATTTTAAACCTGATGTAAAAGAAGAGTTAGAAGAGTTGCCACGTTTTGCAGTAGTTGGTCGTCCAAACGCAGGAAAATCATCACTTGTCAATGCCTTTATTGGAGAAGAACGTCACATTGTAACCGATATTGCTGGTACTACACGCGACTCAATCTATACAAAATACGATAAATTTGGTCATTCGTTCTATTTGGTAGATACTGCTGGTATTCGTAAAAAATCAAAAGTGAATGAAGATATTGAATACTATTCGGTAATTCGTGCCATCAGAGCGATTGAAAATTCTGATGTTTGTATTTTGATGATTGACGCTACACGTGGCATCGAAAGCCAAGATTTGAATATCTTTTCATTGATTCAAAAGAATCGTAAAGGTTTGGTAGTCTGTGTTAATAAGTGGGATTTGATTGAAAATAAAGAAAACAAAGACATCAAAGCGTTTGAAAATGCTATTCGCGAACGTTTGGCACCTTTCAAAGATTTTCCCATTATATTTACTTCGGCAGTAACTAAACAGCGTATTTTCAAAGTGATAGAAACTGCTATGCAGGTGTACGAAAATAAAAATCGTAAAGTGCCTACAGCCAAATTGAACGATTTGTTTTTACCATTGATTGAAAATTATCCTCCTCCCGCTTACAAGGGGAAATATATAAAAGTAAAATATGTAGCACAACTCCCTAATACACAAGTGCCTACATTCGTGTTTTTTGCCAATTTGCCACAATATATAAAATCACCATATTTGCGTTTCTTGGAAAATAAGATTCGTGAACATTGGAACTTTACGGGTACGCCGATTCTATTATTCCCACGACAGAAATAAGATATTTGTTAAATTCCATCAAACGTAGAAAATGTCTGTTTACGATATAGCGGAGGAGTTTGTGCAATTTACGGGGCGTTCGGTTTTTCTTACTGGTAAAGCTGGTACTGGAAAAACCACATTTCTACGTCGTATGCGTGAACAAACGCATAAACAAATGGCGGTGGTGGCTCCTACGGGCGTAGCGGCTATCAATGCTGGCGGCGTTACTATTCACTCGTTTTTTCAATTGCCTTTTACACCATTTGTGCCTACCAACGAAGGTCGTGCTAATCTTATTAGTAAACAGCAAGTTACATCTGTAAGGCGTAAAGTATTCCAAGAGTTAGAATTGCTCATTATTGATGAAATTAGTATGGTGCGCGCCGATGTACTCGACGCCATGGATGCTGTTTTACGTCATTATCGCTATCGTTATCATGAACCATTTGGTGGCGTTCAAGTTATATTTATTGGCGATATGTATCAACTATCACCTGTGGTAGTTGGCGACGAGTGGGATCTATTATCGCAATTTTACGCTAGCCCCTATTTCTTTCACAGTCAGGTTATTATGCAACAAACGCCTGTTTACATAGAACTTGATCATATTTTTCGTCAAACCAATCAGCAATTTATTCAGTTACTTAACGAAGTGCGCAATGATCAACTCTCTACCAATGGTTTGGAATTGTTGAACTCACGCTACGATCCTGATTTTCGTCCGCACGAAGATGAAGGTTACATCACATTAACTACGCACAATCGGAAAGCAGACGCTATCAATGCGGAGGAAATGGCTAAAATCGATACAGCTGTTTTTACCTACGAAGCCAAAATACAAGGTGATTTTTCTGATAAAAGTTATCCCAATGATGCCTTGTTATCGCTCAAAGTAGGCGCAAAAGTGATGTTTATAGCCAATGATGTGGGCGTTGATCGCAAATATTTCAATGGGAAATTGGGTGTAGTGACATCGCTTTCTGAAACTGAGATTTTTGTAACGTGCAATGGAGAAACCGAACCTTTGTTGGTAAATCAAGAAACGTGGCAAAATATTCGTTATAGTGTAAACCAAGAAACTAATCAAATAGAAGAGGAAGAGTTGGGTTCTTATACGCAATTCCCGTTGCGTTTAGCGTGGGCTATTACCATACATAAAAGTCAGGGCTTAACGTTCGACAAAGTGGTGATTGATGCAGGTGCTGCTTTTGCTTCGGGTCAAGTGTATGTGGCGTTGAGCCGTTGTCGATCGTTGGACGGCATTGTGCTTACCACGCCTATAAATCAACGCAGTTTAGTGGTCGATGAACACGTGCTGAACTTTTCTGAAAAAAAAATAGCAACGACCGAATTGGAACGACAAGTTGATTTGTTTAAATCGCAGTATAATGCAGAGATTTTGCGAACAGCTTTCGATTTTGCTATGATAACGGGCATTACCCGTTCGTTTGTTAACTATGTTGGGTCACTCATTCTTGATTTTAATGAAGAAACCCAACCGTTTTTGGACTCCTTACAAACCCACGTGTACGATTTATATGGGGTGTCTGATAAATTTCAATATCAGTTAGCCACACTTTGTGCAGCGAATGATACGGAAAAACTACAGCAACGTTTAGAAGCTGCGTCTGATTTTTTTGTCCCAGCTATTACTGAAATTATGGATTTAGCAGAACAATCTCCAGCAGTAACCGATAGTAGAACCGAAGCACTTGATTATACCGCACGATTAACGAACATTTACGAACTATTAGCAGCCAAAAAACATCTGTTAGCTGGTATCCGAGATGATTTTTCAGTTACTCGTTATTTTGAATTGAAGGCTACATTTAAAGTGCCAAAACTCAACGTGCATGCATATGCTGGCAACAAAAAAGCAAAACAGAAATTACCGATAAAACATGCTCGTTTGTATCACGAATTGGCTACGTTACGCAATGAACTGTGTCAAGATTTGAATTTGCCGGTATATATGGTTGCGAATACAAAAATGTTAGTTGAAGTGAGCAATACATTACCTCAAACACCAGAAGAATTAGCCGGTATAAAAGGTTTTGGTAAAATAAAAGTACAACGTTACGGCTTCCGTTTTTTAGAAGTGGTTCGCACTTATTGTAAAGAAAATGGCTTGGCTCACGGTATGCAAGAAGGGCTCGATTTTGACGATATAGAAGTAACCAAGCCTCAAACAAAGAAATCAAAAAACAAAATAGAGCAGAAACCAAAAGCAGAGAAGGGCGCAACTTATAAGATTACAGAGCGTATGTGTCGCGAGGGAAAATCATTACAAGAAATAGCACAAGAGCGTAAAATGGCATTGTCTACTATTGAATCGCATGTGGTAAAATTAATTGCAGAAGGTTCACTTTCAGTATATGATTTTATTGAGGAAACGGTAGTGGATGACATTGTGGCAAAAATAGCCACAACAAAAACACTTACCGAAGCGTATAACGCTTTTAATGAACAAATCTCCTATACGCATTTGCGATTTGTTCAAGCTCACTGTCAAGCAAAAAGAGGTTGATTTAATCAACCTCTTTATTTTTTATTTCAGTTTGTTATTTTTCTTCTTTATTCAATTGGTTGTGGCATTGGCGACAAATAGGTTCATACTTATCAGTCTCACCTAGTAAAACCTGACTTTTACCAGCTACTAAACGGTGTGAAACGTATGCGGGAGATCCACAACGCACGCAGATAGCGTGTACTTTTGTTACATCGTCGGCAATAGCCATGAGTGCAGGCATTGGGCCAAACGGAATGCCCCTAAAATCCATATCGAGTCCAGCTACGATTACTCTAAAACCCTGATTGGCAAGTGTATTGCATACATCGACTAAACCATCATCGAAAAATTGTGCTTCGTCGATACCAATAACATCCACATCACCAGTCATCAGCAAAATATTTTGTGACGAATCTACAGGTGTAGAGTTAATTGTTGTATGGTCGTGGCTAACAACTTCTGTGTCAGAGTAACGTGTGTCAATGCACGGCTTGAAAATGTCAACACGAAGTTTTGCAATTTTGGCACGTTTTAAGCGACGGATAAGTTCTTCGGTTTTACCTGAAAACATAGAACCGCAAACGACTTCAATGCTGCCGCGTTTTTTCCCAGAATGGACATTTGATTCGAAAAAATTCATCTGTTTAGAGGAGTGAAATTAAAAAACTATTAAGCGTTAAAAATCTTCTTTTCAATGTTTTAAATTTGTCTCGAAAAGTAGTATCTTTGTGGCACTAATTTTGTTATTTGCAAAGATAGTAAAATTCACTATTTCTTTATTAAAATTCACAGGAATTATGACAAGAGAAACGTTAATTGTACTTATTGAAAAGGAAATCAATGAGTTGCAAACGCTTACTAAAGGCTTTTCAGAAATGCCTGAATTCCCCAAGTCATTACTTGATTTAGCGGTAGCTAAAACCGATAACTTACGTGATTGTTTGTTGAAGTTGCCCCAATCAACACAGCCTACACGTGAGGAGAAAGCTGCTCAGAAAAAAGCAGAACCAATTTCTAAGGTGGCAAAAAAAGATGAGCAACCAGAGCCAGCAGAGGTTATTGAAGAGCCTGTAGTGGTTACTGAAACGGTTGTAGAGGAAAGTCAGCCTAAAGAAGTGGCTATTAAAGCAGAAGAAGAGGTAAAAGCTGTGGTTGTGGAACAAACTGCGACACATATAGTAGCTGAAACGATTCAAAAGGGAGCAACGGTAAGCGATTCTCTTTTAAAATCTGATGATTCAGTAGGTTCAACCATAGCAAAACAACCTATCGCTGATATTAAACAAGCTATTAGCATTGCCGACCGTTTTCGTTTTCAACGCGAACTATTTGGTGGTAACGGCGAAAAAATGAACCAAGTGTTGAGCGATTTGAATCAATTGGATACGTTAGAAAAAGCTCAAGATTATCTGTCGAAACAGTTTAATTGGGTTACAGATGATGAGAATGTGATAGATTTTATGACGTTATTGCAACGTCGTTATAATAATTAATTACGTTTTAAACAGTAGAGTATTTTGAGTAAACTGTATGTTGTGCCAACTCCAGTCGGTAATTTGGAAGATATGACCATGCGTGCCGTTCGTGTACTTAAAGAAGCCGATCTTATTTTGGCTGAAGATACGCGTACTACCTCTGTATTACTCAAACATTTTGATATACATACGCCGATGTCGTCGCATCACAAATTCAATGAGCATAAAACAGTTGAACAAGTGGTGGCGCGCATTCAGCAGGGTATAACTGTAGCTTTAGTGTCTGATGCAGGAACACCAGCGATTTCTGATCCTGGTTTTTTATTGGTTCGTGCCTGTGTGACTCATGATGTTGAGGTAGAATGCTTGCCCGGAGCGACAGCGTTTGTTCCTGCTTTGGTGAATTCAGGTTTACCAAACGATCGGTTTTGCTTTGAGGGTTTTTTACCTCAAAAAAAAGGACGTCAGACGAAATTTCAAGAGTTGGCACAAGAGGAGCGTACCATGATTTTTTATGAATCCCCTTTTCGTGTAGTAAAAACATTGGAGCAAATGGTCGAATATTGGGGTGCAGAGCGTAAAGCATCGGTGTCGCGTGAAATTTCCAAAAAATTTGAAGAAACCGTACGAGGCACATTAGCCGAATTGATTGTACATTTTACAAAAAATCCACCCAAAGGCGAATTTGTACTGGTGGTTGAGGGTTACACCAAATAAAATAAAAATTAAATTTATCACTTTTAATAATAATTTTATAGTATGAAAAAGCTGTTGATTGCTTTTATGATTTTGCCACTATTTACGGCATGTTCATTTATGACTTCGGAGGTGCAGGAATTACGTTCTGAAAATGATTCGTTGCGTTTAGTTAAATCGCAAATAGAGCGAGAGGTGAATATGTATTTGAAAACGATGAACGAAATCGAACAAAATTTAGACCGTGTAAAAGAGCTTGAGGGTTATCTTTCCTTGCAAAGCAATAAAGAAGGTGTTGAAATTGATCAAACAGAACGTATCAATAAAAATATAGCTTTAGTGACTGAAATTGTTCAAAAAAATCAGGCTGAGATAGATCGTTTAAATAAAGATTTGAAGCGTAGTGGCTTGAAAATTAAAGAACTTGAATCGTCAGTAAAACGTTTAACGCTTTTGGTTGAACAACAGCGTGTTACGATTGATACGTTGTTATTACACATATCACAAAAAGACTCCCTGATAGCTCAACAGCAGGTTTCTATAAAGGGGCTTCATGGTGACGTATCAGCTTTACGTAGTGAAAATGAGCAGCGTCAACAAACTATTAGTCGTCAAGATGAGGCTTTGCATGCGGCTTGGTACGTTTTTGGAACGCGCAAGGAGTTGAAAGCACAAAAGATAATTTCAATGGACGGTTTGGTTTCTAAGGTGTTGCAAAGTGATTTTAACAAAGATTATTTTGTAAAAATTGATTCGCGTGAGGTAAAAGAGATTCCGCTTTATGCCAAGCGTGTAAAAATGTTGACCAATCACCCTAAAACGGCTTATCGTTTAGAAAAACAAGATGGACAATATACGTTGTTTATTACTGATACCAAAGCGTTTTGGAGTGTATCTAAATATTTAGTTGTTGAAGTTGATTAAAAAAACTTGTTAGATTACACATATAAGCAGACAAAGTAGTTTACACGCTTTGCCTGCTTTTTTATTTATAGAGTTTATGGCACATTATACACACCTGTTTTTCGATTTAGATGATACCTTATGGGATTTTCGTTCCAATGGACATGAAGCACTCGTTGACTTGTTTGAAAAACATCAGTTAGAGCGTTATTTTTGCTCTTTCGACAATTTTTACCACTTGTATGAGCCTAAAAATTTGGAGTTGTGGGCTTTGTATGAAACAGGGGAGATTAGTAAACTATTTTTAACGCTCGAGCGTTTTAGCTATCCACTGCGTATGGTAGGAGTTAATAATAACTCTTTTGCTCGTTTGTTAAATGACGATTATTTAGCTATCATGGCTACTAAAACAAAGTTAATTCCTCATGCTCAAGAAGTGCTTGACGAATTACGTGCTCAGCATTATCATTTAACGATTGTATCGAATGGATTTTGTGATGTGCAATATGACAAACTACGTAATAGCGGTTTGATTCACTATTTTGATACCATTGTGTTATCGGAAGAGGTGGGCGTTCAGAAACCCGATCCTCGATTTTTTCAATATGCACTCGAGAAAAGTGGGGCAAAAGCAAGTGACGTTCTACTCGTTGGTGATAATTACGAAGTTGACATTGTAGGCGCCTACCAATGCGGTATTGATGCTCTCCACTTTAATAGGAATGGCTCGTTAATGGATAAAAAATCACAAACTATTATCAATTTGAAAGAGATTTTTGCGTTTTTATAACATTTTCTTCAAAATGACCTTCTTTTTTATTGCTCAACAACATAAAAAATATGTTTTTTATGCTTTTTTTGAGGTAAAAAAAGTGTTAAAAATGACCTTTTACTTAGTTTATTTATTTTAAAAATATGTTTTTTAGCATAAGAAATAGGCTTAAAAATCATTTTTTTGCTCCTTTGACATCAAAAATGACCATTTTTTGTTGTTTTTTATAACTAACTGATTTTTAAAATTTTATTGGAAACGATTTATCGTTTTATAATAAAATTAAAAGCCATTTTTTGTGATACAAATAAAAAAAAGTGATTTTCTTCAACTTCTTTCTTTTAATTTCTTGTTTTATAAGCGATAATAGTTTAACTTTGTCAGGTTAAAAGCGTTCCTTTCAAATTGTTAGGTTACGAATTGTAATTACAGATTGATTTTAATTTTTTTTTAATTTAAACAGTTATTTATTCTACAAAAGGTGAAATCTATGAGAAAATTAACACTATTGGTAGCTGGCTTGTTCATGTTGTGCGCAAGTGCAGTGTATGGCCAAAGTAGAACTGTCTCTGGTACTGTTGTATCGCTGGAGGATAATGAACCAGTAATTGGTGCTTCTATTTTGGTAAAAGGTACAACAAACGGAACTATTTCCGATTATGACGGTAAATTTGAACTTCAAGTACCAGACAATGCTATTTTGGTTGTTTCGTATATGGGTATGAAAACCTTAGAAGTTCCGGCTAAAAACGGAATGGTAATAGAAATGGAAGCAGATGCTATTGTGCTTGATGAGGTTATTGCTGTAGCTTATGGTACCTCAACTAAAAAAGCATTTACAGGTTCTGCGCAAACTAAGACAGGTGAAGAATTGGCAAAAATGCAGGTGTCTGACGTTTCTAAATCGTTAGATGGTGCCATGTCGGGTGTGCAAGTGTCTTCAAGTTCAGGTCAGCCTGGCGAGTCAGCTTCTATCCGTATTCGTGGTGTGGGATCAATTTCAGCATCACAAAGCCCGTTGATAGTTGTCGATGGTATTCCTTACGAAGGTTCTTTGAATTCTATTCCTACTCAGGATATTGCTTCATTAACCGTATTGAAGGATGCTGCTGCAAACTCTATGTATGGTGCGCGTGGGTCTAATGGTGTAATTTTGATTACAACCAAAAAAGGATCAGATGGCAATGCCAAAGTGAATTTCGAGGCTCGTGTGGGTGGAAACATGCGTGGCGTACCAACGTATGATATTATTTCGAACCCTGCAGACTATTATGAAATGTCGTGGGAATCTATTCGTAATATGTATTTGGCTTCAGGTAGCACCTATTTAGCTTCAGGTATTGCTGCTTCAAATGAATTAGTTGACAAATACTTGAAATATAATATTTATAAAGGTATTGCTAATAATCAGTTGGTAGATCCTGTTACGGGTCAAATTAATCCAAATGCTACCCAGAAAAAATGGAATGACAATTGGGCAACAGATCCTTTTCAAACGGGATTACGCCAAGAATACAATGTGAATATTAGTGGTGGTTCAGATAAATCTTCATATTATATTTCTGCTGGGTATCTTGAAGATAATGGATATATTCAAGGGTCTGGTTTTCAACGATTTAATTCTCGTGTAAAAGTGGATCAAGAAGTTACAAAATGGTTCAAAGCAGGTGCTAATATTGCTTATACACAAACCAGTCAAGATGCCCCAAGTGCAGGAGGATCAGATTATAGTAACTTGTTTATGTTCTCGCAAAGCATTGCACCTATTTATCCAATTTATTTGTATGACCAAACCACTGGTGATGCTATTTTGGATGAAAATGGTAATAAAAAGTATGACTTTGGTGATGAAAATGGTCGTCCTTATGCGTCTAAACAAAATCCATTGTCTTATTTAGGTAGTGATATTTATCGTTATATTGCTGATAACTTGAGCTTGCGTGGTTATTTAGAATTTTCATTCTTGAAAGATTTTAAATTCACGGTTAATGCAAGTTATGATGTATTTAATTTTTCATCGACGGAATTTATGTCGCCAACGAATGGTAATGCCATTGAAAATGGAGGTACAGGTTCTAAGGCAATGCAACGTTACGCAGCCTTTAATACTAACCAATTGCTGACATATGAACATGATTTTGATGGCCATAGCATTAATGTATTGCT
This sequence comes from Paludibacteraceae bacterium, assembly GCA_029974315.1. GTDB lineage: Bacteria > Bacteroidota > Bacteroidia > Bacteroidales > Paludibacteraceae > W0P28-013. Next base: position 1,607 of record JARKSE010000159.1, on the reverse strand, counting down.
TGGTCATGAATTAAAAATGGATGAGACAGAGGTTTTATCTGGTTCTATGCAACAATTTTATGACCCTACAAATCCTGAATTTGCTAATGCAGGAACTATTACCGATTTATCGTCATATACTTCTGGTTACAATATACAAGGTCTCTTGAGCCGTGTGGAATATGATTATTCTGATAAATATTATTTGTCAGCGTCATTCCGCCGCGATGGTTCTTCTTATTTTCATCCTGATGTTCGTTGGGGTAATTTTTGGTCTGTTGGAGCTTCTTGGCGTATGAAAGAAGAGAGCTTTTTACAAGATATAAGTGCTATTCATGATTTGAAATTGAAAACGAGTTATGGTACTCAAGGTAATGACGCACTTGGAGCGGGTGCTACTCCTTATTTAGATCAATATAGCTTGAGCCGTGTTGATGGTATGCCTTCTCCATCTTTTGCTTATCGTGGAAATCCTAATTTAACATGGGAAAAGAGTAATAACTTTAACGTAGGTTTTGAATTAGGGTTGTTTGATCGTTTTGATTTGGAAGCTGATTTCTTTATTAAAGAAACCAATGATATGCTTTATGCGAAACCGTTACCTCCATCAATAGGTTCTCCTTCATGGATGTATACCAATGAAATGGATATGCGTAATGTAGGTGTTGAAATTGAATTAGGTGCAACCATTGTAAAAACTCGTAACGTTAAATGGGATGTTGATTTGAACTTGACAACCTATAAAAATTCATTAACGCGTTTACCTTCGGACAAAGCTGATGCTATTGCCGAAGATGGCGGTTATGCTGTTGGAGGTTACTGGCGTTCAGTTGGTGGTTCTTTGTATGATTTTTATGATTATCATTACCTAGGAGTGAATGCCGAAACAGGTTCTCCTATGTACACTGTAAAAAACGAAGATTATAATGCTGACGATTTCAATGCGGTAGGAGGTCTAGAACACGGACAATTAGCTGATGGTACTTATTTTGTATCTCAAACAAGTTATGCCTCTCGTTTAGAAACGGGTAAAAGTGCGTTACCTAATTTGTATGGTGGTTTATCAACCAATTTAGACGCTTATGGTTTTGATTTAAGTGTGCAGACTGCTTTCCAATTGGGAGGCTATGTGGATGATTCTTACTATGCTAGCTTAATGCATGGTGGTGAATACGGTCAAAACTGGCATAAAGATATTTTTAAGCGTTGGACGCCAACGAATACAGATACCAATGTGCCACGTGTACAAGCATCATCTCAATCTATTAGTGAAGGTGCTGACCGTTGGTTGACCTCCGCAAGCTATTTTAGCTTACGTAATATAACATTTGGTTATACATTCCCTAAAAAGTGGTTGAATAAAGCCAAAATTAGAACGTTCCGTGTTTATCTAGTAGGTGATAATTTGGCTTTGGTTTCTGCTCGTAAGGGATTAGATCCACGTCAGAGTTTTAGTGGTGCAACAGGCTACTCTTATTCAGCCATGACTACTGTGTCAGGTGGTATTACATTAGGTTTCTAATTTTTAAAATTTAACTCTTATGAAAATAAATAAATTAATAGTAACAGGTTTAGCCATGCTTTCCTTGGTTTCCTGTGAGGATTATTTGTCGGTGAATGGTACTAGT
>JARKSE010000151.1 GCA_029974315.1 Paludibacteraceae bacterium | reverse complement strand
AGCCAACAAATAATTTAGACATACAGAATGTTGAAATACTGACAGCAGCAATAAATGAATACCAAGGGACAATCATAGTTGTGTCGCACGTTGAAACATTTTTAGAACAAATAAACATAGAACGCACAATTGAACTATGATAAAAATAAAGCCGCTAACAAGGTATTGCCGCAATGGGGGGTGAAGTGCTTCTATGAAAATTTTGTGCTTAAACAAACGGTATTACATCTATTGAACTTTGGTTCTGAAAATCCCCCACTGCGGCAATACCCGAACCGTTAGCGGTCATTGTAGGACGACCCCGCGAGACAGACAATTCAACTTCTGAATTTTTAAATAGGCTCAACAAGACAAAAACATTTAATTTATTATCTTAAAACAATTAATATTTATTAAGTATCAATAAACAATTATTATATTTGTGGCGTAAAAACAAAATCGTAAAATCATCATGAAAAGAATTTCAACAATATTTCTTCAGGCAGTCATCGTGCTTATTGGCATTGTAGCACTTGCCATTTTGATTCGGGTTCCATTAACTGAGGGAAGAGCCACAAACTTAGACTTGTTCAGTATCTACTCTGACCCGTTTATCTTGTATGGATATGCTGCATCCATCGCTTTTTTTGTTGCGTTATACAAAGCGTTCAAATTACTTGGCTACATCGGGCAAAATAAAGTATTTTCATCAAACTCTGTTAAGGCTTTAAAGAGTATAAAGCATTGTGCAATCGTACTAAGTATTTTAATTGTTGCGGCAGGACTGTACATAAGGATATTTCATAGTAGAGAAGACGACCCTGCGGGTTTTCTTGCCATTTGTATCGTAACAACTTTTGCTTCTATCGTAGTTGCAACTGCTGCGGCAATATTTGAAAAATTATTGCAAAATGCCGTAGACATGAAATCTGAAAATGACTTAACAGTTTAAACTATGCCAATTATTGTAAATTTGGACGTGATGATGGCAAAGCGAAAAATTTCTCTGAATGAACTTTCTGAAAGAGTTGATTTGACATTATCTAACCTTTCTATTTTAAAGACAGGAAAGGCGAAGGCAATTCGTTTTAGCACCTTAGATGCAATCTGTAAAGCATTAGACTGCCAACCGGGTGACATTTTGGAATATGTAAATGACAAAGAAAAAACAACGAACCGCTAACACGTCGTATACTGCATAGCCTGCCGCAGGCGCAACCCAGGCTACGCAGCATACGACCATCCGTTACCAACAAGCCTAAAAGAGACCGTACCAATGAAAATTTGTTGCATAGAGATTGAAAAGGAAAATGCCACCGCACAAAAGCAAGAGTGTGGTTGCCCGTCCCTACAACCATCCCTTCGCAACCACACACATGCTTTT
>JARKSE010000139.1 GCA_029974315.1 Paludibacteraceae bacterium | reverse complement strand
CATTCTGATTTACCCAAGTCCTTATGTCTTGAAATAGGGTATTTCCAGTACAGAGCACATCATCAAGATATATGTAATTTTTCTTTTGGTTTGAACCACAATTTGAAAAATTGAAATTGAATTGTTCTTGAAGCACTACTTTTAATAATTTAAGCAATGTTGGCTGACTTTTATTTGGTCGTTGTAAATCAAGAAAAACAGAATCTAATAAAAAGTCTTGGACAGAAGCATAATTGTAATGCTGTTTTAATGATTCTAACGAGCCTTTCAAAAAATCGTAAGCGTTTTGCTTTGTACAATATCTTTTGTCAATGATACTTTTCAATTCTGTTAAAATGAAAATTCTATCATTTTCTTCAAATTGATTTATCCATTGTCTGATACGATTCTTTGTCATTTGAACAGACGGATTGTTTTCGTCTGCCCGAAAATCTTTAAGTTCTTCAAAGATGTCATTTATTAACTGTTCCATAGTCTGTATTTTTTTTCTGGCATTACCGCCAACGTTTTATTTACGTAACAAATATACAACATTCGTAAATGCAAATCTTATAACATTCGTATATGAATTTACGTATAATTTATAAATATTTGATAATAATATTTTTATGTAATAAACTATTGAAAACTTTTTTCGTTTACGAATGTTATATATCTTTGCAAGTATATTAAAGTAGGATGTTATGGATATAAATAATTTACTTTCGGTGTTTGAACAACTGTTACGTATGCAACGTTATAGTGATGCCTCTATACGTAATTACAAAAGTGCGGTGGATAATTTTCTTCGTGTGGCATCTAAAAAATATCAAAAACCAGAAGAGTTGGATGGGGATAGAATCGAGAAATATGTTTTTTGGCTCATAGAAACAAAAAACATAAGTGCTTCTTATCAACGCATGGTGGTAGCAAGCATCGATAAATTTTATCGTTTGGTACTCAATATTCAACCCCCTATCAAACACCTTTATCCCACTCGAAAAGAACATCATCTGCCCGAATATCTGAATAAAGAAGAGGTGAAACGTCTTATAAACAGCACCGACAATTTAAAACATAAATGTATTTTGGAAATGCTCTATTCTGGCGGCTTGCGTTTGAGCGAATTATTGAATATACAACTTTCCGATGTGGATTCTAACGATATGATAATACACATCCGTATGGCAAAAGGCAAAAAAGACAGGAAGGTGATGCTTTCTGAGGTTCTTTTGATTGATTTAAGGCTATATTTTACACAATATAGACCAGAAAGATTTCTTTTTGAAGGTCAGAATAAAGAGCAATATTCTGGTAAAAGTGTACAAAACGTAGTTCGTCAGGCAGCACAAAAAGCTGGGATAAAAAAACAGGTTACGCCGCATACACTGCGTCATAGTTTTGCCACCCATTTACTAGAAAGTGGTGTCGATATTCGATATATTCAGGAATTATTGGGACATCAATCTGTAAAAACAACCGAAATCTACACGCATATTGTAGATATTTCAAAATCAAGCATCAAAAGTCCATTAGATTTGATGTAAAGAATGTTTTTTTTGGGATTACCATTTTTATTATCGACCCTTACTTTACAGATTTGCAGTTGGCATCTGGTCAGTTGTTAGCTCTCGCTTTTTACAAGTTCTTCTATGGCATAAAATAACCGGTTTTGTGCGCCATCTTGCGAGCCAAAAATGGATCGGAACAATTCTCCTTTAGGTGTGATTAATATCCACTGTGGTGTGCCCGCTGATTCAAATTGATCAAAAACCTGATGATTCTCGTCCATATAAATGGGGAAAGGCACTTCGCCAGACGTAAAGATGCTTTGAATAGCTTCTTTGGTGGTTTTGGTTGCTCCAAAATTACTGTGTATTCCAATTACCTGAATCGACGGATGCTGTTGTTGGAAATCGTAAGCCAAAGGAATAGCTCTGCCTGTACACCCTAAACAACCGTTGTTGTAAATAATCAGCACTAACGCTTTATGCTTGTATGTCGTCAATAGGTCAAGTTTACGACCATCTAAATCTGTTACTAATATGGATTCAATCATTTGCTCGATTTTATGTAATTACAAAGATTGTGGAAAGCATGTTATAAATAAAAACCTCTGTAAACGAATGGTGTACAGAGGTTTTTTTATGGAGCTCATAATGGTCAACGCCCTTTTATTTTACCTCCTCAAAATCCACGTCTGTTACATCACCTTCTTGGTTTCCGCCTTGGTCGCCACCGGCTTGTTGGCTTCCAAAGTCTTGTGCTCCAGCTTGTGCATTTTGAGCGTTGTACATATCTTGACTTGCTGCGTGGAATGCTGTATTTACCTCTTCCATAGCTTTGTCAATAGCATCTAAATCTTGTGCTTTGTGAGCTGTTTTCAAATTCTCCAACGCTTTTTCAATCGGTTCTTTTTTATCAGCAGGGATTTTATCGCCTAACTCTTTGAGTTGTTTTTCCGTTTGGAAAATCACACCGTCAGCTTGGTTCAATTTATCAACACGCTCTCTCTCTTTCTTATCGCTTTCGGCGTTAGCTTCAGCTTCGGCTTTCATACGTTTGATCTCTTCGTCGCTCAAACCGCTCGACGCTTCGATACGAATAGTTTGTTCTTTGCCCGTAGCTTTGTCTTTTGCCGATACTTTGAGAATTCCGTTAGCATCAATGTCAAATGTTACTTCAATTTGAGGTACACCACGTGGTGCAGCTGGAATGCCATCCAAGTTAAACATACCAATTTGTTTATTCTGGTTTGCCATTGGACGCTCGCCTTGTAATACGTTAATTTGTACTGAAGGTTGATTGTCGCTGGCTGTCGAGAATGTTTCTGTTTTCTTGGTAGGAATAGTGGTGTTAGCATCGATCAATTTGGTCATTACGCCACCCATAGTTTCGATACCCAATGAGAGTGGAGTTACGTCTAATAACAACACATCTTTCACTTCGCCGGTCAATACTGCACCTTGAATAGCAGCACCTACCGCAACTACTTCGTCAGGGTTTACGCCTTTTGAAGGCACTTTACC
>JARKSE010000134.1 GCA_029974315.1 Paludibacteraceae bacterium | reverse complement strand
GGTAAAGAAATTTTAAAAGGATTGGACTTGGTTGTTCGTCCTGGCGAAGTACATGCCATAATGGGTCCCAATGGAGCTGGAAAATCTACGCTTTCATCGGTTTTATCTGGTAATCCTGCATTTACAGTTACCGAAGGTTCTGTGACCTTTTATGGTAAAGATCTCTTGGCTTTACCTCCTGAAGACCGTTCGCGCGAAGGTGTTTTTATGAGTTTCCAATATCCGGTTGAAATTCCTGGCGTGAGCATGGTTAATTTTATGCGCACGGCGGTAAACGAACATCGTAAATATAAAGGATTAGAACCAATCTCGGCATCGGAGTTCTTAAAATTGATGCGTGCTAAAAAAGAGATGGTAGAATTGGATAATAAATTGGCAAATCGCTCTGTGAACGAAGGATTTTCGGGAGGCGAAAAGAAACGGAATGAGATTTTCCAAATGGCGATGTTGGAACCACGTTTGTCCATTTTGGATGAAACGGATTCTGGTTTAGATATCGATGCTTTGCGTATTGTGGCAAATGGAGTTAATCTACTCAAAAACAAAGATAATGCATCGATTGTGATTACTCACTATCAACGTTTATTGGATTATGTGGTGCCCGATTTTGTGCACGTGTTGTACCAAGGTCGTATTGTTAAAACAGGTTCGAAGGAATTAGCCTTAGAACTTGAGGAAAAAGGCTATGATTGGATCAAAAAAGAATTTGAAGCAGAATGAACGAACAACCCTACATAGATTTATACAAACAAACCGCAGAGTCGATAAAAAAACACTCTGCCGCTTGTCTTAATACGCATCGTGATAAGGCATTTGAGCGCTTTTCTACTGTTGGTTTTCCAACAGTAAAAGCGGAAGACTATTTGTATTGTCATTTGATGGAATATCTGAGTGTTGATTACGGGTTAAATATCAACCGTTTAAATATTCCTGTTGATCCTACAACTGTATTTAAGTGCGATGTGCCTGGTATTTATGCTCATCTCTATTTTATGCTGAATGACCAGTTTTATACCAATTCTACAGTCGCATCGAAATCGCTACCCGATGGTGTGGTTATGTGTTCTATGGTTGAGGCATCAGAGCGTTATCCAGAAGTCATTGCAAAATATTTAGGTAAACAAACGGCAAATAAA
>JARKSE010000133.1 GCA_029974315.1 Paludibacteraceae bacterium | reverse complement strand
GGGATGAAATTCCTTTTGTTTTTCTAGAATTTTACTAAGTTCTTTTTTGTAAAATTTACGTTCAATAGTGCGGATTAACTTGCCTCTGATTTTTTGGTTTGGTTGTTGAAGTAGCGTGTCGTAGATATATTCGCCAACGGTTTTGTCTGAGTTGGAAATATCTTGTTCTGTTTTTTGTTTAATGGCAATCCAGTCTTGCTCAGAATCAACAGCTTTAAAGGATAGTTTAGTTTCTCCAGATGATAGGGTAGTAGTGGTAACGATAAATTCTTTGGTTTTTCCTATCCAATCTTCAGGTTTTGTTGTTTGGCGGTCATATTTCCAACCGTTTTCAAAAAACACATCATATAAAATAGTGTCGGTGCCTCTGATTTTATCGCCCGAGTCAACCACTTCTGCTACTTTTAGAATTTCAAAGGATTTGTTTTTACTTTCTTCTATTTCTTCATCTTCGCCTCTAAGTTGATAGTATCCTCGCTTTTGATTGAAATTCAAAAGTATCCAAGCCAACTCTTCTTTCTCTATTTTTTGGGAAAGAGCTATTTTGCGTAGGTAATAAATTGTCCAATCGTAAGGGATTTTTGTTTCTTCGCCGTTTGGCTTGATGTAAAACAGTTGTGGTTGAGTTTTTCGAAAATCGTCAACCATTTTTTTAAAACTTTCTTGGAAAATGAATTCAAATTTTCCGTCAGAGTTCTTCCTATATGCAATTTTAGGCTCTTTATCCTTTATAAATTGTCCTAAGCGATGTTCGAAGTCTATTTCCTCAGCGTAGTGTTGAGGTAAAAAGCCCATGATATTCAGCACTCTGTGTAGTCGCTCTCTACGCTGTATATCTCTCGCCCACAATGTACGAGTGCTTCTAAAAGACGTTCTTTCTGCAGTAGCGGAAATTGGATTTCCTTTTTCAAAGTCTCCAAGTTTGTCCGCTCCCATCGGAATTATTCTACTTCCTAATTCTAAAATTTCACCTTTCTGTTTTTCAAAACTATGGTTAATCAAAGCCCAACCAATACTGTTTGTACCTAAGTCTAATCCTAAAATTTTCTTCATGGTATTTGTTTTTTTATGTTTTCCCAAAGGTAAAACAAATTTTAACTTAAAAAAATTTTTTATTTTAAAATATTTCATTTACATTTGCAGAACAAACTTTTGTGAACAATTCACAATAAGGATTATTCCGTTGTGAAAACATTTAAGTCGCCCTCGTCTTTCAATACGGGGGCATTTTTTTGATTACAACTTTTCATGAGTTTATGTTTTCCTGCAAACTAACAACTTACTTTTGACAACTTCTGTCAAAAACATAAAAAAAGACACCAATTGGTGTCTTTTTTTTATCAAACTAACCCACGCTTAGTTATAACAACCAATATAAAGCCAGTTTTGACACGATTTCGGCGGTAAATAAGCCCAAAATAAACGCTAATGTCAATTTACTGCCTTGTACACCACACGACACTTTAAAACCATTGTAAATCAACGCAATGCTCCACACCATCACGGGCAAAGATACCACCAACAACACGATAAACGATACTGAGTTAAACACCGCCATCGGATTTTGTGTGATTTGCGTTAAATCGGGAGCTGTAGTGAATAAACCAATCACTGCGAGCAGTAAAAATGGCGCTTTTGCCAAGGTCATAGTACCTAAAATATCAATAAAACGCACCTGTTTAGCAATCATTACACCTGCTAACCACATAACCAGCACAACACTCGCCAAGCTAATACCTAAATAGAGAAACGATTGTGCATAAGTCAAACTGTCTGTCAAGTGCATATCCAAGGCACCATCGAATGCAACGTCAGCCCAAGTGCCTACAAGTCCCATAACAACGACAAACAACACACCTACTCCAAATGCTTGCCAACCAGCAATTCTACGAAATGGATTTATCAATAAATGCCAAAATTCTTTACTTTTCATACGCTTCAATTTTTGAAATAATTTCATTTAACATATTCCTAACGGTAGGATAACTTAATTTTAACTCGGAAGCCATCTCTTTCAAACTTCCGCTATTTTGCACAAATCGCACAATAAATCGCTGATCCTCTTTCGATAATAATGCCAACACGGGCAAATCGTAAGAACCGATTACTTCGGTAGAACAGCTCTCACACATCAAACTTTTAACTTTGAGTTGCGCATGGCAACTCGGACACGAAGTTGGTAACATAGTTGTTGAATTAATGATGCGACAAAAGTACAACCTATTTTTGAAATAATCAAATTAAATTTGAATAAAATTAATATAATATTTAACTTTATTTATTTTATAATACATTTAATTGATATGAAAACAAAAAAAGAGACACTACTGAGTGCCTCTTTAAACTACCGAAATAACCTATAATGCTATTTCACCAAAGGAAATTTCACATAGAAGGTTGTGCCTACATTCTCTTTCGTTGTAAACGAAATTTCACCTTGCGACACGGTAACGATATTTTTAACAATGCTCAACCCCAGCCCCATACCACTACTTTTAGTGGTAAAGTTAGGCGTGAATAGTTTACTGGCCACCTCGTCAGAAATACCACAACCATTGTCGCTAATGGAGATTTTTACAAATTCATCGTCACAATCAAGCTCTACTACCACACGCCCTTTTTGTGTTGAAGGAATGGATTGAATAGCGTTGCGCAATAAATTATTAAAAAGTTGCGTCATTTGGTCTGCATCGGCCATAATGTGCACCTGATCCAGCGTAGTTAAAAACACAATATCAACCTCTTCGTAGTTGTTTTTAAACAAATCGACCACAGAAAGCAATTTCGCCGCAATATCAACACGAACCAAATGTGTAACTGGAATACGGGCAAAATTGGAAAATTCAGTAGCAATAAGCGACAAGCTATCTATCTGTTCTATAAGTATTCGTGCTGATTTTTCAAAGTAATTATTGAATGACGCTTCATCCAACGATTTTGCACGCTGCAACTGCTGAATAGTGAGTTTCATAGGTGTCAGCGGATTTTTAATTTCATGCGCTATCTGATGAGCCATCTCGCGCCAAGCCGATTCACGCTCCGATTGTGCCAACATTTCAGCACTTTCCGAAAGTTCATCCACCATTAAGTTATACTGATTGATAAGCATACCAATCTCATCGTTTTCACTGTTATGGTTATACTCTATCTTCTCATTGCGTTTTCCCAGTTTTATAGCCTTCAATTTCTGCTCTATCGTTTTGATTGGACGTGACAAGCGGCGACTCACTAAAATGCTCACCACGGACGCTAAAATAAGAAATAAGAAATATACATTGATAAAGATAGCTAAAAACGTAAACAGTTCCTTACTCAACTCTTGCGAACTAAAAAACAGTGGCACACTAATATAACCTATACGCTCCTTATTAGTATTCAAAATTTCTGTATATGACGTTAAATAGGTCAACGAGCCTAACTGTTCCGACATAACCTGCTCCTTATTCGCACTATTGAAAAACACCTTAGGATTCATCAACTTACTAATCAACCCTTTAGAAAAAATATAAGGACGCGACGTGGTCAACAGTTCGCCATTGGTGTTGTATAAGTGAATATCCGTTTTATACTTTTGGGACAAATCCTGTATAAAAAAACTCAAATCGACCGTATAAACTCCGGGGCTTTCACTTTTATAACTCCAATACTCTTCCAGCGCTACACGCACATAGTTAGTTTTAGCAATCTGCTCTTGGGTTTGTATCCGTTTATATTGTCCATAAATAAAGACTACAGAAATGGCAAACACCACAGCTAAACTCAATACCACAAACGTGATAAACGATTGCTGTAATTGGGAAAGAAACGTATTTTTTAGCGTCATATTGGAAGTCAATCGGAACCAATAGATGTAAAAAAACAGTGCCACAAAAAGATAGATAGTATATAAGTAGGTAAAAAAGAGCATGTAAGCCCAATACTCTTGAGGATGTTGCTCGCCTACAATAATATAGGTGTCATCATCGTATGGGAAAATGTAGTGCGCATAACCGTTGTAATACGTGATATTATCATCATTCAAATAATTGGTTGCGTCTAAAACATCGGGATACTCATATCGACCTGCACTATACACTTTTTCGCCATTCACATATTGAGCGGTGGACAACAACAAACTCAAACGATTAGTTTCTGGTTCGAACAGTACATCCTGATAACCATAGTTTTCCATACCGCTTTTTTTGAACAAGACTAAAAACAGACGTTTTACACTCTTATCTGGCATGGGGTAGTCAAAAATCCCCACAAAATCGTACGAATTGCGCTGTTTCCTATTCGCATAAAAATGATCGGTAAACGGCTCAAGTACACCCGATTGCAACGCATCATCATATCTATGAGCTGCTTCCGATACAGTGTCGGTAACAAACAGTTTAACATCGTAGTTATTCCAATAATCACGGAAATAGGATTTCGTTACATAACGTATTATACGATCGTTAGACGTAGGTTTTTGCTGTTCTAACAGCTCCAATAGCGTTGTATCTGATGACAATGACGTTTCTATCTCTTCAAGCAATTTATGCACATACACTTCAAAATCACTATCCTCACCCAAAGCAATATTATCGGCAACTAAGGCATATTTATCGTGCTTAATCACCTGAATTTGTGTATAAGTGTACCACACAATAAAGTTAGTATAAACAAACACTAACACCAATAAGTGCCAAAATTTAAGCGCACGCTTGGTAATATAACGCAACGTATCGACCGTGGTACATAACAAAAAATAACCAATAAAAACCTTATACAACCAACCATAACCTACAGCAAGTAAAATTCCAATGAGCAACAAAGTGACTATCAGATTTGAAAAAATGAGTTGATGCCAGCTGAAACTGTATTTAAGTAGCGTAATGGATTTGTCGCGAAACAAAATAAACGCTAAAAACCAAGTCATTATAAGAAAAAAGGCGATAATGGAATAAACCGATAAGTTTTCGATACGATACAGTGCTAATTCAAATCCTGAATTGTACAATAAATCGCGGAATAACCAGAAAATGAGTCCAAAAAACAACAACGAAAGCAGCTGCATAAGCCACAACCACAGCGAATTACGTGGCGATTTTGTGTGTAAAAATGGCAAATTCACTTTAAAATAAAAGGTTGCAATCATGGTTGAAAATGCCACACTAATAATGATCAAGTGACCTAATGACGACATATATTCGCCCGAAGCGTAATAAATAGGCGAGAAAATATCGGTACTAAAGAGTAAATCGGGAATATTGAAATATAAAAAAAGACTGGTTATCAGTGCAAACACACTAAACGCCATCAAAAAGTAGCGCGGTTGACGCATTTTATCACCAAACCAATAGTCAAGAAAATAAAATAGAACAAAAAAGAGAATAAAGGCTAAAGCATAAAAGAACGTTCCTAAATAAGCAAATTCTCGCCGAAAAACCACCTCACCATTTTTCGACAACGAAAACAAATAACTACCATCTTGCGCATAAATAGGCCAACTCTCCTCCTGTGTGTCGTCCAACTGCTGCTCTACTACAATCTGATTATCAATGAAAAAACCTTGTGCAAAACGATTTTTGACATATTTACTGTCCGTCAAACTATAATCGTCTTTTATTTTGATGAACGCCACAATAGCAAAACTATCTACCGAAGCCGTTTTAACAACACCATACGCATTACCCAAATGGGCAAAGTATTCAGGCTCTGTATGGATGGGCAAGAGATTACTTATATCTACCTTATTATCAGTCCAATAAATCAAATCTTGCCCCTTGAATATATAGTAGGAAATGTCTGAATGGTTTACCTCAAACCCTTGCAACCGCTCCCACACTTCATTTACAACCACTTTTTGCAAATCGGCGATGGTTTTATCAGCTTGCTTTTCCTTTTTGGCAAATGTATTTTGAAACAAATTTATAGGCAACGACTCGCTATCATCTGATTGCTTGTATAAATGTTCAAACAATACACCTAAACCAATAGCGACAAACAGTGCAATAAAAATGGCTAAAAACTTTTTTCTCGAACTCATAATTTACGATGATGGGATAGATAAACTCATTTTTTTAGCGTCAATAAACTCTCTTCATGGTGGTAAGGTTCCCCTTTTAAAATAGTCATAGCACGATAAAGCTGTTCAGCAAAAATTGGACGAACAATCTGATGCGAAAACGTCATCTTTGATATAGAAACAAGTGTATTCGCGCGGTCATAAACAGCCTGCGAAAAGCCGTATGCACCGCCAATGACAAAAACTAAGCGCTTTACTGAAGCGTGTTGTCGCTGCTCAATCCAATGGGCAAACTCAACAGATGTAAACTGCCTTCCTTTATCGTCTAATAAGACTACATAATCGCTCGCATCTAGTGATTTCAAAATCAATTCACCCTCTTTATCACGCTGTTGAGATTGTGTCAACGCTTTCGTTTGTTTCAAATCAGGAATCGTAACCACCTCCACAGGTAAGTAAAACTTTAAGCGCGATAAATACTCATTAGTCGCTTCTGTAAAATAGGTCGTTGTGGTCTTCCCCACCCAAAGTAAAGTTAACTTCATACCCTTGAAATGTTCAAAATAACGTCAATCTCCAAGATTTTACCAACAGTTTTCAACTAAGTAGCTATAACAGAATAAGTTTTAATACTTTGGTTAATAACTTATCAGGCTAAACAATACAAAAATCGTACAATAACGCTCGGAGTTTCAAAAAAAATACCTTACCTTTGCCGAGTGTAATATGTTTGCAAATTTCGTTTTTTTTAGAGTAATAACCAACTTAAATACTACTTTTTTCAAAGAATATGCTTTTGGTATGTTTTTTGCACGGTAATTGGTGGTAGTTTTCTAAAACAAATAATTATGAAAAACTTAAAATACGTTTTATCTCTTATTGCGCTAGTATTCGCTTTGGCACTATATGCGCAACGTATGGATGCAATACCCGATATTGTAGCCGGCTTTAATAGCGGTTACAGCGATGCTATTGCAGAACATCTGAACGATAATGTTGAATTGGTAATTAAAAATGCGAATAACGTATTTACCAAACAACAAACCAAGACAATTTTAAACGACTTTTTCAAAAAAAATCCACCACTTCGCTTTTCAATCATGCACCGAGGCGACAAAGAAAATGCTCAATTTGTCATTGGAAATCTTGAAACTACAAACGGCACCTATCGTGTTTATTTCCTGATAAAGAAGAATTTAGTACAACAATTACGTATAGAAGGATCAAATGATTGATAACTTAGACGAACTCATCAAACTTTGGTTTGCTGAAGACATTGGTGATGGAGATCATACTACTCTGTCGTGCATTCCTGCCGACGCTAT
>JARKSE010000128.1 GCA_029974315.1 Paludibacteraceae bacterium | reverse complement strand
GAAATAGTTGTGCTTTCAGGGTTCTATACCTTATATACTATTGCAGTAAATGATCATTTGAGTTGGTGGTCGTGGGAAGATGTACTCAAAGTATTTAAAAATGCGAACATTAACACCGTGTTAGTGATTGTGTTGCCATATGCTGTTTCGTGGTTGTATTTCTCGTACGACGATAAAAAAACGCGTCTTCAAATGATGGAACAAGGTCTTTTACCTTTGCCTAAAGGGCCAGCGGTTGCACAGTTTAAGGACGAAAAAGGCGAGTTGCGTTTTTCTGTGGCGTTTGAGAATATTATATTTTTAGAGGCTGCCGACAATTATGTGGTAATCAAGTATGTGAATCAAGGGAAATTGTCGGAATTCTTATTGCGAAATACTTTAAAGAGAATGTCCGAAGAATTTAAAAATACCTCGTTGAGACGTTGTCACCGCTCGTATATGGTCAATTTTGAACATGTTGTAGCGCTTCGTCGTCACAATGATGAAATAAACTTAGAACTTGATGTACCAGGTTTGAAGCAGATTTCTGTGTCGAAAAGTTATGGTAACGAAACGACCGAAGCATTTTTATTATACTCCGGTCATAAATAACTATTCGATCATTCTTTATAATCCCGAATTGTTTATCTCAGGTTTCAAAATTACTCCTCGATTTTTTTTACCATCAATTTTAATGGTCATCGGTTGTGTTAAACGCACATGGCGCAGGTATGCTGTTTCGTGTGTGGCAGGCAGTTGGTTTAAAAAGTTATAGTCGATATAACCATCGTTTATGTAGGGATTTATGGTAAAATAGCCAACGCCCAAAGAGGTTAAGTTCTGGAAAAAATGTGTTCCTTGGCTTGGATCAATGCGGTAGTTGTCTAGTCCTGATTCTATAATTACTTTAGCCTTTGAAATGTGTGTCCATTTTACAGGAATTCCTAGCCACGTATCACTTGACCCCCAGCGTCCAGGTCCAATTAAAATATAGTGTTTGTCGTTGGTTTGCATCCACTCATTGATAGCGGCTACGTCGTAAGCTGCTAGTTGGTTATTGGCGGGATTGAAGTTTTCTGTTTTTATATACACCACATCCACCACATCTTTTGTAATTCCATGTCCTAACGCATTGTGAGCCGAAATGATTGTGTCCTGTTCTGGAATTTCGTCTAAGTTTTCGTGCAACATTTCTTGATTGTCAACAATAGGTCTAATTTGCAACAGATAAAATTGATGTTGGTTGGTACTTGGATTGAGATTGGCGGCAAATTCTATCTCGATGGGTTTGCCCATTTCTCGTTCGCCAATAGTTAATACTTTTTCAAGGATATCGGCTAGTGGCATCACATCATGCTGCAAAATGTTGGCGAATGTTATGATTTTGCGTCCACCTTCACTAATGTTGTCGTAAATGGCTTGATCGTGAGGGTTAAATGTGGACGCTATGTATTGCAGTGCACCATCTTTCTCCGCATCTTTTATTTGTAGTTTTACTAGATTAAAACCATCATTTACTTCTGGTTTAAATGATAATTTTTCTGTATTGAGGGCGAAAAAATGGGTTTGTGTTTCGCGTAATGCTAATTCCAACGTGCTTGTTTGTAGTATGCTATGTGGATGCTTTGGCGAAAAACGGAGTGTTACGCCTCCATCTACAATGTATTTCCCCAGTCCCAGGGCAATGTTGGCAACACCTTCTTCTGGTCGTTCTGCTCCAATTGGATAGAAGTTGAGCGAGCGAGCTACGCCCGAAAAAGATGGATAAAAGTGATTTTCGTAATCTTGTCCAATAACTTCTTGTAACACAATGCCCATTTTTTCTTGGTCAATCACATTGCGTGTGGCGGTCATGTAGGCTTTGCTGTCTTTGTAATAGACCGAAGCGTACACAGCTTTAATAGCTTCGCACAATACCATGAGCATGTGTGTTTTACTTTTATCGCTGAATGGCACCATGTATGTGGAGTAAATACCAGCAAATGGCTGATAGTGAGAATCTTCTAATAAACTAGAAGAGCGTACAGCGATGGGACCTTTTATGGTTGACAACAAAGCGTATAAATCGCCTAATAGATTTTTTGGAAGTTTGCCCGCTAAAAAAGCAGTCAAAATTTCTTCGTCAGGAGCATCAGATAGGGCAATTGGATACAGGTTGTTCGAAGCCATAAAGGTGTCGAAATTGTCGGTACATAGAACTACGGTGCGCGGAATATTAATTTGCACATTTGCATATTCCATGTAGTTTTGATTGCGCTTCAGCATGGCATCAATAAAAGCTAATCCACGTGCTTTACCTCCTAATGAACCGTCGCCAATACGTGCAAAATTGGAATACATATCGAACCGATCGCGTTGGAAAACGGCTATGACACCTCGGTTTTTAATGCGTCGATAATGTACGATGGCATCAAAAATAATTTGGCGCGCTTCGTCTACATCTTTTAAATGCTCAATCGATATTTGTTTTAAAAAGTCGGAGAGTGGAAACATGGCACGCGAACAGAGCCAACGCGATACGTCATTGTGTGCCAAATGGTTATAAAGCACATCGCTTGGGATGGAGAAAATCAGATTTTGTAAATCTTTCAAATTACGACACACGGCCACTTGTTCTCGGGTTTGTGGATCGCGAAATATGAAATCGCCAAAACCAAATTTGGTAATAATAGCATCGCGCAATTCTACATCCAGTTTTTTAGAGTTTTTATCTATAAATGAGCCCTTGATTAAGGCTGCCAATTCTTCATTTTTACTCTCCGATGATTGTAGGATAATTGGTAAGAAAGGATCGGTTACTCGTATTTGCTCACACAAGTCAAAGCCAGCAAGCTTGGTGAGTTCTCCATTTTTGGGGAAATCTACATCAGAAATAACGCCTAATATATGTGTGCGATATTTGGTGTAAATACGTAACGCTTCTTCGTAAGTGCGTGCCAACATCACTTTAGGTCTTCCTCTCATACGTAACATTTGCTCGTGTTCGTTCAGCGCCTCTGTCATAAATGAACGCGATTGGGTGAAAATGACTTTATAGACGTGAGGGAGAAATGAGGAGTAGAATCGAACTGAATCTTCTACTAAGAGAATTACTTGAACGCCTACGGAATCAACATCAGCATCGACATTCATCAAATCTTCAAACAGTTTGATGATGGCTAAAAGTAAATCCGAATTTCCAAGCCAGCTGAATATATAATCAATGGCACTCAAATCGTCGTGCTGCAAGCGATGTGTAATTTGATGCGAAAATGGTGTGAGTAAAACGATAGGCAAATCGGGGTGTTTTTCTTTGATCTGTTTTGCATAATTAAACGTATCGATGCTTTCATTGTTTGGCATAATTACGATTAAATCAAACGACCATTTACGGAAACACTCACTGGCTTGTTCTTTACTATTGGCAAGTGTGAATCGCGGTGGATAGCGCAGGTTAAGTGAGTGATATTCGTTGAAAATTTGTTCATCTATACGCCCATCTTCTTCTAGCATAAAGGCATCGTAATTACTGGCAATGAGGAGCACATTGTAAATGCGTTTGTTCATTAAGTTAGCAAACGATGTGTCTTTAAAATAGAACTTTTTTATGTTCGGTATTTTGTTCATGTAGGCAAGAATTTATATCAAATTGTCAGGACAAAATTAGTAAATAAAACGGTTTTTTATTGAGCGACAGCTTATATTTTTTTGTTCTGATAAAAATCCATGTGTTATTTCACAAAAATTTCACTTTTCAGTCATTTTAATATTAAAAATGCAAGTTAGTAGAAAATAATTGCCAGTTTTTTTTTATATTTGAAAAATAAATCTTACAATTGTTGTCTGTTTTATGTAGCTTATATGCTCGCCTGTTTAGGCGTTAAAGTGCTTGTAAATTATTTCAAACACCAAAATAAAATCTTATAACCGATAAATCTTATTACTATGGACGTTAAAAAAACAATGAATGCACTTGAGGCAAAACACCCTTCGGAAAAAGAGTTTCTTCAAGCTGTACATGAAGTTTTGCTTTCTATTGAAGATGTGTATGCACAACATCCAGAGTTCGAAAAAGCGAAAATTGTGGAGCGTATGGTTGAACCTGATCGTATCTTGACATTTCGTGTGGCATGGACTGATGATCGAGGCGATGTACAGGTAAATTTAGGTTATCGTGTGCAATTTAATAACGCAATTGGTCCTTACAAAGGCGGTATTCGTTTTCATCCGTCAGTCAATCTCTCTATTTTAAAGTTTTTAGGCTTTGAACAAACCTTTAAAAATGCTTTAACTACTTTGCCTATGGGTGGTGGTAAAGGTGGATCTGACTTTGATCCAAAAGGAAAATCGGATGCAGAAGTGATGCGTTTTTGTCAAGCGTTTATGTTAGAATTATGGCGTCAAATTGGTCCCGATACCGATGTTCCCGCAGGCGATATTGGTGTTGGTGCTCGTGAAGTTGGTTATTTATATGGTATGTATAAAAAATTGGCACGTGAAAATACGGGTGTATTAACAGGTAAAGGTCTTGAATTTGGTGGCTCGTTGGTTCGTCCTGAAGCTACAGGTTTTGGCGCACTTTATTTTGTTAAACAAATGCTCGAAAATGCAGGTCATAGCTTACAAGGAAAAACTGTGGCCGTGTCTGGCTTTGGTAATGTGGCTTGGGGAGCTGTGATTAAAGCTACCGAATTAGGCGCTAAAGTGGTTACTATTTCAGGACCTGACGGCTATATTTATGACGAGAAGGGTATTTCTGGTGAAAAAATAGATTATATGTTGGAGTTACGTGCCACTTGTAATGACATTGTAGCACCTTATGCCGACATGTTTGGTGCTAAATTTGTGGCTGGTAAAAAACCTTGGGAAGTGAAAGTGGATGTGGCTTTGCCATGTGCTACACAAAATGAATTGAATGCCGACGATGCTAAAGCGTTAATTGCCAACAATGTGCTCTGTGTCGGTGAAGTTTCCAACATGGGATGTACTCCTGAAGCGATTGATTTATTTATTCAACATAACATGTTGTTTGCTCCGGGTAAAGCTGTGAATGCAGGTGGTGTAGCCACGTCAGGATTGGAAATGACTCAAAATGCAATGCACATAAGTTGGGCTGCTGAGGAAGTTGATCAACGGCTACGTCAAATTATGAGCGATATTCATGCACAATGTGTTAAACATGGTAAAGAACCTAACGGTTATATTAACTATGTAAAAGGTGCTAATGTGGCGGGATTCTTGAAAGTGGCTAAAGCAATGTTGGCACAAGGGGTTGTATAGTTAAATAAATTTAAAAAAGTAAGGCGAAATGATTATTTTCGCCTTTTTTGTGTACTTTTGCAACCTGATAACTTAGACGAGTTCTAAATTAGATATGCGCTTAAAGAATTCTCTGTTTGTAAAATGGTTGGTAGTGATTCTGTTTATGTTTTATTACATGAACAGTGTGTTTTTTACCCACGTTCATATTGAGGACTCTCGTCTTGTTGTGCATTCGCACCCCTATTCCAGCGCTCAACATCAGCACACTTCCGCTGAGTTTAATTTAATTCGTACTTTTTCGTTAGCTGTGACCATAGCTTTTGCTTCGGTTTTTGCTTCGGTTTTTCGTTATGTTATACGCATTCTTGTTGTTAAACGTGATTCGTTTTATAACCTTCGTTTTTATAATCCTCTTGCTCCTCTCCGTGCTCCTCCTAGTTGTTAATAAAAAAGTTTTTTAAAAAGATATTCTTGATGGGAAAGTAAGTTTGCACTTGACTTTTCATTACTATTTATTAACTAATTATTACAACTCAATGAAAAAAAATACATTATACTATCTCATGATAGTACTTCTTTTTACGTCTGTATCCTCTATAATGTATGCACAGCCAAGTCGACATCGTCATGCTAAAGGACAATGGTCAGAACTTACAGATGCTCATATTACAGGGCACGTTATTGATGCAGTTAGTAACGAACATATTCCGTTTGTGCATATTCAAATCAAAGGTTCTTCTATTGGTACCACAACCGATGAATCAGGGCATTTTTTGCTTACGAATGTACCCGTAGGCGAACATACATTACATTTTTCCATGGTAGGTTATACAGCTGAAGAACGTGTAGTTACTGTTAAAGAGAAGAGTACGTTGGGACTCCATGTAGAAATGACAGAAGAATCCTTTTTGATTGATAATGTGGTTGTTACGGCTAATAAATACGAAACTAAGCAGAAGCAAGCTGCGACTATTGTAAATGTGATTTCGCCTCTTGTTTTTGAAACGACGTCATCCAATAATCTTGCCGAAGTACTTGATTATCAAACCGGATTACGTGTAGAAATGGCGTGTCAAAATTGTGGCGTGCCACAGCTGCGTATTAATGGTTTAGAAGGACAATACTCGCAAATTTTAATGGATAGTCGCCCTATTTTTAGCTCGTTAGCCTCAGTGTATGGTTTGGAACAAATTCCTGCTGGTATGGTTGGCCGTGTAGAAGTACTTCGTGGTGGCGGTTCTGCTCTGTTTGGAGCTAATGCTATCGGCGGGGTGGTAAATATTATTACAAAAGAACCTGTACGTAATTTCGTGAATGTTGCTAATCATACCAACTATATTGGTGCCCAATCGCTTGATGTCAACACCACATTAAATGGTTCCTTTGTGAGTTCTGATTCTAAAATTGGTGTTTTTCTATTTGGTGTTCATCGCAATAGAGATGCTTATGACCGTGACAAAGACGGATTTTCAGAAATTCCTATGCTGAATAGTTCTACGCTCGGATTTAGAAGTTATTTTAAAACTGGTAATTATTCAAAACTAACAGCTGAATATCACCACTTAGGAGAGTTTAGGCGTGGCGGTAACCAATTGGATCGTCCTCCGCATGAAGCTGATATTGCAGAACAGTTGCGACATCATATTGATGCGGGGAGTTTGAAGTTCGATTATTTTACGCCTGATAATAAACATTTTGTATCGACTTATGTTTCCTCTCAACACATTGAGCGTGAAAGCTATTTTGGAACGCAACAAGATATGAATGCGTATGGGCAATCGCACGATATAACTGCTGTTGTGGGAGCGCAATATCGTTTTTCGATGAATAAGTTTTTGTTTATGCCTGCCGATTTGAGTGCTGGAATAGAGTATTCATATAATAAATTGCACGATCAAATTATGGGTTATAATCGTGATTTACATCAACAAATTCATCTATACGGTGGTTATTTGCAAAATGAGTGGAAAAACTCAACGCTCAGTTTTTTGCTTGGTGCACGCTTGGAAAAACATAGTCTTATAGATAAACCAGTGTTTTCTCCGCGTGTTAATTTAAGATATACACCTATCGCCAATATCATTTTAAGAACAAGTTACTCATGTGGTTATCGTGCGCCTCAAACATACGAGGAAGATTTGCATGTTGGTGCAGTAGGGGGCGAAGTGTCGCTTATTTCATTAGATCCTAACTTAAAACCTGAATATGCTCATAGCGTGAGTGCGTCTATTGACATGTATAAAACATGGGGGAAATGGTATGCAAACTTAACGTTGGAAGGTTTTTTTACACAACTCAATGATGTGTTCACCTTGGAAGAACAAGGGCACGATGCTGCGGGTAATTTGCTATTGTTGAGAACGAACGCTTCGGGTGCACGTGTAGTTGGACTTAACGTGGAGGGAAAGCTCTCGTATCGCAAGTTACTTACCTTGCAACTAGGTTACACATATCAACAAAGTCGTTATATTGATCCTGTACAATGGTCTAGTAATACGAGTATTGTGCCTCAAAAACGCATGTTCCGTACACCAGATAGTTATGGTTATACGTTGGTTAATGTCAATCCATTAAAAGGCTTCTCTATTTCTGTTTCTGGTAAATATACAGGCTCTATGTTGGTACAACATTTTGCTGGTTATGTAACGCAAGATGAAGAGGTGAAAACTACGCCATTTTGGGATTTAGGAGTGAAATTGGGTTATGAAATTCCGCTGTACCGTTTTTATACGCTTGAGATTAATGCAGGTGTTAAAAACGTTTTGGATAGTTTTCAAACTGATATAGATAAAGGTATCAACCGTGATGCTGGCTATCTTTATGGTCCATCATTACCACGTACCTATTTTATTGGATTGAACTTAAAGATTTAAGTGGTGTTGATAACTGTATAATAAAAAAGGATATTCAACAAGAATATCCTTTTTTACTGTGTTGTTTATGCGAGTATTTTATAGTAGATAATGTGAGCTGATAGATTGATTGTTATACACACTAGAAATGGTATCTGCAAAAATTTCTGAAATGGATATAATGTGTGCTTTTGGGCATAGTGCTGGATCAAATGGTATTGAATCGGTAAAGATAATCTCTTCCATTTTTGAATTCATAATGTTTTCAGCAGCTTTGCCCGACATCACTGGGTGAGTAACTACTGCACGAACGCTTTTTGCGCCATTTTCAATCATTAAATCGGCTGCTTTGCATAAAGTACTTGCTGTATCCACCAAATCATCTACAATGATAACATTTTTGCCTTCAACATCGCCTATGATACGCATCTGGGCAACCTCATTGGCTTTGTCACGTGTTTTATGGCATAATACTAATGATGCGCCAAGGTGTTTGGCGTATGAGTTAGCACGTTTTGAACCACCCATATCAGGTGAAGCAATAGCTAAATTATCTAAGTTCAGTTTTTTGATAAACGGAATAAAAATAGTTGATGCGTATAGGTGATCAACAGGAACGTCGAAAAAGCCTTGGATTTGTTCGGCGTGCAAGTCCATAGTGATGACGCGGTCGACACCAGCAGAACTCAACAAGTCGGCCATAAGTTTAGCGCCAATTGAGATGCGCGGCTGGTCTTTTCTGTCTTGACGAGCCCAACCAAAATAGGGTATTACGGCTACTATCTTATAAGCAGAAGCTCTTTTAGCGGCATCAATCATCAATAATAGCTCCATTAAATTGTCCGAAGGAGAAAAAGTTGACTGGATAAGATACACGTAGCGTCCGCGTACAGTCTCTTCGTATGAAACTGCAAATTCGCCATCGGCAAAACGCATAACTTTCATTTGACCTAATTCGCAATCAAGATGCTTACAGATTTTTTCTGCCAAATATCGGCTTTTCGTCCCCGAAAAGATTTTGTAGGGTAGTGCAGACATATAACTGAGGTTTGAATCTTATCTTATTGAATAACTTCTCGCAAAGATACAGATTCTTAATGTTGTGACCAATAAAAAGTATGAAAATTTTCTCGCTAGCGTGTGATTCTGTTTTTTTTATGTCATTTTTTTTGTCGATTAAGTCTATCGAGAATAAAAAAAGAGTATCTTTGGAGGTATAAAAAATGTGTTGTCCAACTAAAATAATTTTGCTCAATGAAACTACACTTTAAAATCTCCTATTTTACCCGTTGGGGACAGAATGTATATGTGGTTGGTAATATTCCTGAATTAGGGAATAACGATGTCGAAAAAGCAGTTCCGATGCACTTTGTGCCTTCAGAAACGTGGGAGTTGGTTTTGCCCGTTATGTTGAAAACTACTAAGGAACTTCAATATCGTTATTTTGTAAAGAACGCAAATAGTCACACTGAGATATGGGAGTGGGGCGAAGGGCGTAGTGTTTCAATCAATCCAAAAGAGTTTACGCAACTTACATTTATTGATGCTTGGAATAGCGTTTCGGTATTGGACAACGTGTTTTTAACAGCTCCATTCCAAGAAGTTTTGCTCAAAAGAGATGCTTTTGAAGGTACTAAATCTCACCAAACAAGTACACATGTATTTAGGGTGAAAGCACCATTGTTAAAATTGAATGAAGTGCTTTGCTTGCTTGGTAATTGTTCGGTTTTAGGTAGCTGGGATACGCATAAAGCATTGCTGATGACATACGATAAAACATCGTGGAAGTTGTCAGTTGATTTGTCGAAGGAAAAGGGCGATGTGCATTATAAATACGGAGTTTGGAATACTGATTCTAAAAAGTTTAGTCGTTTTGAATATGGTGATAATCGTATAGTGCCGGGTGCTTCGAAAAAAGGACAAGTGGTAGTGACCGATACATTCGCACGACTTGACAATCAATCATTTCATGGTGCTGGTGTAAGTATTCCTGTTTTTAGTTTGCGTTCTGAAAAGAGTTTTGGAGTGGGCGATTTTGTCGATTTAAAATTGATGATTGATTGGGCAAAATATGTTGGTATGAAGTTGATTCAAGTGTTACCACTTAACGATACTATCGGAACTCATTCTGATGCAGACGTGTTGCCTTATGCGGCAATTTCTGCTTTTGCACTTAATCCGTTATTCTTAAATCTTGAACGAATTCAACTGCCTAAAACACATCCATTACAAAAACAATATACGAACGAACAGAAACGTTTAAATGCTCTTCCGTTAATGGATTTTATGTCGGTTATTACCTATAAATTGCATTACGTCAAAGAAGCATATTTACTGCAAAAGAAAGAGTTCTTGACAGACGAAAATTTTAATCGATTCTTCAAAGATAATGCTTATTGGCTTAAACCTTACGCTGTTTACTGTTGTTTGCGCGATAAATTTAAAACGTGCGATTATCGTCAATGGAATGATTTTGCTGTTTATAACGAAGCGAAAGTAGCGCCTTTAATGGAGCCCACGCACGCTTGGTTTGACGAGGTCGCTGTGCATTGGTTTACACAATATCAACTGCATTTGCAATTACAAGAAGCTGTTCGGTATGCGCATGAGCAAGGTGTGGTATTGAAAGGTGATATTCCGATTGGTGTTAATCGTAATAGTGTGGACACGTGGGTTGCTCCAGAACTATTTAATATGGATATGCAAGCTGGTGCGCCACCTGATATGTTTGCTGTAAAAGGTCAAAACTGGGAATTACCAACTTATAATTGGGACGTGATAGAGCGTACAGATTTTGATTGGTGGAAAAAACGTTTTCAACAAATGTCGTGTTATTTTGATACGTTTCGTATTGATCATATTTTGGGATTTTTCCGCATTTGGCAAATTCCTATGGAACAGGAAGAGGGAATCATGGGTTATTTAAATCCTTCAATCCCACTGTATGTAGATGAATTTGAGAGTCGCGGTGTTTGGTTTGATTATGAACGTTTCACAAAACCCTACATTACCGACCATATTTTATGGGAAAATTTTGGCGAAGAAGCAGATTGGGTGCGTCAAAACTGTTTAGACATTGTGCATGGGTTTGCTTATAGGCTGAAAAAAGAGTACACGTCACAAAAGTATGTAAAACAGTTATTTGAATCAGGAAAAATTTCAGAACGTGTTAAATGGGGCTTGTTTGATTTAATTTCAAACGTGTTACTATTTGAAGTCCCAGATAGTCATGGACGACAATATTATCCACGTTATGGATTGGAGTCGTTGTCCACGTTTCATGCATTAAACGAACATCAAAAACGAGTGTTCCGTGAGTTGTCTGTTGACTATTTTTACCGTCGCCAAGATGCGTTTTGGTACGAGTCAGGGATGCGTAAATTGCCTGCATTAAAACGTGCATCTAATATGTTGATTTGCGGTGAAGATTTAGGCATGATGACACATTGTGTTACTTCTGTTATGAAAGAGTTGAGTATATTAAGTTTAGAGATTCAACGTGCGCCTAAAGACGATAAAATAGAATTTTTTCATCCTGCTGATGCTCCTTATTTGTCGGTGGTAACACCTTCAACACATGATATGAGTACTATTCGTGGTTGGTGGGAAGAAGATTATGGTGTGGCACAACGTTTTTACAATTCCCAATTAGGACATGGGGGCAAAGCTCCTTATTTCTGCGAATGGTGGGTAAACCGTGATGTAGTAGTACAACATCTGTATTCACCAGCCATGTGGGCGATTTTTCAATGGCAAGATTTAATGGGGATGTCGCCAGAATTGCGCCGTGAAAATCCTAATGATGAACGCATTAATGTACCTTCAAATTCACTTCATAGCTGGCGATATCGTATGCATATGACATTGGAAAGTCTGTTAGAGGCTTATGATTTTAATCAAGTTTTAAGAAATTATATTAAAGAATCCGGGCGTTAAAAGAGTTAATAGTATTCAAAAAATCTTCTAGCGCTAGTTTGGTGTGAGTTTTTTGGAGTGAAGTTTAAGAAAGTTAGAAAAAAGCTTTATCTTTGCAGACTACTGTGGAGAAATTTGCGCAATAATTATGAAAAGCAAACTATTACTGTTTTTTTTACCACTGCTATTTTTGTTGTCTGCTTGTATGACAACTAAGCGTTTGAATTATCTTCAAACGGGGCCTGGCATACCACAGTATGCTGATTCTGTGGAATACGAGGACTATAAGCTACAAAAAGGAGATTATCTTTATATTCGTATTTATTCTCCCAATCCAGAAGATATAGCGACG
Source organism: Paludibacteraceae bacterium (assembly GCA_029974315.1). GTDB lineage: Bacteria > Bacteroidota > Bacteroidia > Bacteroidales > Paludibacteraceae > W0P28-013. The sequence continues at coordinate 70,937 of JARKSE010000128.1, read as the reverse complement.
TACAATGGTGGCATTAGTAGTTCTCAGGCCGCTCAAATAGGAGACAATGCTAATGCGCGACTTTTACTCTATTTAGTAGCTGAAGACGGAACTATTAATTATCCCTATGTTGGGAAGTTGCACGTGTTGAATAAAACTACACGCGAAGTGAAATTTTTGCTAGAGGATGTTTTACGTGAATCTATTTCCGCCTTTTCTGTTGACGTTAAGTTGTCGAATCGTTCTTTTTCTGTTTTGGGTGAATCTGGTTCAGGTCGCTATTCTATTCCTAAAGAGAAATTGACTATTTTTCAAGCCTTAGCAATGAGTGGTGATATGTCACTGTATGCAAAACGTAGTAAAATTCAGATTATTCGTCAAACGGAACATGGTACGGTTGTTAAGACATTCGATTTACGTAGTAAGTCAATTATCAACTCGGAGTTTTATTATATCCAACCTAATGATGTTATCTACGTGCCTTTTGACAATGCTAAATTTTTCGGAGTGTCTCACTTTACAGGAGCGATGTCGCTCGTGATTTCTACTTTATCATTAGGATGGTTCGTTTATGAATTGATAATGCGATTTTCTAAGCCATGATAAAAGGATTCAAATATATAATTTGCGTAGCGGTTGTTTTTGTATTTGCATCGTGTTATACCAATCGAAGTATTGGTTTATTGCAAGAAAGAGACGGATTGCCAGTATACAGTCAAGGGGCTTATCGGGAATATAAATTACAGCCTAATGATGAGTTGACATTACGAATTGTCACTTCTAATAAAGAATCAGCAGACATGTTTGGTGCACAGCAAACTGTGAGTCTAAATCAAACTTATTCGTATCGTATTTATCCTGATGGAACTGTGGATTTGCCGTTTTTAAGTAAAGTACCATTGGTTGGTCTTACACTTGAAGAGGCAGAATTGTTCGTTCAAAAACAGTTAAAACCCTATATCCCCGATGTGCAAGTTAAATTGGCTCTTGCCACTAGTACGTTTTGTGTTATTGGTGATGCTGGTCGGGGTTATTTTAATATTTATAAAGAGCGCTTGACTATTTATCAAGCATTGGCTTTATCGGGCGGTTTAAATGAATCTGGTAATTATGGTTCGGTGAAAATTATCAGAGAAACACCAGAAGGCACTAAAATAGTATCATTTGATTTGAGGTCGAAAAGTTTAATTGATTCAGAGTACTACTATGTTTATCCTAACGATGTTATCTATGTAGATGTTACGAAGAAAAGTTTTTGGGCAGTGAATTCATATTCAAATTTTTTATCTATTATAACATCGTCTATAACTCTTCTTTTAACAGTGTGGAATATAGCAACTAAATAAATTCTGAAATTATGGAATATTCTTATCCTGAAAACACTCAACCCAATCGGCCCATGTTTGATGATGAAGATGCTTCGTCATTTAACCTCATGGAGTGGGTTATACGTTTTCTACGGAATTGGTATTTGTTTGTCGCTGGAGTTATTATAGCTCTAGGGATAGCTTATTTTCAAAACCGTAGTTGGGTGCCACAGTATGTTACAGAAACCAAAATTGTTATAGAAGATAATTCTGCTAATCAGTACAATTTTATGCAGGGTTTTGGTGTGAATAATAGCTATCGAAATAGTAACAACCAATTACTGTTATTAGGTTCTTATGATTTAATTCGCCAAACACTAAATAAATTACCATTGGGTGTAGATTATTATACACGCGGGCGCTTTAAAACCAATAGTTTATATGGTAGAGAACCTATCGACATTGAGTTGGCATATTTAGATGAACGTGCGTATGGTTATGAATTTGAGTGTCACATAATTGATGAAGCTTCATTTACGCTCACAGCGGATAGAGAAAGTGATAAACCGATTGTAATCAAAGGAAAGTTTGGTGTTCCTTTTGAACATTCACTTTTATTTGCTACGGTGCATAAGCGTAATTTAGTTGACGGCGGTAAGTTTTTACTTCGCTTTCGTACAATTGAATCATTGGAAAGTGAGTTTGCTGGACGTTTGTCATTAAGTTATGTAGGTGAAATGTCATCTGTAATTAGCTCAACATTAGTAGGAGACAATATCGCACGAGATCAGGACTTTTTGAATGCTTTAGCTGATGAGTTTTTGGCTAATAACTTAGGTAAGAAAAATGCAGAGGCTATCCGAACCATCGAGTTTATTGATGAGCAATTAGGCTTAATAGCTACTTCGCTATCAGAATCAGAGGGACGCTTACGTGAATTTCGTCGCGACAATAATATTATTGACGTTAACAGCTATATGAGTAGTGTGCTTTCTAAATTGGTAGCTTTAGACGAACAGCGCATGGTGCTCGACCAAAAAGAGCGTTATTTTAGATATTTGTCTAAATATTTAAGAGATAACATAACCGAAGACGTGTTGGTTGCACCTTCTAGTATAGGTGTTTCAGATCCGACTTTACTCGACTTAGTTGGCCAATATAATGAATTGCAATTGCAACGCACCGATTTAGGACCTAAAAACCCTAATTATGAGCGTTATACAAGGCAGATGGACAAGGTGCGAAATATGTTGCTTGAGGTGTTGCGTAATGTGCGTAGCGTGTACGATTTGGATCGGACGAGCTTCAATGAACAATATGAGAAGGTTTTGGCAGAAAGTCGTCAATTGCCCGAGAAAGAAAACGCCATGATTAATATGGAGCGTGATTATAAGATTAATGATAATTATTACACTTTTTTACTTCAAAAACGCTCTGAAGCTCAAATACGTAAAGCGTCTAATAGTCCAGATAATTCCATTTTACAAAAAGCACGTGTTATTTCGTTGGTTAACGGTGATAAGAAATCGAAAACCTACATGATGTTTGCGATTATAGGATTGTTGATTCCTGCAGCATTTGTTGTTTTACGTGAATTATTAAATGTGACAATTCGCACAGAAAAAGATATTGAAAAGCTCACTAAGTTTACCATAATTGGGGGTGTTCGTCATACCAATAGTGATAAGGCAATTTTATCAACTTTGGCTCCAAAATCTGCTTTTACAGAATCATTGCGTGTTATTCGCACTCGCATAGAATTTGTTGCACAGCGTAAAGCTCCTGTGTGTATTATGGTGACTTCGGCAGAATCGGGTGATGGTAAGACTTATTTTGCAGCTAATTTTGCAGGAGTTTATAGTTTGATTAGCAAAAAAACATTGCTGATTGACCTCGACTTTCGCAAACCAAGTGTGGCAGCATTGTTACACAAACATAATAAGGGGCTGGTTAACCATTTAGTTGGCGACATTACTTTAGATGAAGCTATTATAAAAGATGAAACTATAGGTTTTGATGTTTTGTTGAGTGGTGTTATACCTCCAAACCCGGGAGAGTTGATACGTTCTGAAAAATTGAAAAATATTATTACCGAATTAAAAACCAGATATGATTACATTGTAATAGATACAAGTCCATTGGGTTTGGTAGCAGATGCTTATTCATTGTCTAGGTTAGTTGATATAACATTAATTGTTGTCCGTAGTGGTAAAACAAATAAAACTTTCTTTAAACGATTTGTCGCTCAGGTAAAAGCTGATAAAATTCCTAATGTATATCTTATTTTAAACGATATTGATGAGAAACAGATGGGAAGTTATGGGTATGGTTATGGGTATGGCAACAATAGTAGCTATTATGTTCAGACCGATTTTGAAGAAAATAAAACAAAATAAATATAAAAAAGATGAATGTAGTAATTGTAGGAACGGGTTATGTAGGTTTAGTTTCGGGTACATGTTTTGCTGAAATGGGGATGCACGTACAGTGTGTCGATGTTGATACTGCTAAAATAGAACGCTTAAAAAAAGGAGAAATTCCTATTTATGAACCCGGTTTAGATGACATGGTTGAACGTAATTCGGATGCAGGTCGTTTGACATTTACAACTTCTTTGCCCGACGCATTAACTCATGCTGATATATTATTTATAGCAGTCGGAACACCAACAAGTGTTGATGGTAGTGCTGATTTACAATATGTGTTGCAAGTAGCAAAAACAATAGGTGAACATTTATCACAATATTGTTTGGTTGTTGATAAAAGTACAGTTCCAGTAGGTACAGCAAAATTAGTACGACAAACCATTCAAGCAGAATTAGATAAACGCGGTGTCGATATTTCATTTGATGTCGCTTCAAACCCGGAGTTTCTAAAAGAAGGCGATGCTATTAAAGATTTTATGACTCCTGATAGAGTAGTGGTTGGTGTAGATTCAGAGAAAGCAAAAGAAGTATTGTCACGTCTATATCGTCCCTTTTTATTGAATAATTTCCGTGTTATTTTTATGGACGTAGCTTCAGCTGAAATGACAAAATATGCCGCAAACGCCATGTTGGCTACGCGTATTAGTTTTATGAACGACATAGCAAATTTATGTGATGAGGTTGGTGCCGATATAAATATGGTGCGTAAGGGGATCGGCTCGGATGCACGTATTGGATCTAAATTCTTATATGCTGGTTCAGGCTATGGGGGTTCTTGTTTCCCGAAAGATGTAAAAGCCTTGATTAAAACAGGGAATGAGTACGGCATACCCATGAAAGTATTGCAGGCAGTTGAGTCGGTTAACGAATCGCAAAAAACAATTTTATTTCGCAAATTACAAAAATATATTCCTTTAGACACCTTGAAGGGTGCTACCGTTGCTGTGTGGGGGCTATCATTTAAACCAAATACAGATGATATGCGTGAAGCTCCATCTGTTGTTCTTATAAAAGCGTTGTTGGGTGCTGGTTGTAAAGTGAAAGTTTACGACCCGATAGCTATGGAAGAAGCTCACAAGCAATTAGGAGATACCGTGTATTATGCTTCTGATATTTATGATGCAGTTAAAGATGCGGAGGCTCTGTGTTTAGTGACAGAATGGAAAGAGTTCCGTGCTCCAAAATGGTCGCTTGTACGTGATGCTATGAAGGGGAATGTTATCATTGATGGACGCAATATTTACGATGGTAAAGAATTGCGTGAAGAAGGCTTTGTATATGAAGGTATTGGTGTTAAGTAGAAAAAGGTATTGGTTTTTTTACCTTTTTTGAAAAATATTTTCAAAAGACTTGTTCATTAGGAAATAATATATTACCTTTGCACACTCTTTTTGGGGAATGTAAAACGCAAAAATATAATAGTAAAATGTCAAAAATTTGTCAGATTACCGGTAAAAAGGCAATGGTTGGAAACAATGTTTCACACTCTAAACGTCGCACAAAACGCACTTTTGATGTGAATTTGTTTTCTAAAAAAATCTACTATGTAGAACAAGAATGCTGGATTAGCCTTAAGGTTTCAGCTGCAGGCCTTCGTACTATCAATAAAAAAGGTTTAGACGCAGCACTTAAAGATGCTGTAGCTAAAGGCTATTGCGATTGGAAAAATATTCGTATTATTGCTTAATTTTAGGAGAGAATAACAATGTCTAAAAAATCAAAAGAAGCAAGAGGTCAAGTAATTTTGGAGTGTACTGAGCATAAAGACAGTGGTATGCCAGGAACTTCGCGTTATATTACTACAAAAAATCGTAAAAATACGACTGAGCGATTAGAGCTTAAAAAATATAATCCGATTTTGAAAAGAGTAACTGTTCACAAAGAAATTAAATAAGATAAACTACTATGGCAAAGAAAGCGGTTGCATCGTTAAGAAAAGCTGACAGTCGTGGTTACACCAAGGTAATCAAAATGGTGAAATCACCTAAAACAGGAGCTTATGTCTTCCAAGAAGAGATGGTATTAAACGAAAAAGTAAAAGATTTTTTCGCTAAATAAGATATTATTATCTTTGTAATAATAAAAGAGTCCTTGTATCGAAGATATGAGGATTTTTTTATTGAAATAATTGATAAAAATACTATTTTTGTTTTTAAAACATTTATAAAAAAAGATAATGGGATTTTTTAAATTTTTCAGTAAAGAGAAGAAAGAGACGCTTGATTCAGGCTTGTCAAAAACTAAGGAAAATGTGTTTAATAAATTGACACGTGCTGTCGCAGGCAAATCGCGCGTTGATGACGAGGTGCTCGACAACTTAGAAGAAGCTCTTGTTACTTCGGATGTTGGCGTCGAAACAACGTTGCGTATTATTGAGCGTATCGAAGAGCGTGTAGCTCATGATAAATATGTTAACACTGCCGAATTAAATGCCATTCTCAAGGATGAAATAGTCAAATTGTTGACTGAAAATGAGTCAACAACTGTTCAGGACTTTACATCTGAATTACCAGCAAAACCTTATGTAATAATGGTTGTTGGTGTGAATGGTGTTGGCAAAACTACTACAATAGGGAAATTGGCTTATCAATTTAAACAAGCGGGTAAAAAAGTTTATTTAGGAGCAGCTGACACGTTTCGTGCGGCGGCAATTGAGCAGCTTTCTATTTGGGGCGACCGTGTTGGAGTTCCTGTTATCAAACAAAAAATGGGCGCAGATCCAGCTTCTGTGGCTTACGATACGTTAATGTCAGCTAAAGCTAATGACTCAGATGTCGTTATTATTGATACGGCAGGTCGTTTACATAATAAGGTAAACTTGATGAATGAGTTAACCAAAATTCGCAATGTGATGAGTAAAGTCGTTCCCGATACACCGCATGAAGTGCTTTTGGTACTTGATGGTTCTACGGGACAAAATGCGTTTGAACAAGCAAAGCAATTTACGAAAGCAACTCAGGTTACAGCATTGGCGATTACCAAATTGGATGGCACAGCAAAAGGTGGTGTTGTTATTGGTATTTCAGACCAATTTAAAATACCTGTAAAGTACATTGGTTTGGGTGAAGGTTTAGAGCATTTGCAGCTGTTTAATAAAGAGGAATTTGTTGATTCTTTACTCGGTTAAGATCGATGGCACTTATAGATTTTATAACTTTAGGGTGTTCTAAAAATTTGGTAGATACCGAACGTTTGATGAGGCAAATGCAAGCGGTCGGCTATACTGTTCGTCACGATACGCCGGAGCCAGATGGTGATATTGTGGTGATAAATACGTGTGGTTTTATTGGAGATGCTAAGGAGGAAAGCATTGAAATGATTCTTCAATTTGCTGATCGTAAAAAACGCAAACAATTGAAGCGGTTATTTGTGATGGGGTGTCTGTCAGAGCGTTATTTGAAAGAGTTGCAAGTTGAAATTCCCGAAGTCGATAAATTTTACGGTAAGTTTAATTACAATCAATTAGTGGCAGATTTAGGAAAACAATTTCAACCTGATTTTCAGTTAGAACGAGTTATTACAACGCCATCTCATTATGCTTATGTTAAAATTTCGGAAGGATGTAACCGTATGTGTTCTTATTGCGCTATTCCAATTATAACAGGTCGCCATCAAAGTCGTCCAATGGAGGAAATTGAACAAGAAATACGTTGGTTGACTTCTCAAGGTGTCAAGGAATTTCAAATTATAGCGCAGGATTTGTCCTATTATGGAATGGATTTGTATAAGTCGCTCAAATTACCAGAATTAGTTGAACGCCTATCCGATATTCCAGGTGTAGAATGGCTTCGTTTACATTATGCGTATCCTACGCAATTCCCATTTGATTTGTTACGTGTTATGCGTGAGCGTGATAATGTGTGTAACTATTTAGATATTGCATTACAACATATTTCAGACAATATATTGACTAAAATGCGCCGACACATAACATCTCAGCAGACGTATGACTTGATGTGTCGTTTGCGTGATGAAGTTCCCGGAATTCATTTGAGAACTACGCTATTACTTGGTCATCCGGGTGAAACAGAAGATGATGTGGAGCAGTTAAAACAATTTGTACGTGATATTCGTTTTGAGCGGTTAGGAGCCTTTGCTTATTCAGATGAGGAGGGAACGTATGCTAATAAAAATTATGTGGACGATATTCCGTTCGATGTCAAACAGCAGCGTGTAGATGAGATAATGTCAATTCAAGAAGTCATAGCTGCTGAAATAAACGAACAAAAAACTGGTCAAACTTTGCGTGTTATGATTGATCGTAAAGAAGGCGACTATTTTGTTGGTCGTACTGAATATGATTCTCCCGAAGTTGATGGTGAAGTTTTGATTCCTATAGCATCTAATTCTGCATTGGAAATAGGTTCTTTATATCCAATTACTATAACCCATGCAGAAACATTTGATTTGTATGGAGAAATTCAATTGTAAGTTGGTATATATCAAAAAAATAATGTAACTTGCACCATCTTTTAATTTAATATATTTTGTCGTGAATAACAAAGAATTACAGGCAGAACTATCTAAGAAATTAGGTATCACTCAAAAAGATACGGCGGCGTATTTGAATGCATTTGTTGAGGAAATTAATGTACGGTTAACCGAAGGAAATCAAGTCGCTTTTCTTGGCGTTGGTGTACTTGAAGTTCGTAAACGGGAATCGCGCGTGTTCGTGAATCCTGCGACACAACAATCTATCTTGGTGCCTCAGCGATTAACGCCAGCATTTCGTGTTACCAGCACATTTAAAGACAAACTTAAAAATTACCCACAATCATGAGCGGCGAAAAAATAAATACTTCTGATTTAGCGAACGCTTTGGCTGATCGCGCTGCAATCACTAAAAAAAATGCAGAGGTTTTTGTTGATACACTTCAAGAGGTGTTTCAGCAAGCTTTATTGAATGATAAACTGGTCAAAATATCAGGATTGGGTACGTTTCGTTTACAATGGGTTGAGCCACGTAGAAGTGTAAATGTGCAAGATGGTTCTCCTATTGAAATTACAGGACGCTACAAGGTGGTGTTTACACCTGAAACAAGCTTGAAAAATCGTGTAAATGAACCCTTTGCACATCTCGAGGCTACTGCAATGCCTGGTAAACCTATAAATAGACCAGAAGTAGAAAAAGATGTTCCGTTACAAAAATTGGCTTCACAAGCTGTGGAAATTCAAAGTATTTTATCTACAATCAATGATCCTGAATTATCTGAAGAACCAGTAAAAGAGCCTGTTGTTGAAGTGGAATTAGAACCAGAAGTCGTGAAGTATGAAACGCTTGAAACAGAAACTTCTGCAAGTGAGCATCGTTATACGCCTGTTGCAACCATTGAAGAGTCGAAGCCTATGTTTGAAACTATTTCACAGAATGCTTCCATGGTGTCAGAGCACAAAAAGCGCAAATTAACGTGGCTTTGGGTGACTCTTTTAGTGCTTTTGTTGTTCGGGGGTGGCTTTGCCGTGTACTATTTTTATGGCAAGTGGATCCAAGAATCCGTTATGACTTTAGTGGAAGAGTGGCAGGCAGATAAAGAGTTCGAGGAGCAGGTAGAATTAGCGGGACCAGTTGAAGAGATGCCAAAACCTACTACGGAAGTTCAAGTTAAAGAAGCTTCTATTTTTGACCAACCTCGTGAATATAAGGAATTTATTGCAGATGTTCGTGTGCCTAACGGTGGTCGTTTAACATTGATATCACAAAAGTATTATGGACACAAAGATTTTTGGGTCTATATTTACGAAGCGAATAAAGATAAGTTTACTCATCCAGATCGCATTACAGTAGGAACAGTTGTACGCATCCCCAAACTAAATCCAGAATTAATTAATTCGAAAAATCCTGAAACTTTAGTTTACGCTCGCAAATTACATGATAAGTATGTTGGAACTAAATGATTTTTAGGATAAGAATAGATTTATAACTATAAAAAAATAAGGCAGAAAACGGAGATCCATTTCCTGCTTTATTTTTTGTTGATTATGAAGCCCTTTGTACCATGTTTTAAGAGTAAACGCAACTAGCTTAACACGCTCATAAAAGAAAAACTACAGTTTTCAGAAAAAAAGTGTCCATAAGTCGTTTTTTTGTGTTAAATATTTGTAAATCATTTTTTTTTAACGCATTTAAACATTTAATTTTAACATAAAATGTTAATTTTGTATTTGAATTTATCTAAAACACATATAACTATTTTTTATCATGAATCAAGTTGTTGATATTCGCGAATTGAACGAGCGTATTGAACGTCGCAGTGCTTTTGTCGATGCGTTGGTAATGGGTATGAATCAAACTATTGTTGGTCAGAAACATTTAGTAGAATCATTACTTATTGGTTTATTATCAGATGGACACATTTTGCTCGAAGGCGTTCCTGGATTAGCAAAAACATTAGCCATTAAAACATTAGCACAATTAATTGACGCAGATTTTAGTCGTATCCAGTTTACGCCTGATTTGTTACCTGCCGATGTTCTCGGAACATTAATTTACAGCCAGAAAAAAGAAGAGTTTTCTATTAAAAAAGGACCGATTTTTGCCAATTTTATTTTGGCAGACGAGATAAATCGTGCACCAGCCAAAGTACAGAGTGCTTTGCTTGAAGCCATGCAAGAGCGTCAAGTTACAATTGGGGAAGAAACATTTGCTTTACCTGCTCCATTTTTAGTAATGGCAACTCAAAACCCTATCGAACAAGAAGGAACGTACCCATTACCCGAAGCACAAGTTGACCGTTTTATGTTGAAGGTGGTGGTAAATTATCCACAAAAAGAGGAAGAACGATTGATTCTTCGTCAAAATATTGGTGAGGCTAAAACGGTTGAAAAGTCAATTCTGAAAATCCAAGATATTTTGGAGGCTCGTGAGGTGGTTCGTGAAGTTTACATGGACGAAAAAATTGAGCGTTACATCATTGACATTGTTTTTGCTACACGTACTCCTGAAGATTACGGTTTACAATCCTTGAAAAATATGATTGCATTTGGTGGTTCGCCTCGTGCTTCAATCAATTTGGCTTTGGCTGCACGTGCTTACGCTTTCATTAAACGTCGTGGTTATGTTATTCCAGAAGATGTTCGTGCGGTAGCTTATGATGTGTTACGCCATCGTATTGGTTTAAGTTACGAAGCTGAAGCAAATAATTTAACATCAGAAGAAATCATCAACGAAATTTTAAATGCAGTTGAAGTACCTTAAAATAGTGTTTTAGGAAAAGAGAATAGGTATAATATTAAGTGTATTATTAATAGATAACCGTTTTGGAAACTAGCCAATTATTACAAAAAGTCCGTCGTATCGAGATAAAAACCCGTGGTTTGTCCCGCAATATTTTTGCGGGTGAATACCATTCGGCGTTTAAGGGGCGCGGTATGACTTTTGCTGAAGTTCGCGAATATCAATATGGCGACGATGTGCGTAGTATTGATTGGAATGTGACTGCTCGTTTTCAACATCCGTATGTCAAAGTGTTTGAAGAAGAGCGCGAAATGACTGTTATGTTATTAGTTGACGTTTCAGCGAGTCATGATTTTGGTTCTGGCAAACAGTACAAGCGTGATGTTATGACTGAAATAGCTGCAACTTTGGCTTTTTCGGCTATTCATAATAACGATAAGATTGGTGTTATTTTCTTCTCCGATAAAATTGAAAAATTTATTCCTCCTCAAAAGGGGCGTAAGCATATTTTGTATATCATTCGGGAGTTGATTGATTTTCAACCCGAAAGTAGTAGGACGGATATAGCACAAGCTTTAAAGTATTTTACAAATATCATAAAAAAGCGCTGTACGGCGTTTTTAATTTCTGACTTATTGGATTCAAAATCATTTGAAGAAGAGTTAGTTATAGCTAATCGTAAACACGATGTTATTGCATTACGTGTGTACGATCAACGTGAAACAGAACTACCAGCCGTAGGTTTGATGAAAGTGAAAGATGCTGAAACCGGTGAACGCTTGTGGATTGATACTGATGATCGTCGTTGGCGTATGTTGTATAAAAACTTATGGGACGAAAGCCGCTTAAAGTTACAACACGTATTCATGAAGGCAGGTGTGGATTCAATTTCGATCAATGTGAGCGAAGATGATTACGTTAAAGCGTTGATAGGACTGTTTAAACAAAGAGGAAAATCGTAATATGAACATCAAAAAACTTATTACAGTGTGGTTGTTTGTAGTGTTGGCATTTCCTGTGCTTGCACAAGCTTTTTCTGTGTCAGCAGCTATTGATTCAACGGTTTTATATGTCGGCGAACAGGCTAAACTTACATTTGAGTGGACGCAACCAAAAGATGCTAAAGTTCAGTTTCCTCTCTTTTCAGATACCATTGTTTCAGGTCTCGAACTAGTAGAACGTTTACCGATTGATACTTTCTTGAATGAACAAAATAGTTTGGTGATTAAGCAACACTATTTGGTTACCAGTTTTGACTCGGCTTTGTTTTTTATTCCATCACAACCGTTTATTTTGGGGAATGACACGCAGTATTGTAATCCACTATCGTTAAAAGTGCTTACAATTCCAGTAGATACAACTCAAAAGGCTATAGCCGATATAAAACCAGTATATGCACCACCTTTTAATTGGCCTTTATTTTGGCAAGTTATAGGGATTTTACTGTGCGTTGTTGCTTTAATTATTTTGGGAGTGTGGTTGTATCTTCGTTATAAAAAACAACATGTAGAACATGATAACGTACTGGAAATACAAGATATGCGTTCAGCTTATGAAATAGCATTAGAGCGTTTAAATGAAATTCGTCAGGAAAAATTGTGGCAAAAAGGTCGTCCTAAGGATTATCATACACAATTGACTGATGTGTTACGTGAATACATACATCGTCGCTATGGTATTAGCGCTTTGGAGCAAACTTCAGCAGAAGTTTTACGTGCTATTCAACCTCAATTGAAGGAACAGAAAGAATTGTTTGCGATATTACAACATATTTTACAACTAGCTGATTTAGTCAAGTTTGCTAAATATCATCCATTGATAGAAGAAGATGAAAAAAGCCTTTCGCAGGCTTATAAATTTGTAGAGGAAACAAAACAGGTTGCTGAGGAAGCGGAAGAAAGTGACAGTGAAATAAAATAGCAAGAGTCGGTATATGAAATTTAATAATCCAGAATATTTATGGTTGCTTCTGATTTTAATACCAATTATTTTGTGGTATGTTTTCAAGCAATTTCAATCGGATGCAAGCCTGCAGATTTCGACAACTGAGCCGTTTTTAAAAATGCCCAGAAGTCGCAAACATTACTTTTTTTATCTTTTATTCGTTTTGCGCGTTTGGGTTATTACTTTGTTGATTATAGTTTTAGCGCGTCCTCAATTAAGTAATAGTTTTCAAACAGAAACGACTGAAGGTATTGATATTGTGCTGGCTTTGGATATTTCGGGAACTATGTTGGCGGAAGATTTACGACCCAATCGTTTAGAAGCAGCTAAAAAAGTAGCAACAGAATTTGTTTCTGGACGTCCTAATGACAATATAGGTTTAGTTGTTTTTGCAGGTGAAAGTTTTACACAGTGTCCGCTAACCAATGATCACGCTGTTTTGGTCAATTTATTTCAAGGTGTACAATACGGAATGATTGAAGACGGCACGGCTATTGGTTTAGGTTTGGCTAATGCTGTGAGCCGCATTAAAGATAGTGAGGCTAAATCAAAAGTCATTATTTTATTAACAGACGGTTCGAATAATGCTGGCGATGTGGCACCGCTTACAGCAGCTGAAATAGCGCAGTCGTTTGGTATTCGGGTTTATACTGTTGGGGTAGGCACACGTGGAATGGCGCCATACCCGGTACAAACGCCGTATGGTATTCGTTATCAAAATTTGCCAGTTGACATTGATGAAGATATGTTGCGTAAAGTAGCTGGTCTAACGGGTGGAACCTATTTTCGAGCAACAGATAATACGAAATTAAAATTTATTTATCAAGAAATAGACCAACTCGAAAAAACAAAATTACGTGTACATCAATACAGTAAAAAGAATGAGGAATATACGCCATTTTTGCTTGTTGCACTGTTATTGTTAATTACCGAAATTGTTTTGCGTCATACCGTTTTACGTCGATTACCATAAGAATTTATCCTGTTGATTTATATCTAAAAATATATGTTTCGTTTTGCTAATCCTAATTTTCTCTATTTACTCATAGTCGTTCCGTTACTGGTAGCGATGTTTGTGTATGTTACCTATCAGCAAAAAAAACGTTTGAGCGAATTTGGGAATCCTGATTTATTAAGACGCTTGATACCCAATGTTTCTACGATACGTCCTCAATTGAAATTTTACATGCTTATGGTGGTTTTGGTATTGATGATTGTGGCGTTGGCTCGACCTCAATTTGGCTCAAAGCTTCAAACGATAAAAAAACAGGGCGTAGAGGCGGTGATTGTGTTGGATGTTTCCAACTCGATGATGGCGCAAGATGTACAACCTAATCGTTTAGAACGCTCTAAATTGATTATGTCTAAATTGATTGACGACATGGTAGATGATAAAGTTGGTTTGATTGTGTTTGCAGGCGATGCTTTTGTTCAATTACCAATAACCAGCGACAATGTATCTGCCAAGATGTTTTTATCATCGATTAATCCTAATTTGGTACCCCGACAAGGAACGGCAATTGGGACTGCTATCGATTTAGCAATTCGCTCATTTGGACCAAATGAGTCGGAAGCGGGACGTACTATTATCGTTATAACCGATGGTGAAAATCACGAAGATGACGCTATTGGTGCCGCAAAATTGGCTCGTGAAAAAGGCATTACTGTACATGTGATTGGTATGGGTACGCCTGAAGGGACTCCGATTCCTGTAGCGGGAACTATGAGTTTTCGCAAAGATAAAGATGGCAATGTGGTAATTACTAAATTAAACGAAGTGATGTGCCAACAAATAGCGGAAGCTGGTTCGGGTATTTATGTACGTGCAGACAATACAAATACGGCTTTAAAAGCTATATCAGGACAAATTAATGATATGCAAAAAGGGAATCTGGAAACTAAATCGTATGCAGAATATGACGAGAAGTTTTTTATTTTTGTCTGGATAGCATTCTTTTTGCTGATTGTCGAATTTTATCTCTTTAATCGTCAGAATAAAGCGTTGAATAAAATTAAATGGTTCGATTGATTATGAAACGTTTCTCTATTCTTATTCTTCTGTTTGCTATAACGCCTCTTCTTTTTGCTCAAAAAGAGAGTGGTGACGTGCGTCGTGGAAATTCTGCTTACAATAAAGAAAAATATGTCGATGCCGAAGTGGATTATCGTAAAGGTTTAGAAAAAAACTCTAAATCATTTTCTGGTAGTTTCAATTTGGGTAATGCATTGTATCGCCAAGAAAAATATACTGAAGCAGCTGAGCAGTTCCAAATTGCTGTATCATTAGCAGGAACAGACAAAGCGCGTATAGCTGAGGCGTATCATAATATGGGGAATTCGCTTTTACAAACAGGTGA
Organism: Paludibacteraceae bacterium; assembly: GCA_029974315.1. GTDB lineage: Bacteria > Bacteroidota > Bacteroidia > Bacteroidales > Paludibacteraceae > W0P28-013. Next base: position 55,750 of record JARKSE010000128.1, on the reverse strand, counting down.
TTTTGCTAAAAGTATTGAGGCGTATAAACAGGCTTTGCGTAACAACCCTAAAGATAATGATACGCGTTACAATTTGGTGTATGCGCAACATATGTTGAAAGAGCAACAAAATCAAAATCAAAATCAACAACAAGAACAGCAACAGCAGCAACAAGAACAACAAGATAAAAACAACCAAGAAAAGCAGGAAGAACAACAACAGCAAAAGCAAGAGCAGCAATCTACCATGTCAAAAGAACGCGCAGAAGAGATTCTCAAAGCGTTGGAACAAGATGAGCGTGAAACGCAAAAAAAGGTAAAAGAGGCTCAGGCACAACAAGCAAAACGTCATCGTGTTGATAAAGATTGGTAAAAAGAAATGTTAATTACGAAGTGAAGATGAAACGAATAGGATTAATAATGATTGCTACATTGATGGCGCTATTGGCTTTTGCTGACAATGTAAGTTTTACAGCTAGTGCGCCAACAGCTGTGGCTAATGGGCAATCATTTCAATTAGTTTATACGGTAAATGCGTCTGCAAAGGATTTACGCGTACCAGCATTTAATCCTTTTGAGGTTATTGCAGGTCCATTTACATCACAAAGTCACAGTGTGCAATTTGTTAATGGCAAATCTTTATCTGAAACTACAATTCGCTATACATACACACTATTGCCTACCAAAGAAGGTTCCTTTAATATACCGAGTGCATCTATTGTGGTCGATAAAGAGCGCTATCAATCCAACTCGTTGACTATTAAAGTTTTGCCTGCCGACAAAGCTGCTGATTCATCATCTAATACGAGTCAAGAACAGAGGGGAAAAGTTTCTATATCTCAGCAGATTACCGATGATAATTTATTTATCCGTCCTATAATATCTCGTACCAAGGTTCGAGAGCAAGAGCATATTGTGTTAACGTATAAAATTTACTCTCGAGTTGATTTGATTGATATTCAGCAAGTTAAATTTCCTGATCTTAAAGGTTTTTTTGTTCAAGAAGTAGATCTTCCACAAAATAAACAATATGCCTTAGAAAATTATGAAGGAAAAAACTACAATACTATTGTGTTGCGTCAATACTTGCTATATCCCCAACGTCCAGGAACTTTAGAAGTTGAGAAATTGACTTGTAATGCAGTTGTTCGTGTGAGAAATCAGGCGCAAGTACGCAGTATTTTTGATGATTTTTTTGATACCTATCAAGAGGTAAAAAAATCGCTCTCTACTCCAGCAGTGAAAGTCTCGGTTTCGGCTTTGCCAATGCCTAAACCTGCCAGTTTTTCGGGTGGTGTGGGTTCTTTTGCGGTGAAATCAAAAGTTAATGCTTCAGAATTAAAAGCTAATGAGGCTGTTACAATTACGGTTACAATTTCAGGTAATGGAAATATGAAAATGGTGCAAAATCCAGAAATCAAATTCCCAACCGATTTTGAAACATATGAACCGAAAGTAACCAATTCATTTACTAATACGACATCTGGTGTTTCAGGAACAAAAACGATTGAATATCTGGCAATTCCACGTCATGCTGGCGACTATGAAATTCCAGAAACAGAGTTTTCGTACTTTGATGTATCTTCACAAAGTTACAAAACCATTATTCTCCCTGCTTATCATATAAAAGTTGGTAAAGGCTCAGAAAATCAAGGCGCTGCTGTAAGTAATTTTACTAATCAAGAACAAGTTCGTATGCTCGCCTCTGATATTCGTTATATTGATATTAGCGATTTTGAACTTGCTGAACTAGAAGAGTCGTGGATTGGTACTTGGAAATTTTGGTTGGCTTATTTAGTACCGTTTTTTATTGCTCTACTGGCGTTGTTATTTTTCCGAAAACAGGCTCGTGAAAATGCAGATTTAGCTTTAATGCGTAACAAAAAAGCCAGTTCGGTAGCTCGTAAGCGCTTAAAAGTAGCTGAAAAACATCTAAAGGCAGATGCGAAAAAAGAGTTTTATGATGAGCTGTTAAAGGCTTTATGGGGTTATTTGTGTGATAAATTAGGGTTGCCTTTAGCTGAGTTAACCAAAGAAAATGTTGCAACTCAGTTAGCTGCTTGTGGCGTTGACCTGACTGATATAGAGAAGTTTATTCGTTTGCTCGACGATTGTGAATTTGTACGTTATGCGCCATCGAATGACGATCGTGCCACGATGGATCATATATTTAAACAAACCCTCGACATGATTGCTAAGTTAGAGGAAACAATTAAACGCTAATAGTTATGAAAAGAATTATAAAACTTGTGGTAGTTATACTGTTAACTGTTGTAGGTTCTACAAAAGCGGATAATCAACTCCAAAAAGCGGCTGATTTATATGCAGCTCAATTGTACGAGGAGGCTGCCGAAGTTTATGCTCACATTTTAGAAACCAATAAAATATCTCCTGAACTATACTATAATTATGCTAATGCATGTTATAAATCAGGACAATTAGGTAAAGCCGTTTTGAACTATGAGCGGGCTTTGGCGTTACGTCCCAACTACGAAGATGCTAAATTTAATTTAGCTTTTGTAAATACACAAATCGTAGATAAAATAGAGCTAATTGACACGTTTTTCTTGACACAATGGTTTCAAAGTTTAGGTAAGTTGTACACAGCTAATCAATGGGGCGTTATAAGCGTTATCAGTTTTGTAGTTGCATTGATGTTAGCTTTACTATACGTTTTTGCATCACATCGCTCGTGGCGTAAAGTAGGTTTTTTTAGTGGACTTGTTTTTTTGGTAATTTCCTTTGTGGCGTTGAGTTATAGTTTTTCGCAGCAGCGCAAATCCGAAGAACGCGCCGAAGCTATTGTGATGGTTGGCTCAATGTCTGTTAAGAGTGCACCTGATGATAGTGGGACAGAGCTTTTTGTATTGCACGAAGGAACTAAAGTTGTCATAAAAAGTTCTTTAAGTGATTGGCTTGAAATTCGTATTGCTGATGGACATGTGGGTTGGGTTAAAACCTCGCAAATAGAACGTATATGACTTGGTTCGAATCACTAATAGAACTGGATAAACAATTGTTGCTCTGGGGCAATAGTTTTCATTCGCCATTTTGGGACAATTTTATTTATATTTTTAGTGGAAAGTTGATTTGGATTCCTACGGCATTAATGTTATTGTATGTTATTGTCCGTACCGAAAAACGCAATTCGTGGTGGGTTTTACTGTTTTTAATTATTACCGTTGTATTATCAGATCAAATTTCGTCTGGAATTATAAAACCACTGGTTGCACGTTGGCGACCAACTCACGAACCTACTTTACAGGGCATGGTTCAGTTGGTACATGGGTACACTGGTGGGTGTTATGGTTTTGTTTCGTCGCATGCTGCTAACAGTTTTGCTCTTGCGTTGTTCACTTCGTTGTTGTTTCGTCGTAAGTTATATACGTGGACTATTTTTCTTTGGGCTACAGCGAACGTTTATACGCGGATTTATCTGGGCGTACACTATCCGTTGGATATTTTAGGAGGTATTTTGCTTGGATTGGCTTGTGGTTGGCTGAGTTTTTATCTAATGCAACGTCTAAAACCCGAATGTCGACAATCAAGAAGTACCGAACAGCTCGACAAACATATTTATCTAATTATTTCTGTATTATTCATTTCTGTGCTACTTATAGCTGTTGGCAATAAGTTTTTACTCTTTTTAGCATAAATTTAAAATTTTATCCCTAAAAAATTTGTAAGATTGAAATTAAACGTATAAATTAGCAGAGTAAAATAACAAACTTCTGGATAACTATTGAGTAAAGTATTCTTACATGTGAAATTATAACCTTAATTATTCATCTCATAAAATTTATAGCCATGACAAAGACAATAACATTTAACGAATTGCGTAAAATCAAAGACAGTTTACCATCGGGTAGTATGCAACGCATTGCCGATGAACTTCATCTTGAAGTAGAAACTGTTCGAAATTATTTTGGAGGCCAAAATTATAAAGAAGGTCAAAGTTGTGGTGCGCATATCGAACCAGGTCCCGATGGCGGTCTTGTAAAACTTTATGACACAACTATTTTAGACGTTGCTTGTCGTATGCTCGATGAAAATAAATAAAAAAAAGCTGCTCATTAAAAGCAGCTTTTTTTATGCTAATTGTTTCAGTAATTCAGTTTTATAACCTCGTAAAAAATCTTCACTATTCATTCGCTTTTTGCCTGCTAATTGAAGTGATAAGATGTTGATAAAACCGTCTTTGCAAGCTACTTTAAACTCTGTGTTGTTCTTTATAATTATCGTCCCGTGAGGAAGTGAATGTTCTATTTGTTCATCTGTTACTTCGTAAATTTTTATGAGAGTTGGTGGAGTGTTTTTGTTGATAAGTTCACTCCATGCTGTAGGATAGGGTGATAATCCTCTGACGAAATTGTAAATAGATTCACAGGAATTACTCCAATTGATTTTGCAGGTTTCTTTGAAAATTTTAGGTGCCGTTTTTAATATTTCTATTTGGGGTTGTGGTGTTTTGGGTGCTGTTCCATCTAAAATACGATCTACAGTTTCAACCACCGTTTGAGCACCTAAAACCATAAGCTTATCATGTATAGTTTCTGCATTATCGGTACGATGAATGGCTATTTTTTTCTGTAGAATTAAATCGCCTGTGTCAATTTCATGTTGGAGGAAAAAAGTAGTAACTCCGGTTTCTGTTTCACCATTGATTATTGCCCAGTTGATAGGTGCTGCACCGCGATATTGTGGGAGTAAAGAACCGTGTAAATTAAAGGTGCCCATAGGTGCCATATTCCATACAACTTCCGGCAACATTCTGAAAGCAACAACAATTTGTAAATCCGCTTTTAACGCTTTTAATTCTGCTAAAAACAACTCGTCTTTTAGCTTTTCAGGCTGTAATAAAGGTAGATTATGTGCTAATGCATATTCCTTAACCGCTGAAAATTGAATTTTATAACCGCGTCCTGCTGGTTTATCAGGCATAGTAACTACGCCAACCACATTATAACCTCCTGATACGAGTGCATCTAAACTTGCAACTGCAAATTCAGGTGTCCCCATATATACAATACGTAATTTGTCTTTTGTCATTGATGTTTAATTCCGTTTGTCAGCGCCCCACATAAGCTTGTTTTTCAGCGTTTTAAAAAAACTATGCTCTAATGGTTTCACCACTTTTATTGTATAATTTGCTTTAGCAATGTGTAGTTTTGTAGTTTGGTGCATTACTTGTGAACGCCCATCCATAGAAACGAGAAAACTTTTTGAACGACTATCGATTTCCAAATCAATATGCCAAGAGTCGGGAATAATGAGTGGGCGTACGTTGAGACTATGCGAAGCCACTGGTGCTATAATTAAATCTTGAGCTTGAGGTACTAATATAGGTCCTCCAACACTCATTGAGTACGCTGTAGAACCTGTTGGTGTAGCAACAATTAAGCCGTCGGCTTGATAAGTATTCAAAAATTCGTTATTTACAGAAGCGTGAATGCTAATCATCGACGATAAATCTTGTTTTAAAATAGCTACTTCGTTGAGGGCGAAAGGATAAATTTTTTCAGACTTATCAGAAGTTGACAGTTCTAAAACTGTTCGTTCTTCAACATGATAATCTCCATCGATCAATTCTTGTAAAATAGTTTCAATTTCCTCATGTGCTACGTCAGCTAAAAAACCTAAACGACCAGTGTTAATGCCAAGGATTGGAATGTTTTTATCGCCAATGCAGGCAGCTGTTGTTAAAAACGTACCATCACCACCAATACTAATGACTAAATCTGTGTTTAGCTCATTTGTGTTTATAGTTTTACATGCTGGAAAATCTTTTAGTTTATTCGCAATTTGCGTATAAAAATCACGTTCTATTAAGACTTCAACACCGTGTTTAAGTAAGAAATTGACAGTTTGGCACAGGGGTACTTCAATTTCTTCTTTATAAATGGTACTAAATATAGCAATTCTCATTTTTTTAGATTACTTTTGTTCGTAAGTTTATTGCACTATGCAAAGTAACAAAATGTAAATGAAACAACCAAACAGGAAGGAATAAATGACAAAATTAAGTGTAAATATAAACAAGGTAGCTACGCTTCGAAATTCTCGTGGAGGTAACAATCCCAATGTGATAAAAGTAGCCCTTGATTGTGAAAAATTTGGAGCTGAAGGTATTACCGTCCATCCTCGACCAGATGAGCGTCATATTCGTAGAAGTGATGTGTACGAGTTGCGCCCTGTACTTACTACTGAATTTAATATTGAAGGTTATCCTTCGCCAGAATTCATTGAGTTAGTTTGTGCTGTAAAACCCGCTCAAGTTACGCTTGTTCCAGACGCACCAGATGCTATTACATCGAATGCTGGATGGGATTGCGATCGTTACTTTGATTTTTTGAAACCCATTGTGGAACGATTTCAAGTAGAGGGTATTCGTGTTTCTATTTTTGTTGGAACGGATTTGTACAACATTGAGCGCGCAGCTGCATTAGGTGCTGATCGTATCGAATTATATACAGAACCTTATGCTGTTAATTATCCGCACGGACCAGAGTTAGCAGTAGAACCTTTTTTGAAAGCTGCAGAACATGCTCGCAAATTTGGGTTAGAGGTGAATGCAGGACATGATTTGAGTTTGGAAAATTTGACGTATCTTTGCAATCAAATTCCTTTTTTGGCCGAAGTCTCTATAGGGCATGCACTTATTTCTGATGCACTTTACTTTGGTCTAGAAGAAACCATCAAGCGTTATAAAAAATGTTGTTTGGGATAAATTTAAAACATCTAAAAAATTAAATTAATATGAATCTTACTATTTTATTACAAACTGTAGCTGCCGTATCTGATACAATGATGGCAGCCGTTCCAACAGCGGCACCTGTAGTAGCACCTGTAACAACCGCACCAGTAGCAGAAGCTACTCCCACTTTGAGTTTTTTTGATATGGCTGTCAAAGGTGGTTGGATTATGATCCCTATTGCGTTGTTGTTTATTTTAGCTATCTATATTTTTATAGAACGTACTATTACATTGCACAAAGCTTCTAAAGAAGATGCGTCCTTTATGAATCGTATCAAAGATTATATTTATGATGGAAAATTGGAGTCGGCATTAAACTTGTGTCGTGATACAGATTCGCCATCAGCTCGTATGATTGAAAAAGGTATTAGCCGTTTAGGTCGTCCAATGAGTGACGTGCAAGTGGCTATTGAAAATGTGGGAAACATTGAAGTTGCTAAATTGGAGAAAGGGCTCGGTTTATTGGCAACAACTTCTGGTGGTGCACCCATGCTCGGATTTTTGGGTACCGTATTAGGTATGGTTCAAGCGTTTTTTGAAATGGAGCAAGCAGGTGGTAATACAGTTAATTTGAGTCAGTTATCGGGTGGTATTTATACGGCAATGGTAACCACAGTTGCTGGCTTAATTGTGGGCGTTTGTGCTTTTTTTGCCTACAACTATTTAGTAGGGAAAGTTGGTGAAGTTATGCGTCGTTTAGAAATGCGTAGCATGGAATTTATGGACTTATTGAATGAACCTGCGGCTGGTAAAAAATAACTTGACGACTGGTCAAAATATGTAAGATATGGCTATAAAAAAAAGAAATAAAATTGATGCATCTTTTAGCATGTCGTCGATGACAGACATTATCTTTTTATTGCTATTATTTTTTATGATAGCTTCAACAATGTCTTCACCAAACGACATGAAAGTGAATTTGCCTCAAAGTAAAGCTAAAACAGCAACCAAGGCAAATATCGTGAAGGTTGGTATCGACCGTGATGGGTCATTCAGTATTGCCGAAGGCGCAGAAGCTCCTCAGTATATTGATTTTGAGCGCCTTGAACCAATATTGAAAGCAGCTCAAGCTGCTGATTCGACCTTGTATGTGGCTCTTCATGCTGATGAAGAAGTGCCTTACAAACAGGTTGTACGTGTATTGGATATTGCCAATCAAAATAAAATGAAGTTAGTTATTGCAACTCGAGTCGCTGAAAAATAAATGAAAAAATCTGAACTATACGCATCTATCGGAACGGTTGTTGTTTGCGGGATAGTGTTAGCTATTTTGCTGCTGTTTGGTTTTTCTGTATCTAAAAAGAATATAGATGAAGGCCTTATGGTTAGTTTTGGCGAAGAAATCGAAGGTTTTGGGCAATCGGAGTTAGCAGATCCAACTATTTCTGCAGAACCCGCTGTCTCAGACGTATCAACTCCTGACGATGAAGATTTGATGACTCAGGAGGATGAATCGGTGGTATTAGCAGCCCAAGAGAAGGAGAAAAAACGTAAAGAAGAGGAGCGTCAACGATTATTGGAGGAACAGCGACGTCTTGAAGAACAACGCATTGCTGCCGAGAATCAACGCAAGATTGATCAGGCTAAAACTGCTGCCGGAGTGTTTGGTAAACCCTCAGGCTCTGGAAGTGGTAGTACGGTTGGCGATGCTATGCAAGGCAACCCTGCGGGTTCAGGTTCGTCTGGAGGACATTCGTGGTCGCTAGCAGGGCGTTCATTAAGTGGCGGCTTGCCCAAGCCAGCTTATAGTGGACAGCAAGAAGGCCGTGTTGTTGTTAAAATTCGTGTAGATAGAGCAGGTAATGTTACAGACGTCTCTATTGATCCCGTTTCCAATATAAGCGATAAAGAGTTACGCGATGCTTCGCTTCAAGCAGCCAAGCGTACCAAGTTTACGCCTGGTAGTGATGTGGCTATAGGCACTATTACTTATCAATTTAGGTTGAATTAAATTTAGGTGATTATGAATTATCTTTTTTTAGCTTCAGGATTTGAAGAGATTGAAGCGTTAACAGTGATTGATGTTTTACGTCGTGCTGAGATTGAAGTAAAAATGGTATCTATTACTGATGATTTGACGGTTATTGGTGCACACAATATACCAGTTGTTGCTGATTGCCTTTTGAAAGATGTTGATTTTGCCACAGCTGAATATTTGATTTTACCAGGAGGTATGCCGGGGTCAACTAATTTGGCGAATTGCGAACAGCTCACCATGCATTTAAAACATCACCACGAGGCACAAAAACCTTTGGCAGCTATTTGTGCAGCACCTTTGGTGTTTGGTCGTTTAGGCATATTGAAAGGCGTAGAGGCTATTTGTTATCCAGGTTTTGAGCATGAATTACAAGGTGCGCATTTGAGCAAACAAAACGTGGTACAATCGCAACGTGTGGTAACAGCTAAAGGACCTGCTTATGCGTTAGAGTTTGCATTACAGTTAGTGAAGTCCATTAAAGGCAGTGAAGTAGCAGATGCTATTAGGCAAGGCATGTTTTAAATAAAATATACAACAATAAATAGAAAAAAAGAGAACACCGTGTAGTGTTCTCTTTTTTTTTATTTGTGTCGAATAAGTTTTGTACTTATTTCGCTTTAGCAGCTTTTTTTACAATAGCTTTGAATGCTTCTGGATGATTCATTGCAAGATCTGCTAAAACTTTACGGTTTATAGCAACACCTGATTTGTGTAAAGCACCCATAAATTGAGAATAAGACATTCCTTCCATGCGAGCAGCCGCATTGATACGTTGAATCCACAAAGAGCGGAAATTACGTTTTTTGGTTTTACGGTCGCGATAAGCATACTGCAAACCTTTTTCCCACGTATTTTTTGCTACCGTCCACACGTTACGACGTGCACCAAAATACCCACGGGTAAGTTTTAAAATTCTTTTACGTTTTGCTCTTGAAGCAACGTGATTTACTGATCTTGGCATAATTTTTTCTTTTTTGAATGTTAGCGTTCCATTGTTGGAATCTTTAGGCTAATCACTCGGTTAATCACTAGAGTTAATTTTTTGCTATTAAAAGTTATCTGATCGCTAATAATGACTTAATGCTTTTTTCGTCAGCTGGGCTAACAATATCAGTCTGAGTTAAGTTGCGTTTTTGTTTAGTCGTTTTTTTTGTCAGAATGTGGCTTTTAAAAGCGTGTTTCCGTTTGATTTTTCCTGTTCCGGTAAGGGCAAACCTCTTTTTGGCACCGGAATTAGTTTTCATTTTTGGCATTTCTCAGTATAATTAAATTAATAAAAAACTTTTTTATTTCTTTGTACTCTTAGGCGATAAGGTAATTACCATACGTTTGCCTTCAAGTACTGGTAATGAATCTACTTTTGCAATCTCTTCTAAATCACTTGCAAGACGGAGTAATAACACTTCACCTTGCTCCTTGAAGAGAATAGAACGTCCTTTAAAAAATACGAAGGCTCTAACTTTATAACCATCTTTAATAAAAGACTGAGCATGTTTTAGCTTGAAATTGTAATCGTGCTCATCAGTTTGTGGACCGAAACGAATCTCTTTCACCACCATTTTTACAGTTTTAGCTTTGATCTCTTTTTCTCTCTTCTTACGTTGATAGAGGAATTTTTGATAATCAACAACACGACATACAGGCGGTTCTGCATTAGGTGAAATTTCAACCAGATCAAGCTCCAAATCATCAGCTATTGCTAGTGCACGTTCTATAGAATAAACGCCCACTTCGACATTTTCGCCGACTAAACGAACTTCTTTTACACCACGAATTTTTTCATTAATACGGTGTTCTTCTTCGTTCTTCTTTCTGTTAATCAATTGCTTAGCTATTTCGCAGTCCTCCAGATAGATTAAGGTTAATATTGGTTTTCTGTTCTATTTTTAGGCTCGCAAATATACGATGTTTTTTCTGCATGGCAAAATATTTTTTAAGAAAATCATAAGATGTTCGATAAAAAGGCGCTTTCTGGCTTAAATGTCTTTCTAATAAGTATTTATGGTATATTTCCGAGGGAATATATCGTAAAAACTCCCCACTTTTATCCATTTAAATAGTATTATTCTAATTATTTTTTTTAATTTTCTTAAAATCAGTTTTTTATAAAATTAAATTCGTTCTTTTATCGTATTTATAAGTTGTTGATAACTCTGTTTTTATTGTTTATTTATCAATAAAAAACTGTTGATAAGTTTTTTGTGGGGAAATGTGGGGAGTTTTAAATATATATTGTAATTTTACACCCAAAATAACTAATAAGGAGTGTTATGTCAACATTTATTGGGAATATCGAGGCAAAAGCTGATGTTAAAGGGCGTATTTTTATTCCTGCATCTTATCGCAAACAGCTCCCGGAAGGTGAGCGGGAGCGTTTGGTGATGCGTATAGACCCTAATAATGCTTGCTTGATTTTATATCCAGAAGGCGTTTGGAATCGTAAAGTTGCCGACTTTAAAGAAAAGTTGGACGAGTGGAATTCTGATGATCAAATGCTCTTGATGCAGTTTGTGTCCGATGCAGAGTGGTTGGACATTGACTCGCAAGGTCGTGTATTGATTTCGAAACGCTATTTTCAGCAAATAGGTGCTTCGCAAGAGGTGCTTTTTGTGGGAATGCTTGACCGCATTGCTTTGTGGGATAAGGTAACATACCAACGTTCTTGCTTGTCGTCTGATGATTTTGCGAAACGGTTAGCTGAAAAAATGATGAAGAAAAATATTGATTGATTTTAAAAAAAATAAATAGACTGCTGTTGTTTATGTATCATGTGCCTGTATTATTAAATGAAACGCTGGACGGTTTAAATGTCAAACCGAGTGGTGTGTATGTGGACGTGACATTTGGTGGTGGTGGTCATTCTCGTGCTATTTTGGAGCGTCTTGGTAAAAATGGACGTTTGTTTGGTTTTGATCAAGACGAAGATGCTATGAAAAATGCATTGGCTGATAAACGGTTTACGTTTGTTCATAGCAACTTCCGTTATTTGAGTAATTTTTTGCGTTATCACGGCGTAGAACAGGTAGATGGTATTCTGGCAGATTTGGGTGTCTCGTCGCATCATTTTGACGATGATACACGTGGTTTTTCTTTTCGTTTTGAGGGTGATTTGGATATGCGTATGAATAAACGCGCTTCGCAAACAGCGGCTTCGGTATTGAATACTTATTCGGAAGAGCAACTTGCAGATATCTTTTTCTATTACGGCGAATTAAAACAAGCACGTCGTATTGCAAAGGCGGTGGTGTTGGCTCGTGCTGTGACTCCTTTTGAAACGATATCACAGTTTTTAGATGTGGTAAAGTCTTTTTTTTCTCGCGAACGTGAAAAAAAAGATATGGCCAAACTATTTCAAGCATTGCGTATAGAAGTGAATCGTGAAATGGATGTTTTGAAAAGTTTACTAGAACAATCGGTACGGGTGTTGGCGCCTCAAGGTCGTTTGGTGGTGCTTACGTACCATTCGTTAGAAGATCGCTTGGTTAAAAATTACATTAAGGCAGGTAATTTTGAAGGAGAACCAGACAAAGATTTTTATGGGCAAGTAAAAGTTCCTTTGAAAGCTGTGAATAACAAAGTTATTGTACCCTCTGACGCTGAGGTAGATACAAACCCTCGTGCTAGGAGTGCTAAATTACGTATCGCTGAAAAACTTTAATAACGATGGGAGTTTTTAGTAACATAAAAGAGCGAGTTGCTTTGAAAAATAAAGAGCGTGCTGAACGTCCTCGAATTTCACTGAAAGATGTGGCTTCGGGTGAGGCTTTGGGGCGTGAGTGGTTACAACGTCAAATACCATTTGTTCTATTTTTAGCGATATTGGCACTTTTTTACATAAATAATAGGTTTTCGCATGAGGCTCAATTGCGAGAAATTGATCGTTTGAAGAAGGAGCTGATAGATGCTAAATATGAATCTTTAACTGTTTCAGAAGAGTTAATGCAAATGAGTCGTCAGTCGTATGTGATCGATAAATTGCGTGAACAAGGGAGTAATTTAGAAGTATCAACAGAACCACCAGCCGTGGTTATCAAGTGATAAGTAGCTGTATGTCGTCAACGCATCATTCCATATTAGTACGATTTGCCATTGTATATTTATTAATGGTTGTGTTGTTTTTGTTGGCTATTGCTAAGATGGTTTTTATTCAAGTGGTTGAAAAAGACAAATGGATGGCAGTTTCAGAACGTTTAGAGCGTCCAGATAAAGAGCTTCCTGCAAATAGAGGAAATATTTATTCACATGATGGCAAATTAATGGCGAGTACAATTCCTTATTATTACCTCTATATGGACACACGTGTTGAAGCGTTACATAAGGACAATGGTCAAGAGTTTAAGAAAAACATAGATTCATTGGCTTTGTGTTTATCGCGTAAATTTGGTGATCGCTCGGCAGCAGAATATCGTCGTCATATTACAAAAGGTTATAAAGCAGGCAAAGGAAACTTGTTATTATATCCGAAAAAAATAACGTATGCGGATTTGAAAGAGGTTAAGCAATTTCCGCTATTCCGTAAGGGACGCAACGCAAGTGGTTTGATAGAGCGTGAATTTGTAAAACGAATTAAACCTTTTGGTTCTTTGGCGTCGAGGACAATTGGGAATATTTACGGTGATGGAGACAAAGGTGGGCAATTTGGTTTGGAGTTGGCGTACGATTCGTTGTTGCGTGGTAAACCAGGCGTAGCGAAATGTGAGTTGCTTGGTAGCCGCTGGGTATATGTGCCAGTGGTTGAACCGCAAGATGGTTTGGATATTACAACCACATTAGATATCGAAATGCAAGATATTGCAGAGCGTGCGTTGGTTGATAGGTTAGTAGAGATAGATGCAGCGGCAGGTTGTGTTTTGTTGATGGACGTTAAGAGTGGTGAAGTAAAAGCGTGCGTCAATATGTCGCGGGTTGCCCCTGGTGAATATCGTGAAATTGCGAATATGGCGGTAGGTGATATGTCGGAACCTGGTTCAACATTCAAAACTATGTCGTTAATGGTGTTGTTAGAAAACGAATTAGTAAAACTAACTGATTCTATTGATACAGGAACAGGTAAATGGCCTATGTATAATCGTGTTATGACTGACCACAACCATAAAACTGGTGGTTATGGTATGTTGACCGTTAAGGAGGTGTTAGCACACTCGTCTAACATTGGTGTTTCGCGTTTAGTAGATCAGCATTTTGCTCATAATCCTGGTGCTTTTGTTGAACAATTGTATAAAATGGGACTTGGCAAACCAATGAATATTGAAATTCCTGGCGCAGGTCATCCTAAAATTCGTCACCCAAAAGATAAAAATGTAAATTGGTATAAAACTGCACTTCCATGGATGTCAATTGGTTACGAGGTTCAAATGCCACCTATTTATACGTTAGCTTTTTACAATGCCATAGCCAATAAAGGGAAATACATTCGCCCTTATTTTGTAAAATCGATTAGCCAAAATGGTCGTATTTTGGAAACATTCGATACAGAAACTATCAATTCCTCAATTTGCTCAACATCTACGTTGCACGATATAAAATTAATGTTAGAAGCTGTAGTAGAAGAGGGCACAGGGAAAGCAGTTCGTTCTGATTATGTTTCAATTGCAGGTAAAACGGGTACGGCTCAATTACAATATGGTAAAGGTCAACCTGTGACGCATCAAGTGTCGTTTTGTGGTTATTTTCCCACCGATAAACCGATGTATTCAGCCATTGTAGTTATTCGCCAACCTCGTAATGGCTATCCCTCTGGCGGTTTGATGAGTGGTCGTGTATTTAGAACTATAGCCGAACGTGTATATGCTCAAAGCGTACAAGCTCATGTGGTGGATACAGTAGTGCCAGGTTTACCTTTTGCTAAGGCGGGTAATACGCCAGCGCTATTGGAAGTTTTGGACGAATTAAGCTTTGATTATTTGAGCCGTGGTGAAACTTGGGGGCGTGTGAAAGTTGAACAAAATTACACAACTGAACCAATTCAAGTGCCCGACTATCATGTGCCCAACGTAGTGGGTATGGGTGCTAAAGATGCGGTGTATTTAATGGAACGCGTTGGTTTGCATGTACAATTATATGGGCGAGGAAAAGTTAAAAGTCAATCGGTGCAGCCCGGTGTAAAAGCTATGCGAGGACAGACGGTTACTTTACTAATGGGAAATTAAAAAGAATAGAATAATCAAATATAGTTATGAAACTTGAAACTCTATTAACAGGCGTTGAAATTCAACAGCAATTGGGTGCTGATGTCGCTATTCGGAATATTCAATTTGATTCACGTTTAGTGGAATCAGGTGATTTGTTTGTCGCTCAGCGTGGTGTGGCTACTGATGGACATGATTACATTGCCAAAGCCATAGAGCAAGGCGCAGTGGCAGTGGTTTGTGAAACTATTCCTGAAGAGAAACCTGATTCTGTAGTGTTTGTGCAAGTAGCTTCAAGTAATGAGTCTTTGGGATTGTTGGCTGCCAATTTTTATGGTAATCCTTCGCATCATTTAACTCTAGTTGGTGTGACTGGAACTAATGGTAAAACCACTATTGCTACGTTATTGTATCAACTGTTCCGTAAATTAGGTTACAAAGTTGGATTGCTTTCAACTGTTTGTAATTATGTGGATGATCGTGAAATAGAAGCTACGCACACCACACCTGACGCCTTGCATTTGAATGCTTTATTGGCTGAAATGGTGGAGGTTGGCTGTGAATACGCATTTATGGAAGTGAGTTCACATGCGGTTGAACAGCGTCGTATTGCAGGATTGAAATTTGCAGGTGGTATTTTCACAAATATCACACACGATCATATTGATTACCATAAAACTTTCGACAATTATTTAGCAGCTAAAAAACGCTTTTTCGATGAACTACCCAAAGAAGCTTTTGCTCTTACCAATATAGATGATAAAAATGGTATGGTTATATTGCAAAATTGTAAAGCGACCAAACATACCTATTCAGTGCGATCAATGGCAAATTTCAAAACTCGGATTCTTGAAAATTCATTGGAGGGAATGCTACTTGATATGAACGGTCACGAAGTATCATTACAATTCATCGGTAAATTTAATGCTTATAACTTAACTGCTGTATTTGGAACTGCCGTTTTGTTGGGCTATTCAGAACAGGAAATTTTGTGTCATTTAAGTACATTACGTGCTGTTTCGGGACGCTTTGAAACCATAACCTCTCCTACGGGATTTACAGCTATTGTGGATTATGCCCATACACCTGATGCACTCAACAATGTTTTGACAACTATAAACGAAATTCGTGAAGGTGCTGGTGAATTGATTACTGTTGTAGGTTGTGGTGGCAATCGCGATAAAGCTAAACGTCCTATGATGGCAAAAGAGTCTGTTAATGGTAGTGACCGTGTGATTTTTACTAGCGATAATCCGCGTAATGAAGATCCGCAAGCTATTTTAAATGATATGTTAGCCGGGCTTGATGTGATTGAAAAACGTAAAGTATTGGTAATTTCTGATCGTCGTGAAGCTATTAAAACAGCATGCGCATTGGCCCAAACGGGCGATGTGGTTCTTGTGGCAGGCAAAGGTCACGAAAAATATCAAATCATCAATGGTGTGAAATATCATTTTGATGATCATGAAGAGATAAAAGCTACTTTTTAATTGGTACTTTAATGTGTTTACACTATAAAAATTAAGCTTATGCTTTACTATTTATTTAACTATCTCGACAAGCTGGACGTTCCTGGAGCAGGTATGTTCAACTACATTTCGTTTCGTGCAGCTTTGGCGTTTTTGTTTGCCTTGATTTTTGCAACTTTGATTGGTCGCAAAATTATTGATCGTCTTCAAAAAATGCAGATTGGCGAAACCATTCGCGATTTGGATCTTGAAGGACAAATGCAGAAAAAAGGTACTCCAACCATGGGTGGAATTATCATTTTGCTCTCCATTTTGTTGCCTTGCTTATTTGTTGGCGTGTTGCACAATATCTATATGATTTTGATGCTTGTTACTACGGTTTGGCTTGGTTTATTGGGATTTGCCGATGACTACATTAAAGTGTTTAAAAAGGATAAAAATGGCTTGCGTGGTGTGTTTAAAATCATTGGTCAAGTTAGTATTGGACTGATTGTAGGACTTACGCTCTATTTTAGTCCGGACGCTGTGATTGTAGAAAATGTAAATAAACGTGTTGATTCAACAACAAATTTAGAAGTGGTAGAATATTCCAAAGAACAAGTCAAATCAACTAAAACGACCATTCCTTTCTTTAAAAATAATAACTTAGATTATGCCGATGCTTTTAACTGGGCAGGCGAGCATAAACAATTATTAGGGTGGATTTTATTTGTGGTGGTGGTGATTTTCGTGGTAACGGCCGTGTCTAATGGTGCCAATTTAACTGATGGTTTAGATGGTTTGGCTACAGGAACTTCGGCTATACAAGGTGCAACGCTTGGTATTTTGGCTTACGTGTCGGGTAATGTGCATTATTCTGGCTATCTCAATATTATGTACATTCCTGGTTCTGGCGAATTATTGGTGTTTTCAGCTGCGTTTATCGGGGCTACTATTGGTTTCTTGTGGTTCAATTCTTATCCGGCGCAAGTTTTTATGGGCGACACTGGAAGTTTAGCATTAGGGGGAATTATTGCTGTATTTGCTATTGCTATTCACAAAGAACTGTTAATTCCTATTTTATCGGGCATTTTTTTGGTAGAGAGTTTGTCGGTGATTTTACAAACCGCCTATTTCAAATATACTAAAAAACGAACAGGTGTAGGTAAACGGATCTTTAAGATGTCTCCCTTGCACCATCATTATCAAAAACCGGCTGGAAGCGTTGATGCTTTAATTCAAGGGTCAAAACAGGCGATTCCAGAGTCTAAAATAACGGTTCGTTTTTGGATTGTAGGTTTGATTTTGGCAGCGATAACTATTATTACGCTTAAGATTAGATAATTGGCTAAAAAATATAGACGTATGAAACGTTTAGTAATACTCGGTGGTGGTGAAAGTGGTGTTGGAACAGCCATTTTGGCGCAAAAACAAGGTTTTGATGTGTTCTTATCCGATTTGTCGGCTTTAAAACCTGTGTACAAAGAGGAGTTAGAGCATCGTGGTATTGCTCACGAAGAAAAGCAGCACACCGAGGCTTTGATTCTAAATGCCGATGAAGTGGTAAAAAGTCCTGGAATTCCTGATAAAGCACCTATGGTGCAAGCGTTACGTGCCAAAAATATTCCTGTAATTTCAGAAATTGAATTTGCATCACGCTACACCAAAGCCAAGAAAATTTGTATTACAGGTTCTAACGGTAAAACTACAACGACAATGTTGACCTATTTTATTTTGAAAAATGAAGGCTTGAATGTCGGTTTAGCTGGCAATGTGGGGAAAAGTTTTGCAAGACAAGTAGCTGAATGTCAGTATGATTATTATGTTTTAGAATTAAGCTCATTTCAGCTTGATGGCATGTACGATTTTAAAGCCGATGTGTCGGTTATTTTAAATATCACGCCTGATCATCTTGATCGTTACGATTATAAATTTCAAAATTACATTGATTCCAAGTTCCGAATCCTTCAAAATCAGACACCTGAAGATGCTTTTATTTTTTGGAATGATGATCCTGTACTGAAAGAAGAGCTTGAAAAACGTGATATCAAAGCTCGTTTATTGCCGTTTGCTTTTACTAAAACAGACAAAACAGAAGCTTTTATTGAACATGAAGATTTAACTATAAACTCACAAAATAAAGATAACAATATGATTATGCCAGTAGAAGAATTAGCTTTACAAGGAACTCACAATGTTTACAACTCTATGGCTGCCGGTTTGGCCGCTCAACTCGTACACATTCGTAAAGAGACAATTCGTAAATCATTGGCTGATTTTCAGGGAGTAGAGCATCGTTTAGAGTATGTGGCTTCGGTGCGCGGCGTACGCTATATCAACGACTCTAAAGCTACTAATGTAAACTCTTGTTGGTATGCACTGCAAAGTATGAAAACGCCAACAGTGCTTATTCTAGGCGGTACAGACAAAGGCAATGATTACTCAGAAATAGAGTCGTTAGTGCGTCAAAAAGTGCACACACTTATTTTTATGGGGGTTGATAATAGCAAATTACGTGAATATTGGAAAGACCATTGTACGTGTTCAATGTATGAAGTTTCTTCTATGGAAGATTGTGTAGCGAAAGCATATGAAGTAGCTCGTCCTGGTGATACGGTGTTGTTGTCGCCCTGTTGTGCTAGCTTTGATTTATTCAAAAACTATGAAGATCGTGGTGAGCAATTTAAAACTCATGTGCGTAATTTATAATTTCATTTAACCTGTTTAGCGTGTGAATAATAATTTTAAAAATCAACTGAAAGGCGATTACGTCATCTGGATGGTCTTTTTCTTTCTCTGTATCATCTCTATTCTTGAGATGTTCAGTGCATCGAGCATACTGGTATCGAGAGGCTCTTCCATTGGTGCGCCTATTTTACAGCATATAATGTATTTGGGCATTGGGACTGTTGCTATGATTATCGTTCAGCAACTGGATTACAAAGTTATTAAAATGTTGGGTTATGCTGGCTGGATGCTCTCTATAGGTTTATTGATTTTTACGATGGCTAAAGGAGTCGAGGCTAATGACGCTCAGCGTTGGCTTAAGGTTGGAGGTGTCCAATTTCAGCCGTCTGAACTTGCCAAATTATGCTTAATCATTATGACTGCCGACTGGATAAGCAGAGCTAAAAAAACAGAAAATAGTGAGTTTGAACGTAAGTATTTTAAATGGATTGCTTTAGCTATTGTGATTACTTGTGGGCTGATTTTACCAGAGAACTTTTCTACTGCAGCTTTGCTTTTCACGGTAATTTCTGCGATGCTATTTTGTGGACAAATTGCATTCAAACGCTTGGCGGCGTTTTGGGGCATCATTATTTTGTTTATAGCGCTTGTGTTTACTATTGCTGTTTTGATTCCCAAAGAAAATTATCAGGCTGATAAGCTAAAAAAAGTCAATCCAGTATCGCGTACGTTTTATAAAACATTTGGTCGTGCTTATACGTGGGTAGGGCGTATCGAAAATTTTACTAAAAGTGGTGATCCAAATGAAAAATATAAAATACATAGTTCTAATTTACAACCAATTCACGGACAAATAGCTATAGCTCGTGGTGGTTTTTTTCCTCACGGTCCTGGTACTAGTGTACAGCGTAATCTTTTGCCTGAAGCTTTTAGTGATTTTATTTTTGCAATTATTGTTGAGGAGTTAGGTTTGATCGGTGGCGTTTTTGTCATTATGCTTTATCTTATTTTACTATTCCGAGCGGGGCGGATTGTGTGGAAATCGACAACGGTTTATCCAGCTGTTTTAGTCATGGGGCTAGCGTTGATTATTGTATTACAAGCGTTTGTACATATAGCGGTGTCGGTTCAGCTTATTCCAGTTACGGGACAGCCGTTGCCGTTAATTAGTCGTGGTGGCACGTCTATTTTGATAACCAGTATCTATTTTGGACTCATTTTAAGTGTAACACGGTATGCAACATCACATGGCGAAGTTTCCGCTGATGTGTTGCCAGCTGACGAACTGGAAAGTGGCGTTGATAAATCTTAAACTAATGCATAGTACTATGAAAAAGAATCCTAAATATTTGATTAGTGGTGGAGGAACTGGCGGCCATATATTCCCTGCAATAAGTATTGCTAATGCTTTGCGTGAATTACAACCCGAGTGCGAAATTTTATTTGTGGGCGCTGATGGACGTATGGAAATGGAGCGAGTGCCGGCAGCTGGTTACGATATTGTAGGCTTGCCTGTGCGTGGTTTCGATCGTAAAAAAATATTTAAGAATTTTTCAGTTTTGTGGGATTTGCAAGTGAGTATGTGGCGTGTCCGTAAAGTGATTAAAGATTTTCAACCCGATGTAGCTATCGGAGTTGGTGGTTATGCGAGTGGTGCTGCTCTTAAAGTAGCTTATAAATTAGGTGTTCCAACGTTGTTGCAAGAGCAAAATGGATTTGCCGGTGTAACCAACAAACTCTTAGCGAAAGAAGCTTCAAAAATTTGTGTTGCCTATGAAGGAATGGAAAAATTCTTTCCGGCTGATAAAATCATTCTAACAGGTAATCCTGTACGTCAAAACCTCTCCCAAGGTACTAAAAAAGAGGGTTATACAGAGTTTGGATTTTCATCCGATAAAAAAACTTTATTGATTGTTGGTGGAAGTTTGGGGGCACGAACCATAAATCAAAGCGTTATTGCGCATCTCAAAGAATTGAGTGAATCTGGAATTCAGGTCATTTGGCAAACAGGAAAAGGATATATTGATGAGGCTAAAAAAGCTGCTGAACCATTCAAGTCACCCAATCTTATTGTTACCGATTTTATTGGTCGAATGGATTTAGCTTACGCCATTGCCGATTTAGTCATTTCGCGTGCTGGTGCAAGTTCAATTTCAGAATTGTGTTTGCTTGGTAAGGCTGCTATTTTGATACCATCGCCCAATGTGGCTGAGGATCATCAAACGCATAATGCCATGGCTTTGGTCAATAAAGAAGCTGCAGTATTGGTGAAAGATAGTGATGCTGAAAAAGAGTTGATAAACAAAGCTTTACAACTCATTTTAGATGATAAAAAATTAGTACAACTATCAAAAAACAGTCTAAAATTAGCCGAAAAAGATTCGGCACTACGTATAGCTAAAGAGGTGATTAAATTAGCAAACCTTCGTAAATAAATTTAGTATGAATTATACTCATTTTTACTTTCTCGGTATAGGAGGCATTGGCATGAGTGCTATTGCGCGTTATTTTAAAGCTAAAGGTTTTGAGGTGGCTGGTTACGATCGTGTACGCAGTCAGCTTTGTAAAGAGTTAGAACAAGAGGGTATTTCTATTCATTACGATGATGATGTGAATTTAATTCCGTTCGCTTTTTTGGATAAAACTAAAACCTTAGTCGTATATACGCCTGCAATTCCTACTGACAACCTTGAATTTACGCATTTTGTAGAACAAGGATTTGTTATTCAAAAACGCGCTCAAGTGTTGGGCGAAGTAACACGCATTGAGCGTGGTTTGTGCGTGGCTGGCACACATGGAAAAACCACCACAAGTACTATGACAGCTCACTTGTTGAAACAAAGTCATGTTGATTGTAATGCGTTTTTAGGTGGAATTTCAAAAAATTATACTAGCAATTTACTGTTGTCCGATAAAAGTGATTTAGTGGTGATTGAAGCTGATGAATTCGATCGTTCATTTCACCATCTTGCACCGTATATGGCTGTAATTACTGCTGTAGATGCTGATCATCTTGATATTTATGGCACTCACGAAGCCTATTTGGAGAGTTTTGCTCATTTTACGTCATTAATTCAGAAGGGTGGTTGTTTGATTATGAAAAAAGGAATCGAACTGAAACCTTGTTTGCAAGAAGGCGTAAAATTTTATACCTATTCAGCTACGGAAACAGCCGATTTTTATGCTGAAAATATTCAAATTGGTAATGGCGAATTACATTTTGATTTTGTGACACCAACAAGTCGTATTAACGATGTGAATTTAGGTGTTCCGGTTTTAGTGAATGTGGAAAATGGTGTGGCGGCTATGGCGTTAGCTTATCTCAATGGCGTTACAGCCGATGAATTACGCGCAGGAATGGCTTCTTTTGCTGGTATTCGTCGTCGTTTTGATACACATTTGAAAACTGATAAATTGACGATTATTGATGATTATGCGCATCATCCAGCAGAAGTATTAGCCAGTGTTCGGTCGGTAAAAGCATTATATGCTGATAAAAAAGTGTTAGGTGTATTTCAACCTCATCTATACAGCCGTACACGCGATTTTTACAAAGAATTTGCAGCGTCGTTATCGTATCTCGATGAGGTGGTTTTAGTTGAAATTTATCCGGCTCGAGAGCTGCCTATTCCAGGTGTCACGTCGCAACTTATTTTTGATGAAGTGACTTGTCCATTGAAAACGTTGACAACCAAAGCTGAATTGATTGATTTGCTAAAAACTAAGCAGTTTGACGTTTTGTTGACAGTTGGTGCGGGAGATATTGATATTTATTTGCCGCAAATAGTTGAGGTTTTTCATTAACTTTGCAAAACAGCACTCTGATTTATGAAAATTTGGCGTATCATATTAATAGTTGTTAGTATTACACTACTGCTTGCTTATTTGCTGGCAGCAATTATTTTTGTGACGCCAAGAACTGAAAATCGTATCTGTTCTGATTTGAAAGTGAATGTATTAGATGTTGAAAAGTTGCGTTTTGTGACCACTCAAGAAATTGTAACTTTGTTGGAAAATAATCGTATTAAATATAAAGGATTATCGTTTGCAGAGATTGATTTGCATGCTGTAGAAAAGGCAGTTAAAAAGCACCCGATGATTAAATTTGTATCGTGCTATCAAACTCCTTCGGGGATTTTAAATGTTGATGTTAAACAGCGTCAGCCCCTGTTTCGTATGTTGACCGACCGTAATAATTTTTATGTTGATGAAGACCGTTTACGCATGCCTGTATCAACTAAATACGCCGTGTATGTACCAATAGTTACGGGTTATGTTAATGAGGATTTTATTCGCAATGAGTTGTTTGACTTTATAGTATCTTTGCAAGATGATGATTTTTGGTCGAGCCAAATTACGCAAATTCATGTTTATCCTAATTTTGATGTAGAATTAACTCCTCGAGTAGGTTCGCACATTATCTATTTGGGTTCGGTAAATAACGCACAGCGAAAATTGGATAAATTACTAACTTTTTATAAAAAAGGTTTACCTCGTTTAGGTTGGAATCGTTATACGCACATTGATTTACGCTATCGCGATCAGGTAGTTTGTGTCAAACCTAAATTTACACCTGAAGTTGAAATACAAAAAGAAAATTAATATCTCTGTTTATGGATTTTGAAATTATTGTAGCTGCCGATTTGGGTAATGCTAAATTAGCTATGATGGCTGCTAAAAAGTTTGCTGACGGAAAGCTCGAAATACTTGCTTTAGAATCGGAGCCAACACCTTTAGATAGTATTCGCAATGGAATAATTACTAAACCGAGCGAGGTGGCTGCGCGTTTGAGTATGATGCTTAAGTTGTTGGGGAATCGTATTAAATCACCAATTTGTCGTTTTTACGTGGGAATTAATGGTCGCTCATTGCGTACGGTACGTGTCAATATACCGCGTATTTTTGGTCATGATGAAGAAATTACGGAAGAAATTCTTTCGGACATGGAAACTGAAGCTAAAAACACCACAATTTCGGAGCGTGAAATATTACGTGTTTTAACCGATACATTTATGCTCGATAATGAACCCATTCAAAATCCAATTGGCGTAATTGGAGGTAATTTAACCGCATCTTATGTTTTAGCAGTAGGTAAACCAGAGGTAAGTTTGAATATAGATAAGTGTGCCGATAGAATTCTTGGCACTGAAATAGCACAAAAATTTTTAGCTCCAATGGCAACAGCTACCGCTTTGCTGAGTGAGGCTGAAAAAGAACTTGGTAGTGCTGTTATTGATTTTGGTGCAGGCTGTACTTCTGTGGCAGTGTATAAAGATGGATTAATGAAGCATTTAGCTGTAATACCTATTGGTGGTAAACACATAACTAATGATTTGAAATCGCTTAAATTACTCGATCAAGAAGCTGAAAAGTTGAAATTGATGTGTGGTGATAAGTTCTCTATACGTGATAAAAAAATATTAAAAATTGAGTTGCCAGCTACAGCTGAGGGGCTCGAACAACGTTCAGTTTCAACCAAAGATGTGGAACATATAATTACTGCCCGCTTGCATGAAATCATTGATTTAGTAATGGCGCAAATTCAAAAATCTGGTTATACTAATGTACTTAATGCAGGTTTGGTGATTACGGGTGGTGTAACCAACATGAAGTACGTGGATGACATCGTGAGAGAAAAAACAGGTATGGACGTGCGAATTGGATCTTATGTTGCACATCTTACAGATAATACGGACGATGAATTTATACGTAATGAATATGCTCAGTTAATAGGACTTTTGCTTTGTGGAACAGAAAATTGCACTTTGCCTGTAAATCAGAGTTCTAAAAAACAAGTTAAAAAGGCACCTAAAAAAGGATTAAAAGATTATTTTGGTTCTAAATTGGGTGATCTCTTTTCTGATGACACTCCTTTGAAAGAGAATGTTAAGTAAATAAAAACTAAAAAATGATAATATGGGTCTGGAACAAAATTTGACAGATTTGACAACTGCGATGAATAGCTTGTCAATTATTAAGGTAATTGGAGTTGGTGGTGGTGGCGGTAATGCAGTTAATCACATGTTTCGTAAAGGTATAGCCGATGTTACGTTTGTGGTGTGTAACACCGATGATCAAGCCCTAAAACGATCTCCTGTAAGCAGACAAATTTTACTGGGAGAAGGACTTGGCGCAGGTGGTCGCCCCGAAGTTGCTCGTCAAGCTGTTGAAGAGTCACTGCCTAAAATAGAGCAAATGCTTCGTGATAACACCAAAATGGTATTTATCACCGCAGGTATGGGCGGTGGTACAGGAACTGGAGCAGCTCCCGTTATAGCCAAAGTTGCCCACGATATGGGTATTCTTACTGTTGGTATTGTTACTATCCCATTTGCGTTTGAGGGGAAACGTAAAATTGAGCAAGCTCTTGAAGGTGTCAAACAAATGAGTAAACACGTTGATGCAATTTTGGTAGTAAACAACGAGAAGTTGCGTCAAATTTATCCAGATTTAGAACTCTCCAATGCATTTGCTAAAGCCGATGATGTATTAGCAGAAGCAGCTAAAGGTATTGCTGAAATTATTACAGTTGATGGTTATATCAACGTCGATTTTGCTGATGTGAATACGATAATGAAAGATGGTGGAGTTGCCATTATGAATACGGGTTATGCCGAAGGAGAAAATCGTATAACCAATGCAATTCTTGATGCGCTTCATTCACCATTATTGAATAACAACGACATACATGATTCTAAAAAAATTCTTCTGAATATCTATTGCTCAACCACCAATGAAATCCGTATGGAAGAGATTGAAGAAATCAATGCTTTTATGGCGAAAATGGGCGAAGATATTGAAGTGATTTGGGGGGCTACGTTTGACGATAATTTGGGTGACGGGGTAAAAATTACACTCATTGCCACAGGATTTAATTCGTCTGCGATTCCTGATTATGTAAAAGACGAAGAGCAGGCAGAACTTGAATTACAGCCCGAAGTGGAAACAAAAACTCCAAAACCTTGGGAAACTAAACCTGTTACAGCCAAAGAGCAGTGGCGACATGAATTATATCCAGAAACTAAACCGGCCACGGGAAATGTACAATCAGCTACATTGTTCGATTTAGATGACGATGATGTATTAGATTACCTGGAGAATGAACCAGCTTATTTACGCAATAAAAACAATTAAAAATCAAAACTTATGAATTTGTTTGATCAAATTAGTGAAGATATTAAAAAAGCTATGTTAGCTCGTAACCATGTTGAAACGGAGGCTTTGCGTGGTATAAAAAAGGAGTTTTTGGAAGCCAAAACAGCAAAAGGCGGTAATGGTGAATTGACCGATGAGATGGCGATTAAGATTATCCAAAAAATGGCTAAGCAAGTCAAAGACGCAGCGACCATATTTAAAGAACAAAATCGTTTAGATTTAACTGAAGAATATTTAGCACAAGTAGCTGTTTATGAGCGCTATTTGCCAGATCAAATGAGTGATGCTGAACTAGAAAAAGCTGTGCGTGCTATTATTGCACAAGTTGGTGCCACTTCGTTGCAAGACCTTGGTAAAGTTATGGGGGTTGCAAGTAAACAACTAGCAGGAAAAACAGAAGGGCGTTTAATTTCAGAAAAGGTGAAACAACTATTAGGTTCTTGAATGTAGAAATTTGTTACATAGATACATTAAAAGGTTAATTTTTAAAAAGGACGGTGAGATTTCAACGTCCTTTTTTATGTTTAAAGTATTTACTCAATATCAAATAGCTGTTTTATGCGGTCAACATAATCTAATTTTTCCCATGTAAACAATTCTACTTCAATGATTTTTCGTCCTTCGTAGCGAGAATCAAAAGTTTTTGTTATCACTTGAGGCGTACGTCCCATGTGTCCGTACGAAGCCGTTTCTGCATAAATCGGTTTACGTAATTGTAAGCGATCTTCAATGGCTTTTGGACGCATATCAAACAGGGTTGAAATACGATTGGCAATTTCGGCATCACTTAAATTAACATTCGATTTTCCGTATGTATTAACGTATAAATTAAGTGGTTCGGCAACACCAATGGCGTATGATACTTGTACCAAAACTTCGTTAGCAACTCCCGCAGCCACTAAGTTTTTAGCAATGTGACGAGCTGCATACGCTGCAGAACGGTCAACTTTTGAAGGATCTTTACCAGAAAAAGCTCCTCCGCCATGTGCACCTTTACCGCCATACGTATCAACAATAATTTTACGACCTGTAAGGCCGGTATCCCCATGAGGACCGCCAATTACAAATTTCCCAGTGGGATTTACCAATAAAATATAGTTGTTGTCGAGATAGCTACTAAATACACTATTGTGCTTAAAAACACGTGGAATTAAAATCGTTTTTATATCGTGTTTTATTCTTTTGAGCATCTCTTCATCTGCTTCCAGTTGTGATTTTTTGCTGTCTACTTGAATAAATTCATCGTGTTGTGTTGAGATAACAATCGTGTGAATACGTTTTGGATAACCAGCATCATCGTACTCCATGGTTACTTGCGATTTTGAATCGGGACGTAAATAGGTCATCTCCTTGCCTTCGCGACGAATTGCAGCTAATTCTATCAATAATTGATGCGATAAGTCTAATGCCAACGGAATGTAATGTTCCGTTTCGTTTGATGCATAACCAAACATCATGCCTTGATCTCCAGCGCCTTGATTCATAGCATCATCACGTTCTACACCACGATTTATATCTGCAGATTGCTCGTGTATAGCCGATAGCACGCCACAGGAGTTGCCATCGAACATGTATTCACTTTTCGTATAACCAATGCGGTTAATCACTCGGCGCGCTACATCTTGTATGTCAATGTAGGCTTTCGATTTCACTTCACCACCAAGGATCACTTGTCCTGTAGTTACAAAGGTTTCGCACGCCACTTTTGACGTTGGATCAAAAGCCAAAAACTCATCGAGTATGGCATCTGAAATTTGGTCGGCCACTTTGTCTGGATGGCCTTCTGAAACTGATTCTGATGAAAATAAATATCCCATAATAACAGAATTAAACGTGAAACAATTTTGTTAATTTGGGAGAAACGATTCGCGTTAGCGATAAAAAAGTGCAGTAGTAAAAACTATTTTAGCATTTTTTTCAAGTGGTTGCAAGCGGTCAAATCTCTCCACAATATTTTTAATTGCAAAGATACAACTTCTTATGTAAAGTTACAAGTAAAATTACGTTAATACTATTTTACTTGCCATTCGCTCAAAACAGGATAGTGGTCTGAAAAGGGTTTGCGTATAATAGAGTAGCGAAGTGGTGCAATATCTTGTTTGCTTACCAATACGTGGTCTATGTCAACAAGCATACCATTTGCATTAAACGTGTAGTTATATCCCCAACCTGTAGTGGTTTTTACGTCGTTCAGATTTTTTGCAATAGTTCGATAGGCGTATGATTGTGGTACATCGTTAAAGTCACCACATACCACAACGGGATAGGGCGATTCGTCTATTGATGATTTTATGGCACGCGCTTGTTTGGCTCGCACACGGTAGGCTGCTCCCAATTTGTACGAAAATTTTTCAGTGATTCGCCACAGCTTTTCGTGGCTAAAATCATCGGAAAGCGATTTATAATGTTTTACATCGCCCATTGTTAACTTGTTGGATTCCAGGTGATTATTGAAAATACGTACGGTGTCCAACTTGATAACTACGTCGGAGTAAATGCTTACATTGTAGTCAGACGAATATTCTATTTTTTCTTTGTGAATAATGGGGTATTTTGAAAACGTAGCTACGCCCCACGACATGTTATTACGCTGATTTTTGTACCATAAATGTCTGTACGGATACGTTTTGCTAAACCGTGAAAGAACTTGATATTCAGTTAATAGATTGTGACGTGTGTAAAATCCAAATTCCTGTAAACAAACAATATCTGCATCAGCATTTTCTATGATTTTCATAATGTTATCAAACTCTTTTTCACCACCAAAAATAGCAACATTATATGTCAGTAATTTTATAATTGGTTTCTCTTCTGCAACAAGATGATTTTTATGTAAAGGTAATGTAAATACGCGATTTACAGCTGGAAATGATAGTAGCAAAACTCCTAAAGAGATAAGGAAAAGCCATTTGCGGCGTGTAATCCAAAAAATAACAAAGCCAAACTGCACTAAAATAAGTAGCGGAAAAAATAGTCCTAAGTAGGCGAACCACACAAATTTATCGGAGGGAATTACACTTGATAGCAATCCACACACATAGAGCAACACAAAAAATAGGTTGATAAGTAGCGATGTATATTTTATAATTTTCCGAAACATGTTTACAATGACTGACTTCGATCAAAAAGACGTTGCTTTTCAGAAGCGGTGAGGCTATCGTATCCCGATTGTTTTATTTTATCCAATATGCTATCGATTTCTTTTTCTTGTTGGGCTCGTGTTTGATTGTATTCTGCATCAGTTTTAGTTGTTTTTGGTTGGAATGATTTCGTTATGCGAATTTCTGCTCGATATTTTTGCAGATTTATAAACCAATCGATTATGCGATTGATTGGTGAGGTTAAGTCAGTCCCTTTTTTCATGAAATAGGCATATAAAAATCCCACTAAAGCACCGCCTAAATGAGCAAATTCTCCGCCGGCATTACTGCCTGTAACGCTCAACACACTTATGAGTACAGTGATACCTGCAAAATATTTCATGTGAATATCACCGATCAACATTAGACGAATGGTGTAGTTTGGCGACGTTGTAGCAAGGGCTACAATAATGGCCATAATAGAAGCAGACGCTCCTAAAAGATATGAACTATTTACAATCGATGCAAAATAAGGGAAACTGTTGTATGCTAGTAAATAGAGTAATGCTCCGCCCATTCCTCCTAAAATGTACAAGCCAACTAATTGTTTTTGCGAAAAGAAATTTAAAAATAACTTCCCAAACCAATACAGGCACAGCATATTAAAAAAAAGATGGAACAGATTAAAGTGCAAAAACATGTAAGTGATAATACTCCAAGGCCTGTACAGCAGAGTTTTCCAAGAGGCAGGCATCTCGATATAACTCATCCAAGTATCTGTGTCTATGTTAAATAAAAGGAGTGTAACTGCAATTAATTTAACAATAATAAAAATCCCGATATTCAAATAGAGCAATCTGGTAAGTGAAGAGCCGTTTTTTAACGTTACCTTAAATGAGTTTAAAAAAGTATTCATAATGAATTGCAGTTACGTATTATTGTCTGTACAGCACGCCCTTTTTACGCCAATAGAGTAATAGAAGGACTCCAAATATCATACCACCAAGATGTGCAAAATGCGCTACACTATCGCCTGAATAATTGGCAACCCCTAAAAAAAGTTCGGCTAAACCATAAAGTATTACAAAAACACGTGCCCTAATAGGTACTGGGAAGAAAATCATAACCAATTTAATATCAGGGAATAACCAGCCAAAGGCTAACAATATACCAAACACAGCTCCAGATGCTCCTACAGTTACAGGAAGATTGAATAGCACAGTTTTCATACTTATTAAATCAATGGCGGTTAACGCTTCTAAATTAGAAAATCTAAAATAGCGACTTAAAAAACCTTCTTGACTAATTAAAGCTGCTCCAGAATTTTCAGCAATCGCAGCAGAGAAAGCGCGAGATACATCCCATAATTCGACGGTCCAAAATAACTGTTGTACTATGGCTGCACCAACACCTGTTGCCATATAATATAGTAAGAACTTTTTGGAACCCCACACTTGTTCTAAAATACGACCAAACATATAAAGACCAAACATGTTGAAAAATAGGTGTGAAATAGATGAAGTATCATGCATAAACATGTATGACACCAACTGATACAGATAAAATTTATCCGATTCCCAGTAGTGCATACCTAATATATCAGTAACATTTAGTCCAAATTTGGCAGGTAAAATTATACTTCCCAGCCAAAATAAGCCATTTATGATGATTAAATTCAGTACAACTGAAGGGATTTGACTAAAAAAAGATGGTTTATTGAGACTCATAAATTAAATTTTCCACAAAAATAGGCAAAAAAAAGGAGCTAAGAGGGGTTTGTAGCCTAAAAACAACCTTTTTATGCAATTTTTTTGAAAAAATTAAGAAAATAATTTGTTAGCTTAAAAAAATCCCCTATTTTTGTCAAAGTATTTCATTTAACCCTTTTTAATTGTTCTCTAACCTTTTAATTTTCTTTGACTATGAACAAAGCAGATTTAATTAATGCTATCGCTGCTGATGCTGGCCTTAGCAAAGTTGATGCAAAAAAAGCTCTTGAAGCTGTAGTAGCTAACATTTCTAAAGCTCTTGCTGCTGGTGATAAAGTTGGTTTAGTAGGTTTCGGTACATTCTCAGTAGCTGAACGTGCTGCTCGTCAAGGTATCAATCCTGCAACTAAAAAACCTATTACTATCGCAGCTAAAAAAGTAGCTAAATTTAAAGCTGGTGCAGAATTAGCTGATGCTATCAACAAATAAGTAAAACTTATTTTAAAAACTAAAAGGGACGCATTATGTGTCCTTTTTTTATGCCTCTATTTTTTATACCTTTGTCCCCAATAAAGTTATTTGTATTATGAAATTAGAATTTGTTGTTTCGCAAGCTGTGGTTCAAGCTGTTCAATCGCTTTATAATGTGGAAGTTTTAAGCGATAGCGTACAACTTCAAAAAACCAAAAAAGAGTTTGAAGGCGATGTGACCGTAGTAGTTTTTCCATTTGTAAAAGCAGCACGTAAATCTCCTGAAGATACAGCGCGTGAAATAGGTCAATTTTTACGTGAACATCAATCAATAATTACTGACTTTAATGTCATTAAAGGCTTTTTAAACCTAACAATTAGCCAAGTATATTGGGTAAAACAGTTAAATGACATTGCTAATCAGATTGATTATGGCGTTGTTGAGCCTGCAGTTGATGCGCCCTTAATGATGATTGAATATTCTTCACCAAATACAAACAAACCTTTGCACTTAGGACACATTCGCAATAATTTATTAGGTTTCAGTATCAGTAGAATTCAAACTGCTAATGGTTGGAAAGTGGTGAAAACTAACATTGTGAATGATCGTGGCGTGCATATTTGTAAATCGATGTTGGCGTGGCAGCTCTTTGGTAACGGCGAAACTCCTGTAACATCAGGCATGAAAGGTGATCATTTAGTAGGGAAATATTATGTGGTGTTCGATAAAGAATATCGCAAAGAGATAAAAGAGTTGATGGCTCAAGGGCAAACTGAAGAGGAAGCTAAGAAAAATGCGCCATTGATGCAGGCCACTCAAAACATGTTGGTGCGTTGGGAACAGGGCGATCCTGAAGCTCGTCATTTGTGGGAAACTATGAATGGGTGGGTTTATGCAGGTTTTGATGAAACATATAAAAAATTAGGTGTTGATTTTGATAAAATATATTATGAATCACAAACTTATTTGGTTGGTAAAAAGCAAGTAGAAGAAGGCGTAGAAAAAGGTGTTTGTTATCGCCGTGATGATGGATCTATTTGGATTGATTTAACGAACGAGGGTTTGGATGAAAAACTCCTATTACGTGCCGATGGAACTTCGGTGTATATGACACAAGACGTGGGAACTGCCAAATTACGTTATGATGATTTTCCTATCAAAAAAATGGTTTATGTAGTTGGTAATGAGCAAAATTATCATTTTCAAGTACTATCACTTCTATTAGATAAACTCGGCTTTGAATGGGGTAAAGAGTTGGTGCATTTCTCGTATGGTATGGTAGAACTACCTGATGGTAAGATGAAAAGTAGAGAAGGAACCGTAGTTGATGCTGACGATTTGATAGACGAAATGGTACAAACTGCTACAGAAACTTCACAAGAACTCGGTAAACTTGATGGTTGTACACCAGAAGAAGCGCACGAGGTTGCTACAATGGTTGGTTTGGGGGCTTTGAAATATTTTATATTAAAAGTTGATCCTAAGAAAAATATGGTCTTTAACCCCAAAGAATCGATTGATTTTAATGGAAATACTGGACCTTTTATTCAATATACACATGCTCGTATTAAGTCGGTATTGCGTAAAGCAGAAGAGCAGAAGATTACACTTGAACCACTCGATACTTCATTGCAATTATCTGAAAAAGAGACTTATTTGATTCAATTGTTAGCGGATTATCCAGAAATTGTAAAACAAGCAGGTGATGACTTTAGTCCCGCTGTCATTGCCAACTATACGTACGATTTAGTGAAAGAGTACAATCAATTTTATCACGACTTTTCTATTTTGCGTGAGAACAATATGGCTCTACGCAATTTCCGTTTAGTGCTTTCAGCTAATGTGGCGAAAGTGGTTAAAAGTGCTATGTATCTGCTTGGAATAGAGGTCCCAGAGCGTATGTAAGTATAATAAAAAAGGCTGTTTGATACTCAAACAGCCTTTTCAAAACTTTTAAATTACTTAAGCAGGATGAATTGCATCTGAAGGACAAACATCAGCGCATGTTCCACATTCTGTACAAATGTCTGGATCAATTACATAGATATCGCCTTCTGAAATAGCATCTACAGGACATTCACTAATGCAAGTGCCACAAGCGATACAATCATCGTTAATAACGTAAGCCATGTTTTTATTGTTTTTGATTAATACTAATTAGCAATGCAAAATTACACTAATTTCCATCGATAGCAAATTTTTTAACACAAATATTTCTTTTTAGTCGAAAAACCAACTTTCAGAGCTGTTATTTTATCTTTCCAACAATAAATAGTTTACTTATTCGTTTTAAAACCGTGAAACGCATTTTTATCATACTGACTTTATTTGTAGGTTTCTCTCTTGGCGTAGGTGCGCAAGACAATTTACCGATGGTTGACTATAAAACCTTGCATTTTGGATTTGCATTGGGTACTAATATCATGGACTTTGGATTTACTCAAAGTCAGCAAGAAATTGATGGCAAAGTGTACAATGTTGATGTTTCCATGGTAATGCCAGGTTTTATGGTGGGTGTTTTGGGCGATGTACGTTTGTCGAACAATCTCAATTTTCGCTTAATTCCAGCTTTGCATTTAGCAGATAGAACTATTTCGTACTCTAACAATGTGGACGATGAAATTATTAGAACTAGCGTTAAATCGACAATTATTTCAGTGCCAGCTTATATAAAATTCAGCGCACCACGTATCAATAATTATCGTCCGTATCTCATAGCTGGCGGAGGTGTTATGTTTGATATGGCTGGCGATAGGCAGATGCCTGTATTGTTGAAGAGTACCGACTATTTTATCGATTTCGGAGTGGGTTGTACGTTCTATTTTAGCTTTTTTAGATTTTCACCAGAAATTAAATTTGCATTGGGCTTTAACGACATGCTCGTTCCGTGGAGCGAACGTCCTGATGACGTATTGCTACCTGCCGACCGTAAATATTCTGATGCTATTAGTCGCCTCACATCACGTATGCTAACTATTTGCTTAAATTTTGAGTAATTTTATAGCAATTCTCGCGTGATAATGCCTTCGCACGCATCTTCCAGTAAATCAATAACTAATTCAAAACCGCTTTCACCGCCGTAGTACGGATCGGGTACGGAGTCAGCAAGAGGAAATTGTTCGCAATAGTTGGTAATCAAACGGAGTTTGTATTCGGTACCTTGTGGTGCTCGGCTTTTGAGTGCACGCATATTTTGCGCGTCCATGCCGAAAATAAGATCGAAATGGTAAAAATCATCTCGTATGATGGGCCGTGAAATATGTGTAATATGATACCCTCTACGCTCGGCGTGTGCCCGCATGCGGCTATCGGCTTGGTCGCCTTCATGGTAGTTCTCTAAGCCAGCCGAATCAACTTCTGCAGAGAGGTGTCGATCATGTAATTTTTGCTTAAATATAGTTTCCGCCATGGGTGAACGGCAAATATTACCCAAGCAGACAAAAAGGAGTTTCATATTTTCTAAAAGCTAAATTTTGTACTACGTTCACAAATATAGCGTTATATATTCCAATTTTAAAATAAATAATTCTTTTTTTTGGTTTGTTTTTGTGAATTGTTTGTAACTTTGTAGTTGCTTTGGAAAGCTGCCA
Organism: Paludibacteraceae bacterium; assembly: GCA_029974315.1. Taxonomy (GTDB): domain Bacteria; phylum Bacteroidota; class Bacteroidia; order Bacteroidales; family Paludibacteraceae; genus W0P28-013. Next base: position 20,770 of record JARKSE010000128.1, on the reverse strand, counting down.
GAGTGGTCGAATGGGCCGCACTCGAAATGCGGTGTACGGGTAACTGTACCGGGGGTTCGAATCCCTCGCTTTCCGCTTTAACAAAAGTCAAAGTATTGGCTTTTTTGTTATTTTTAACATATAAAGTTTGCTTTATATCTTAAAAAGTATTACCTTTGCACTCGTAAACATCGCGGAATGGAGCAGTGGTAGCTCGTCGGGCTCATAACCCGAAGGTCGTTGGTTCGAGTCCAGCTTCCGCAACAAAGATAACAAGTCGCTTAGTAAATCACTAAGCGACTTTTTTTATCTATTTTCGAGGTAAACGTAACAACTTTTTTATTAGGTTTTGTATCTTTGCAAAGTAATGAACATTAATAAATGGTGTATGAAAAATTCGATTTGGATACTTTTAGGCATATTGTTTTTTGTGGCAAGTTGTGAAAAGCAAGTAGAACAACATGAGGAACAAATAGACGATAATAAAGAACAGCTAGAAGATAACGATGAAAAACAACAAGAAACTGCTTACGACTTGTTGGCTGGTGAGTGGTATCTGTATGGTGTTTATCAGGAGGGTAGTACTTCAAACTCGTTGGCATTATTAAAGTTGTTATATCCTTGCATCACAAACTCCACAGTTATATTTGTCGCTGATAGCACGTTTCGTATGGTTAGCGACTGTGAAGATGGTAATCTGCAAGGAACCTATGTTATTCAGGGAGATTCGGTTATAGCTACCGACACAACCAATGAGCAACATGTATTGTTGATTATGGGTAGTTTTTTATCACAAAAACGCACAATTTTAGACGGAATTCCTGCTGAACTGCGTTTTCAAAAAACTCAAAAATGACCAAACCCACCATTGTCATAGATGCGCATATTCCTTTTATTAAAGGTGTATTGGAACAAGTGGCTTATGTACATTATTATCCTGCTAATGAGATAACCGCAGACACAGTGCGGCATGCTGATGCGCTTATTGTGCGTACACGAACGGCGTGTAATGAGGCACTGTTAGCGCATTCGTCGGTGCGTTTTATTGCTACAGCTACCATTGGTTTTGATCATATCGATACTGAGTTTTGTGCAACTCAAGGCATCGCATGGACTAATGCGGCAGGTTGTAATGCCTCGTCTGTAGCTCAATATATCGGTTCGGTATTGGCGTTTTGGGCAAATAAAAATAAATTTACATTAGCGAATAAAACTCTTGGTATTGTTGGCGTAGGGCACGTAGGCACAGAGGTTGTTCATGTGGCTCAGTTGCTAGGAATGCGCATATTGTTGAATGACCCACCACGAGCACAGCACGATAAGACAACGGATTTCGTGTCCTTGGATTTGATAGCGCGTGAAGCTGATGTGATTACATTTCATACACCGTTAACAACTGATGGGGCGTACCCTACCTATAATTTAGCTAGTGCTGATTTTTTTGATAAGTTGCAACGTAGACCGCTCATTATTAACTCGGCGCGTGGTGGTGTAGTAGATGAATCGGCACTTAAAATTGCATTAAAACAAGGGAAAATTTCTGATGTGGTGTTGGATTGTTGGGAAAATGAACCGGATGTGGACAAAGATTTATTGCAAATAACGCTACTTTCTACACCGCATATTGCAGGCTATTCATCTGATGGGAAAGCTAAAGCTACGGAGATGAGTGTGCGCGCAGTTAGCCGTTTTTTTGGTTTGGGTTTGGACGATTATACGGTGACAGAATTGTCTCCCAAGGAAATAAAATGCCTGACACGTCACGATTTATCACAAGCATTATTGGCTAATTACAACATTCAGGCTGATAGTGAACAATTGCGTGCTAATCCTGAACGTTTTGAAGCGTTACGTAGTCATTATCCCGTACGAAGAGAAATGGATTGGCGTGTGACAGATTAATCTTCTACGCTAAAAACGTAAAGTTCTGATACTTCCATCCGTTCTAATGGTAGTAGTAGTTCGGGCGTAATCCCTTTTTCTACCAAAGCATCATTTACAGTATTAAAGGCTATTTCTGGTGTGTTGTTCTCTTGGCTTAAATGACAGAGAAAAACGTGTGTGAGTTTATCATGCCAATTATCGGCTAAAAAACGAGCTGTATGGTCATTGCTTAAATGACCTGTGTGGCTGCGCACACGCTGTTTTAGCGGATAGGAGTAGGGGCCATTTTTCAACATTGTTTCGTCGTAATTCGCTTCGATTACTAAATAGTTGGCTTTTGCGATGTGGTCAGCAACTTCTTTGCCAATAAAACCTAAATCGGTAGCAATAACAAAAGTTTGACCTTTGTAAGTTATTGAGTAACCAACATTATCGGTAGCATCGTGACTCACAGGGAACGATTGAATGACAAAATCACGTATGGTGATGTGTTCACCTTTTCTGAAGTGTTTACGGCACGAGTTGAGTTTCTCTGTAACACGATAGTTACGATTTATACCTTCGTGGATCTCTTTGGTGGCATATACAGGAATGTGATATTTTTCACCAAGTACACCAACTGACATTATATGATCAGTGTGATCGTGTGTAATAAAAATACCCCAAATTTGTTCTAGTGAGATTTTGTGTTCTTTCAATCCACGTTTTAAGTTGCGTATGCCGACACCAGCATCAATGAGGAAACCATATTCCCCAGTGCCGATATAGTAGCAATTACCACTACTTCCGCTACCAATACTTAAAAAACGTAAATCTGTTGTTTTCATTAGTTTTGCTAAAAGGTTTACAAAAGTACAAAAAAAATACGACTTTTTCTAGTAAACTTATAAAGATAAAAATCCGGAAAAATAACTATCTTTGTTTTTTATTTAATGCACGCTTTACGTAAACGTAAAACTCTTTAATTATCAGTGAGATGTATATGAAGCAACAGAAAGAAAAAAATATGATTTTTGGTATTCGTGCAGTAATCGAAGCTATTGATGCGGGTAAAGAGATTGATAAAATCTTTTTACGTCGCGAAATGGGCGGAGATTTAGCACGTGAACTGTTTGAAAAATTAAAAGATTCACAAGTTGCTATTCAGCGCGTACCGCTTGAAAAATTGAATCGGTTGACGATGAAAAATCATCAAGGTGTAGTAGCGTACCTCTCGTCAATAGAGTATCAGCGGATAGAAGATATTATTCCAACGCTTTATGAACAAGGTAAAACACCGTTTATTGTTATCTTAGATGGCGTGACCGATGTGCGTAATTTTGGCGCTATAGCTCGTACGTGTGAGTGTGCTGGTGTTGATGCCATTGTTGTTCCTGTGCGTGGCGGATCAGCTACAAATGCAGATGCCATAAAAACATCAGCAGGTGCTCTGCATTGTATTCCTGTATGTCGCGAGCAGAGTTTACATAATTGCGTGTCGTTTTTGCAAAAAAGTGGTATTCGAGTTATTGCAGCGTCAGAAAAAGCTAAATATAGTTATACGAAAGCCAATTACAAAGATCCCGTTGCAATTATTATGGGTGCTGAAGACGTAGGCGTTTCACCAGATATTTTACGCATTTGTGATGACATGGTTTCTATTCCAATTCTCGGACAAATAGAATCACTTAACGTGTCGGTAGCGGCTGGTATTGTCATTTATGAAGCTGTAAATCAACGTCTAAAATCATAATTGTGAGTTAGCATGGAAGTTTTATATGAGGACAATCATCTTATAGCGGTAAATAAAAACAGTTCTGAAATCGTGCAAGGCGATAAAACTGGTGATGAGCCGTTATCCGAAGCTGTAAAGCGCTATCTTAAGGAAAAATATAATAAACCTGGCAATGTGTTTTGCGGGGTTACTCACCGTCTTGACCGTCCTGTGACGGGTGTTGTGTTGTTTGCTCGTACAAGTAAGGCGTTAGCGCGCATGAATAAACTTTTTCAAACTCACACCATTACAAAAACGTATTGGGCTATTGTAAAGCAACAGCCTGAAGAGTTGGAAGGGCGATTGGCACACTACCTTATTCGTAATGAAAAACAGAATAAATCGTATGCTTACGAAACCCCAAAACCAGGAGCAAAACATGCCGTGTTGTCGTACAAAGTTGTCGCTAAGTCGGACAATTACACATTACTTGAAATTCAGTTAGAAACTGGTCGTCATCATCAAATTCGTGCTCAATTGGCAAAAATAGGCTCTCCAATAAAGGGTGATTTGAAGTATGGTTTTGCGCGTTCCAACCCTGATGGTGGAATTTCGCTTCATGCACATTCGTTAGAATTTGAACATCCTGTGAGTGGTGAGAAAATCAAAATTGTGGCACCTGTGCCTTCCGAAAAACTTTGGCAAGAAATTACACAAGGTTTATAAAATAAAAAAAAGTGAGGAATTCCTCACTTTTTTATTTTTAACTATATCATTATTTCTTATAATTTGCATTGAGATATTTGATAACATCATCTGTAATATCATACTCTGATGCAGAATATAGAATGTTGTCATTCAAAGAATTAGTTGAAAGTACTAAGTGATATTTATTGTCTTGGTTTAATGCTTTGATAGCTGCATTGATGCTGTCGCGAAGTTGTATACTAAGCTTTTGCTGTTCAGTCATCAAGTCTTGGCTTAACTGACGGTCGAGTTGTTGCAAATCTGCCTCTTTTTGTTGTAAACGACGGCTCTCTTGTTCAGCACGTTCACGGCTCAAAAAGGCATTGTTTTCTAATTTTCGTTGAAAATCAACCATCTCATTTTGCAATTGACGTGCTTTAGAGTTGATTTTAACACGTGAATCTTCTTGTCTTTTGATTAGTTTTTCATTGGACTCCTGAGCAAATGTGTATTGCGATAAAATAGAATCCACATTCACAACGGCCACGGGAATCAATGATTGTTCTTCTAAGTTTGCAACTTCTGTAGTTGTTTCATTATCAGGTGTTTGATTTGAACAAGCTGCAAATATTGCCATAGACATAAAAAGTAAAACTGTTTTTTTCATAGTTATAAAAGGTTATAAAGTTATTTCTTCTTTTGAGCCATGCGGTCTTGTGAGGTGGCACATGAAATACCGCGGTCGCGCATAGCTTTATTACCTCCAATGTGAGTGTTTGGAAATTTGCCTCCTTTTACAAAAAAGATGCGCACTCCTAGTAATAAGAATGAAATACTAACCAATAAAGCGGTAATTATGAGTGTCTCTACCATCATTTAAAATTTTGCACAAAGGTAATCAATTCTTTCGCTATGGCGTTCTTTTTTTTCAAAAACTGGCTTGAAAATCCTAAATTTAACTTATTTTTAAAATAAATGCATTTTGTGTGGTAGTTCTGCTGCTCAATTATCACTATATTTGCAAATGTAACTGTAAATAATTAACTTTTTTAAATATAACTATTATGACTTTAAAAGAACTTCAACCCCAAGCGCTTTGGCACTACTTTTCAGAAATTTGTACTATTCCACGTCCTTCTAAAAAAGAGGAAAAAGTGATCGCATATCTTCAAAATTTTGCAAAAGAACATAACTTGAAGTCTGTTATTGATAAAGCAGGCAACGTGGTAATTCGTAAACCAGCTACGCCGGGTTACGAAAATCGTCCAAAAGTGATTTTGCAAGCGCATATGGATATGGTTTGTGAAAAAAATAGTGGAACGGTTCATAATTTTGATACCGATCCTATTCAGCCTTACATTGATGGCGAGTGGGTAAAAGCTCGTGGAACTACTTTGGGTGCCGATAACGGGATTGGTATAGCAGCACAATTAGCGGTGTTAAGTGCTAATAATTTGAAACATGGACCCCTTGAATGTTTATTTACTGTAGATGAAGAAACGGGTTTAACCGGTGCATTTGCTTTAGATAAAAACTTACTCACGGGTTCTGTGTTGATTAATTTGGATTCGGAGGATGACGGTGAAATTTTTATTGGTTGTGCTGGCGGTATTGATACTACTGCTTCGTTTGAGTATAAACCAGAGACTGCTCCAGACAATTTATTCTATTTTACAGTAAGTGTTAAGGGCTTAACAGGAGGGCATTCTGGCGACGATATTGATAAAGGACGTGCAAATGCCAATAAATTATTAACTCGCTTTTTGTGGCAAACAGCTCAAGAAACTCAATTAACTTTGGCTTCTTTTGATGGTGGTAATTTGCGTAATGCTATCGCACGTGAGGCAGTGGCTGTAGCTGCGGTGCCATCAAGCTATAAAGAGACGTTACGTGTTCGTTTAAACCTGTTTATAACCGATGTAGAAGCTGAATTTGCTGCGACAGAAAAGCAGATAAAAATTGATTTGGAATCGGTGTCAAAACCAGCTACTGTGATTGATGATGCAACAGCTAAACGTTTATTATATGCTTTGTATGCTTCGCCTCATGGCATTTTACGTATGAGTGACGATATGCCGGGGTTAGTGGAAACTTCTACAAATTTAGCATCGGTAAAAATGCTTGAAAATAACCGAATTTTGGTTTCTACTAGTCAACGCAGTTCTGTAGAATCAGCAAAATATGATGCGGCTCGTATGGTCGAAAGTGTATTTGTGTTGGCAGGCGCCACGGTTACTCATGGTGATGGTTATCCGGGTTGGAAGCCAAATCCAAACTCAAAATTGGCAAAATTGACAGCTGAAACGTATGAAAAATTGTTTAGCGAAAAAGCTAAAGTTCGTGCTATTCATGCAGGTTTAGAATGTGGATTATTCCTCGAAAAGTATCCACATTTAGATATGGTTTCGATAGGACCAACTATGCGTGGTGTGCATTCACCTGATGAGCGTTTGCATATCGCTCATACCGAAAAGTTCTGGAAATTATTAGTGGCTCTTTTAGAATCACTTTAATTCCCAAAACGACTCCATAAGGCGTGAAGTGGGATAATCGTGAATCTGTTTTAGATCTATTTCAGTGTATTTATTGAGTGCAGTTGGTTTATTGTCAACTTGAATATAAATGCACTGTGCAAAAATATGTTGATGACTTAAAATATGTTTTTTTGTAGCTGAAACGGCTAAAAGAGTAAATGATTGATTGTTAATTAACGTGTTGAAGGGCTCCGATGTTAGGAGCTCTTCAATGTTTGTAGCCTGCTTAGTTTCTATCAGTGGAAATTCGTAAAGTCCTTGCCAAATATCTTTTGGACCGCGCTGGTGTAGATATGTTTTTGTGCCAATACGGATTGATATGTAATTAAAATGGCGTGTGCGTATATTGGTTTTTCCTACTTTCTTAGGTAGGTCAGCAATGCGTTTGTAGTTGAAAGCAATACAGCTATTTTGGAGTGGACATGTTTCACAATTGGGTGATTTTGGTGTACATTGTAATGCTCCAAATTCCATCATAGCCTGATTGTGAATATCAGGGTGTTGGCGATTTAACAATTTTTCGGCTAATTCACTGAACATTTTTTGTCCTTTTGTTGAATCAATAGGCGTATCAACGCCAAAATACCGTGCCAATACACGATATACATTGCCGTCAATAGTGGCAAAAGGCTGTTTGTAGGCAAATGAGCAAATAGCTGCTGCTGTATATTTACCAATGCCTTTAAGCTCAAGAATTTGCTTGTATTCGGTAGGGAATTTCCCGTGAAAATGTGTCATAATTTGTTGTGCAGAGGCGTGTAAGTTGCGAGCGCGACTGTAATAACCTAAACCTTGCCATAGTTTTAAAACCTCATCTAAAGGGGCGTCTGCTAATGTTTTTACGTTGGGGAATCGTTCGATAAATCGGTAAAAATAGCTTAAACCTTGCACCACTTGTGTTTGTTGCAATATAATTTCTGAAATCCAAATCATGTAAGGATCGGTCGTATTGCGCCAGGGTAAATCACGTTTATTGTTTTGATACCAAGTGATTAGTGTTTGGCTGAACAGTTGAAAGTCGTCGTTTGTTTCCATTAAACTTGTATTGATGGGCATTTGGTTTCTCAGACTCTACAAAGGTGCATTTTTTTTGTGAAATAAAAAAAAGAGATAAATGCTTGTAAGTCAAAAAAAATGTCGTATCTTTGCAGACCGCAAACGGACTCAAAAAATAATTAGTTCATAAGTATAATAACCTATAAAATTTACTGAAATGACAAAAGCAGACATCGTAAATGAAATTGCTAAAAACACTGGTATTAGCAAAGATGACGTATTGAAAACAGTTGAGGCTTTCATGGAAACTGTTAAAACTTCGTTGACAGAAGGAGAAAATGTATATTTAAGAGGTTTTGGTAGCTTTATCGTGAAAAAGCGTGCACAGAAAACCGCTCGTAACATTTCTAAAAATACGACAATTATTATTCCAGCACACAACATTCCAGCTTTCAAACCATCGAAAGAATTCGTTGCAAAACTGAAATAAGACAAGTTGGTTTAACATTTTAAAAAATAACGAATTATGCCAAGCGGAAAAAAAAGAAAAAGACATAAAATGTCTACCCACAAACGTAAAAAACGTTTAAGAAAAAATAGACATAAAAAGAAATAAGTTTTTATATCTGAGTACAAAAAACAAATTTAGAGTTCGATATTGTTATAATGCTGCTTTAAATTTGTTTTTTGTTTTTATACTGTTCCCACGGGATTAACTTTCAAAAAAAGTGAAGAAAGAGTTAGTAATTAACGTACAGAACGACCAGATAACCATTGCGTTGTTGGAAGATAAGAATCTGGTTGAGATTCATAAAGATACTTTGCAGCCGTCATTTGCGGTTGGTAATATTTATTTGGGGCGTGTCAAAAAAGTGATGCAGGGGCTGAATGCTGCATTTGTGGATATTGGTTCTGACAAGGAAGCGTTTATTCATTACCATGATTTAGGCGAACAGTTTGCCACCATGGACAATTATCTAAAGCAGCTACTTGCTGACCGGAAACATTTGCCTGACAAGGTAAAACGTTTCCCAAATCTTAACAAAGATGGTAATATCCGCGATGTACTCACTGCAGGACAGGATATTTTGGTGCAGGTTGTAAAAGAGCCTATTTCTACTAAAGGACCTCGTTTGACAGGTGAAATCTCTATTGCTGGTCGCAACATGGTGTTTTTGCCATTTGGTGATAAAATATCAGTTTCGCAAAAAATTAAAGATCAAGAAGAACGTACGCGTTTGCGTCAGCTGATGCAAAGTATTCGTCCTCCACATTGTGGCTTGATTATGCGTACGGCGTCAGAAGGTAAACGTGTAGCAGAGTTGCACACGGAGCTGAAGAATGTTGTGAAGCGTTGGAATAAATCGGTACAAGCAGTTCAAAAATCGAAAGGTATTTGTTTGATTTCGGAAGAGTTGAGTCGTGCCGCATCTATTTTGCGCGATTTATTCAATGAAGACTTTGAGTGTATTCATGTCGACAGCAAAGCTGTATGTGAAGAGCTTACCGATTTTATGAGCATCATTGCTCCTGAACGAAAAAATATTGTACATCATTATACGGGTAATTTACCAATTTTTGAAAAATTTGATGTTGAAAAACAAGTCAAATCGCTATTTGGTCGTACAGTATCGGTGAAGCGTGGAGCTTATCTTATTTTTGATCAGGCCGAGGCAATGCACGTTATTGATGTCAATAGCGGAACACGTACGCGAGCTGGGCAAACTCAAGAGGAAAATGCATTGGAAGTGAATATGGCTTCTGCAACAGAAATTGCTCGTCAATTACGCCTGCGTGACTTGGGTGGAATTGTAGTCATCGACTTTATTGATATGGCAGAGCCTGAAAATCGTCAAAAATTGTTTGATCATATGACGGAACTTATGGCTAATGATCGTGCTAAACACAACATTTTGCCCCTCAGTAAATTTTGCTTGATGCAAATCACACGTCAACGTGTTCGCCCATCTATTGTGATTCAAACAGACGAAGTGTGTCCTACATGTATGGGTACAGGCAAAGCGCGTCCAGCTATATTGTTGGTAGAAAAGATCGAAGAGCAATTAAAATGTATTACAAGTGATTTTAAAATTAAAGATATTACATTGCTTGTTCATCCTTATGTGGCCGCTTATTTGCAAAAGGGCTTTTTATCTCTTGAACGGCGTTGGCGTTGGCGATATCGTTGTTGTTTTCGCGTTCAAGCTCTGCACGAATTGGGTTTTTTGGAATTTCGTTTTATCGAAAAGCATGGCGATGAAATTGATATACATTTATTGTCTGATACAAAAGAAAAAAGGCTATCTAAACGATAGCCTTTTTATATTTTTGAGCTTTTCTTATTTGGTTAAAATAAGCATCGCATCACCATATACACCGAAACGATACCCCTCTTTAATAGCCACATCGTAGGCGTGCATAACTGTGTCATAACCACCAAAAGCAGCAGCATTCATAAGCATTGTGCTGTACGGCAATTGGAAATTGGTTAATAAAGAATCCGCTGAAGCAAAATCGTAGGGTGGGAAAATAAATTTATTTGTCCATCCATCATACGGTTTGATAAAACCGTTTGCCATAGAAGCTGTCTCTAATGCACGTAGTACGGTGGTGCCAATAGCGCATATTTGTCCGCCATCTTCGTGGGTTTTGTTGAAGAGTTCTGTGAATTTTTCACCAACAACAACCTGTTCAGAGTCCATTTTATGTTTAGTTAAATCTTCCACATCGATATCTCTGAACATACTCAAACTTGCATGTAAAGTGACAAACCCTGCGTTTACACCCTTTATTTCCATACGTTTGAGCAACTCACGACTAAAGTGTGTACCAGCAGCAGGAGCCACAACAGCACCTTCATTTTGTGCAAAAATGGTTTGGTAGCGTGTTGCATCATTTGGTTCTGCTGAGCGTTTAATGTAACGTGGGAGAGGCGTTTCGCCCAGAGCGTACAACGCTTTTTTAAACTCTTCGTGATCGCCATCAAACAAGAAACGTACAGTTCTACCGCGTGATGTAGTGTTGTCAATAACTTCGGCTACTAACGATTCGTCCTCGCCAAAATAGAGTTTATTACCAATCCGAATTTTGCGTGCGGGTTCTACTAATACGTCCCAAAGACGCAATTCTTCGTTTAGCTCACGAAGCAAAAATACCTCGATTTGGGCACCTGTTTTTTCTTTATTTCCCAACATGTGTGCAGGGAACACACGTGTATCGTTAAATACAAAAAGATCATGTTCATTGAAATAGCCAAGTATTTCTTTAAATACACGGTGTTCAATATCACCAGTTTTTGCATTTAAAACCATCAAACGAGATTCATCACGATTCTCAGCGGGATACTGTGCAATCAGTTCTTCTGGTAATTTGAATTTGAATTGAGATAGTTTCATAACTCTCCTTTTGCTTATGTTATTTGTTTAATTTTTTCTAATAAATCCTCAATTTCCCAACACTGTTCTAATGTAACATTGCCTACGCGTGTACGATCCAGAACAGTTAAATGTGCTCCACTTCCAAGTGCAATACCAATATCACGTGCTAAAGCTCTAATGTATGTGCCTTTGCTACAAACAACACGTAGTTGTAATACGGGTAATTCGAAGCGTAAAACTTCCAATTCGTCAATGACCAATAATTTGGGCTTGAGTTCCACCTCTTTACCTTTACGAGCATAATCAAAAGCACGTTTTCCATCAACTTTTACTGCGGAGTAGATTGGTGGTACTTGCCAAATTTCACCTCTAAAAGCAGCTAATTTTTCATCTACCAAATCTCGCGTAATGTGTGCCGTCGGGTAACGCTCATCAATGGGATGTTCTAAATCAAACGACGGTGTGGTAGCTCCTAACTCCAAAGTTGCTATGTATTCTTTCACACCTTCTTGTAAGGATTCGATTTGCTTGGTGGCTTTGCCTGTGCATACAATCATTACTCCCGAAGCAAGAGGATCTAAAGTGCCCGCATGTCCTACTTTTAGCTTTTTTTTATCTAACTGGCGACATAAAACTCGGCGTATGCGATTGACTACATCGAAAGATGTCCAGTGTAACGGTTTTTTTACGTATAGTATTTCCCCAGCTTCAAAATCCATTTTAAATCAATGAAAATACAATAGTTGCGGTACCGACAATAGCGCAATATATAGCAAAATAGATCAACTTGCCATTTTTTACCAAGTTAATCATAAACTTACACGCTATACAACCTGTCAAGAAAGCCCCTAAAAACCCAGCAAAAAGTGCTCCAAAAGAAATTCCTATTTCTGCGTTAGTGCCCAACATGTCAATGAGTTCTAATAAAGCCTCTCCTAAAATTGGAATAAGCACCATAAGAAATGAAAACTTAGCCACTTGTTCCTTTTTATTACCCAGTATAATACCTGTGGCAATGGTAGAACCAGAACGTGACAAGCCGGGTATTACAGCTACTGCCTGAGCTAATCCTATGATAAAGGCATCACGATAGGAAATCTCTTCTTTTTGGCGTGGTTTTGCAAAATAGGCAAATGTAAGTAATCCAGCAGTTACAACTAGTCCAGCACCAATTATTAACAAGCCATTACCAAAAAAATATTCTACTTGCTCTTTGAAAAATATACCAATCACGAATACGGGAATCATGGAGACGAATATTTTTGCCACGTATGTTTTTTCTTTATTCCAAGCAGTTGTGGTAAAGGTACCTTTAAAAAGTTGTGATACTTCAGACCATAAAACAACTAAGGTACTTAATACTGTGGCTGCGTGTACCATAATGGCGAAGGTAAGATTCTCGCTTCCCGTATTTCTTAATAATGCTTGTGCAATTTCGAGGTGTCCACTGCTGCTTACAGGCAAAAATTCTGTTAATCCCTGTAAAATTCCTAAAAACAGTCCTTCTAACCAACTCATGATTTATCTTCTTTTTTTGATTTCCATAAGATGGCAACAATCATCAAAATAAAACCGCTCATACTCACAACAGGTGCTAAAGTAATACGGCGAAAGCTAAAAATATCAGGATTAAATTCTAACGTAGTAGCAGAACCATGCATGAGTAAAAATCCAACAACAATCAGCACAAGCGCAACTGCCATTAGAATAAAATTGATTTTTTTGAATGCGAAATTTTCCATTGTATGTGATTAAATATAATATAAATCATCTGTTTTCATGCGCAAGTAACGATTTACACCGAAGAGTGTAGAGAGCATTGTAATACAAAAGCTAAACGTAATAACTACAACTGAAACGGGTAAAATAATATGCCATTGGTATAAATTCATGGCGTCACCAATTTCTGATTGTACATACCACACAGCTCCACCTAAAAGCACTAATGCAACTAAGGCAGCAATAATACTGTTGATTAACGAACGACGTAAAAATGGGCGACGAATGAATAGCGCTCGAGCGCCGACCAATTTCATCGTGTTGATAATGAAGCGTTTTGAATAGACTGAAATGCGAATTGTATTGTTAATAAGTACTATTGAGATGAATAGTAAGATAATGGCAATACTGCTTAAAACAATAGAAACTCTACTCACATTTTCATTGAGCATTTGAATCATATCTTTTTGATAGATAACCTCTTCAACACTGTTAAAAACTTGGAGTTTTTTCTCTATTTGTGCGATGCTGTCAGTTTGTGCATATTCGGCGTTTAGATACACTTCGATAGAGGCTCGTAGTGGATTGAAACCTAGCAGCTCTGTAGGGTCTTCGCCCAAACCTTTTACGTGTTCGGCAAGTGCAGCCTCTTTGCTGATATATTCATGGCGTTTTGTAAACTCGGTAGCCGTCAAGTAGTTTTGAAGTCTGGTTATATCATTTTCCGACGTACTTTCTTTTAGAACGATGGATAGGGTAATGTGTTCTTTGGTAAAAGTGGTAATTTCTTTAGTTAGTAAAAAAAGAAAAGTAATTAAACCAACCATGAAAAGTACTAGTGAGATGCTGATAATAGACGTAAAGTGTAAATTAAAGAAGGAATCTTTACGTTGTTTCGGACTGTTGTAAGCCATAATTAGTTGTATTCTAAGTTCACAATAGAGTGCAAAAACCCCAATTTGAAAAAGTTTGGCAAAAATAATACATTTTTAGTTAACCATCAAATCTATTAGGCTGAAAATGTGAATATTTTACTATTTTAATACAATCCAATTTAAATTCATTAAAAGCTTTGTAGTGAGGTTTTTAGATTAATAACGCTGTATTTTTGTAAGAAAAACTTGCTTATTTCTGCTTTTTTTTTTATATCTTTGCATAATCATTTTAAATTTGAAAAGAAAGCATGAAAGAGCCTTTGAAAGTTTTATTTATTACACAAGAAATTACACCTTATTTACCGGAAAATGAAATGGCAACAGTTTGTCGCGAGTTGCCTCAGTATGTACAAGAACAAGGGTGTGAAATACGTCTTTTTATGCCTTGTTATGGACAAATTAATGAGCGTCGTAATCAATTGCATGAAGTTCAGCGTTTGTCTGGTATGAATTTGATTATTAAGGATAGTGATCATCCTCTGATTATAAAAGTTGCGTCAATTCAGTCGGCGCGTATGCAGGTCTATTTTATTGACAATGAAGATTATTTCAATCGTCATGGTGTAGCTGCGGATGAAAATGATAATGAATATGAAGATAATGATGCTCGTGCTGTGTTTTATGCTCGTGGCGTGTTAGAAACAATTAAAAAGTTGCGTTGGACACCTAATATCATTCATTGTCATGGTTGGATGAGTGCATTGGCTCCTCTTTACATTAAACGAGCTTATAACGAAGATCCGTTTTTTAGCAAAGCTAAAATTGTATATTCAATTTATGATGATGGTTTTAATAGTACGTTTCGTGATAGATTTGCGCATAAAGCGTTGACCGAAGGCGTGTCGTTAGAAGATATGAAGTCGGTTGATAAAGAAGATGTTGACTTTGTTGACCTTTCAAAATTAGCTATTGATTTTTCAGATGCGGTGGTGGCTGCAAGTCCTCAAATAAATCCAGAATTGGAGAAGTATGCCCGTCAAAAAGGTGTCAAATTCGCTCCATATAGCGAAGATTATAAGGAGAACTATACTGAACTATACTCATCTTTATTTCCTGAATTTGGCGAAAATAAATAACATAAATCCTATTATTTTATGAAAAGGGCTTATAAACTAGTGCTTTTTGTAGTACTGGTGGTGTTGGTATCTGCTTGTAATGATACAGAACAGTTGGGATTGCTACTACAGCCCGAAGGCGATAAAATACTCCTTCGTTTGGATACATTTCCGGTGCAAACTCAAAATGGACCTGCTATTCCGATTTCGGCTCAATGTGATACATCGAGTATGGCGTTAGGTGAATTTTATGATGCGAAATATGGTTCTACTAAAGCTGAATTATTTATTCAACTCTCGCCTCCTGTTGGTTATAAGTTCGCACCCGATTCTCTTAATCCAACTCCAGACTCCTTGGTGTTGTATATGTACTATAATAAATGGTTTGGATCAAAAACTTCGCCACTTGAGTTGAGCATTTATGAGTTGAATAAGCAGTCTTTACAGTATGATAAAACTTACTTGTCTGATTTGAATGTGTCTGATTTTACGGATCAATCCATATTAATGGGAAAACGAATGGTGACTTCGGTAGATCAAACATTGTCTGATTCTATTCTAGAGGCTGAAAACTATTATCCTGTTGTGCGTTATAAATTTTCGAAAGAGCAATTAGATCGTTTCTTTAATATTCCGCATTCTGCGTATACATCGCAAGATCAATTTGCTCAACACTTCAAAGGTATGTATATTACCACTAAATATGGCGCTTCTACAGTATTGTATTTCAATCAGATCGATTTAAAACTCTTCTATCATTATACTTACAAAAAGAATGGTAAAGATACTATTGTAAATACTTCTGTGGTTTATCCTGCCAATAAAGAGGTACGGCAACTAAATAAATTTTCTAATACGGAGGTGTCTGCTTCCGAAATCTCTGATTCGGTAGTGTATGTAAAATCTCCTGCGGGTATGTTTCCGCGTGTAACGTTACCTATTGGTCAAATCCGTACCAAAGTACGTGGTGAAATTGGTAACCGATTATTTAGTGTAAATAGTGCCATGTTGGTAGTAGAAGCCACGGAATTACAAACAGGTGATTTGGCTATGCCAATTCCAGAATATATGACATTGATTCGTGGCTCAAAAATAGATGATTTTGTAACAAAAAATCATCTGTTACAAATGTCTGATTCTGTAGCTGTTTTGGGAATGTATAATAGCAAAACAAAAAGTTATGTATTTGATTTATCGTACTTCTTGAATAGCGAAATCCCGCCTCATTATACGAAGGACAAAACAGATGAAACACTTGAATTACTCCTAGTACCAAGTTCTGTATCACTCAATAGTTCAGGTGCTATTACAAGTATAAAACCTTTGCGCAAAATGGGGGCAGTAACTTTGCGTAGTGGCACTAATACAGAATCACCGATGCGTCTCAAAGTTATTTATAGTGGTTTTTAATGTACAATTAACATAAAATGAGATAAAAAGGTCATCTTGGTGGCCTTTTTCTTATATAAGCATGAAACGTATTTTACTGATATTATTTACGTGCTTGTTTGTGTTTAATCTATTTGGACGCGATTCTATTTCGACACGTTATGCCGATGGAGAATTTGTGAGCTATTGTAGTGTCGAAACTAATGCGTCTTTAGCGGTAGCGGACGAGGTTGTTGATGATTTAATAGATCAGTTTAGAGGCAATCCGGAACAGCTGTTTGAGTGGGCGTTTAAAGGTTTGGGTAAACAAACAGGTGACGACTCAAAAAATGAAGTGCTTTTAGATTTAAAGTTAGCGACTTTTGACAAAATGACAGGGAAAAGTCACCTGTTGACAGATATTGTGGTTCCCGGTTTTCGAACCTATAAAGATGTTTCAATAGACAGTAGAGTAACTAAAACAAAGCTCAAGAACGGAGGTACGCGTGTTTTTGTCGATATATTTTATTCTAATTTGCTTTTAAAAAAAGCTTATGGCACATTCTTTGTCACTCCAATAGCAGACAATAAAGTAATGCTCTCCATGCGCATTCATGTTCGTTTTGGGTGGTTTTTTAATATTTTTATCACTCAAAGGCGCTATCGAAATGTGGTTGAATGGCGTATGCAAGGGTTTATGAATAATATGCGTGACGAATCAGAGCGTCGGGCAAAATTTAACGGAAAATAGACAATCATTATATGGAAAATTACTATTCAGATCAACTTAAACAGATACTTACCTTTAGTCGTGAAGAGGCTGAACGTTTGGGAAATCGTGAAATTACTCCCGAGCATTTAGTCTTAAGCATGTTGCGTATAAGAGAATCTAAAGCTGTGGCTTTGTTACAATTATTAGAAGTTGATTTTAAACAACTTAAAAAATCTATTGAAAAAGAAATTCGATTAGAAAATATCACCACTGATGCTTCGTTAGCATTGTCAGATGAGGCTGAGCGCATTCTTAAGCTAGTGCATTTGGAAGCACGTTCATTGAATGAAAAAATTGCAGATACAGAACATTTACTTTTATCTATTCTTAAAAACAGAACAGGTGTAGCATCAGATAGTTTATTAGCACAAGGCGTTTCATACGATTTAGTGCGTAAAAAAGTAGTTGAACGTACCGATGTTCGTATGGGTTCTGTGTTTAGCGACGAAGATGATTTAGATGATGAAAAACCTGTTACATCAACAGCCAAAGTACAATCGAAAGAGAGTAGCGATACGCCTGTACTTGATAATTTTGGAAAAGATATTACTAAGGCAGCTCTCGAGAATAAGTTAGATCCTATTGTTGGTCGTGAAAAAGAGATAGAGCGTGTGGTGCAAATTTTAGCTCGTCGTAAGAAAAACAACCCGGTACTCATAGGCGAACCCGGCGTAGGAAAATCGGCAATAGCAGAAGGTTTGGCTTTGCGTATTGTACAGCGTAAGGTATCACGTGTTTTGTTTGATAAGCGCGTTGTAGCGTTGGATATGGCTTCTATTGTGGCGGGTACTAAATACCGTGGACAGTTTGAAGAACGTATGAAAGCGATTCTTAACGAACTTGAAAAAAATCCCAATGTTATTCTGTTTATTGACGAAATTCACACCATTGTTGGTGCCGGTGGGGCTGCTGGTTCATTAGATGCTGCCAATATGTTGAAACCAGCTTTGGCACGTGGTGAAATTCAATGTGTGGGTGCTACTACATTGAATGAATATCGTCAAAGTATTGAAAAAGACGGTGCTTTGGAACGTCGTTTTCAAAAAATTATGGTAGAACCTACAATAAAGGCAGAAACGTTACAAATTCTTGAAAATATCAAATTCAGATACGAGGATCATCATCAAGTGATTTACACGCCCGAAGCTTTGCTCGCTTGTGTAGAATTGACCGAACGCTATATTACCGATCGTGCTTTCCCTGATAAAGCTATTGATGCGCTCGATGAAGTGGGATCACGCATACACATGCTCAATTTGAGTGTGCCTGCTGAAGTGGAAGAACTTGAAAAACGTATAGAAACGCTTAATGCCGAAAAAAACGCTTTTGTAAAACAACAAAATTATGAGTTGGCAGCTAATGCTCGCGATCAAATTCGGCAGTTGTCTGTAGAATTAGAAACTGCAAAACAAGCGTGGTTAGAACAATCGAAAACCAATCGTGTTACGGTAACTGCTGAAGATATGGCGCACACAGTTTCGCTCATGTCTGGTATTCCTGTACAACGAATTGCACAAGCAGAAGGATTACGCTTGTTGCAGATGAAAGAAACCTTGCAACAAGAGGTGATAGGGCAAGATGATGCTGTCAGTAAAGTAGTTAAGTCGATTCAGCGCAATCGTGTGGGATTAAAAGACCCCAACAAGCCGATTGGTACGTTTATATTTTTAGGTCCTACAGGCGTTGGTAAAACACACTTGGCCAAGCGTTTAGCCGAATTCATGTTTGGTACAGCTGATGCTATTATTCGTGTCGATATGAGCGAGTTTATGGAAAAATTCAGTGTGTCACGTTTGATTGGTGCACCTCCGGGCTATGTCGGCTATGAGGAGGGCGGTCA
The DNA here is from genome assembly GCA_029974315.1 of Paludibacteraceae bacterium. Classification (GTDB taxonomy): domain Bacteria; phylum Bacteroidota; class Bacteroidia; order Bacteroidales; family Paludibacteraceae; genus W0P28-013. The sequence goes on along the minus strand of JARKSE010000128.1, from coordinate 1,931 downwards.
GCTTACCGAAAAAGTACGTCGTAAACCCTATTCAATCCTGTTGTTAGACGAAATAGAAAAAGCGCATCCTGATGTGTTCAACATCTTGCTACAAGTGCTTGACGAAGGTCGATTGACTGATAGTTTAGGTCGTAAAATCGACTTTAAAAATACAGTGATCATTATGACCTCTAATATTGGTACGCGTCAGCTCAAAGATTTTGGGCAGGGTGTTGGCTTCTCGTTGCCAACCGACAAGGTAGATAATGAATATGCGCATGGCGTGATAAAGAAAGCGTTATCGAAGGCATTTTCACCTGAATTTTTGAATCGTGTGGACGATGTGATTATTTTTGATCAGTTGAATCAAGAGTCTATTTTTAAAATCATCGATTTAGAATTGGCTAAATTGTATAAACGCATTGGTAATATAGGGTTTACCATCGATTTGTCTGAGGAGGCAAAACAATTTATAGCTGAAAAAGGTTACGATATTCAATTTGGTGCTCGTCCTTTAAAACGAGCTATTCAACAATATTTAGAAGATAATTTGTCGGAAAAATTATTGGCTAATGAAATTAAAGCAGGCGATGTGGTACGAGTTGGATTAAATCCAGAAAAAGAGGATTTAATACTTGAAATTCAAAAATAGACAATAATTTGTTTTTCAGAGGGTTATTTGTTTTTATAATAGTAAAAATCGTTAAAAATAGTGTTAAAGTAGTGGTGTTTTAAACAAAATGACTACCTTTGTGCCCAAGATAGAATGGAAGTTTTCAACAATAAGTTGAAGAATATAATAACCAAAACAAAATAACCAAAACAAGCGAATACTTGTGTTTATGAGTACTCGTTAAAAAAAATTATTGAATGGAAACACCTAAATTAAGGGCAGCTATCACCGCTATAGAGGCCTATGTCCCAGACTATATTCTTACGAACGAAGAATTGAGTACCATGGTCGACACTTCCGATGAGTGGATTATGTCGCGTGTTGGTATTCGTGAGCGTCGTATTTTGAAAGGCGAACACGGGATGACGTTTATGGCTGTTAAAGCTGTAAAAGCATTATTAGAAAAAAACAACGTTGACCCTAGCGAAATTGGGGCAATTATTTGTTCTACTGTAACTCCTGATATGGTTTTCCCGTCCAGCGCATCAATTATTGCTGGTGAGTGTGGAATAGTGGATGCCATGACTTTTGATATGAATGCAGCTTGTGCTGGTTTTATACATGCTTTAAAAACAGCTTCATTATATATTGAAAGTGGTTTTTGTAAAAAAGCACTCATTGTAAGTGGTGAAAAAATGTCATCAATAACGGACTACACAGACCGTAATACATGTCCACTATTTGGTGATGGTGCTGGTGCAGTGTTGCTCGAAGGTCGTACTGACGGTACAGGTTTACAAGATGCTATTTTGCGTACTGATGGTGTAGGTAAAGAGTTTTTGTATATGTACGCTGGTGGTTCATTACATCCAGCAACGCATGAAACTGTGGCTAATCGTCAACATTACATTTACCAAGACGGTAAAAATGTATTCAAATGGGCAGTGACTAAAATGGCTGATGTTTCAGCTGAAATAATGGAGCGTAACAATCTACAACCAGAAGATATTGCTTACCTCTTGCCTCATCAAGCTAATTTGCGTATTATCGATGCAGTGGCTAACCGCATGGGTATTGACAAAGATAAAGATACTAAAGTGTTGGTTAACATCGACAAGTATGGTAATACATCGTCGGCTACAATTCCAATTTTAATTTGGGATAATCAATCTAAATTTAAAAAGGGTGACAATTTGATCTTTTCGTCTTTTGGAGCTGGTTTTGCATGGGGCTCTGTGTGGTTGAAATGGTCGATTTAAAAAGATAGTATGACAAAAGTGCAGTAACTTTGTCAGTTTGGCTATCATAACTCCGTAAATCCTTGTTGGCAAGCTTTTTG
>JARKSE010000101.1 GCA_029974315.1 Paludibacteraceae bacterium | reverse complement strand
TTTCACCTGTTCTGTTTTGTAAGCAAGCGATTTACTGATTTCGTACGCCATAATTTCTCCAATACGTTCAATGTTGCGACGAAAGCGCATTGAATCACGTTGAATGTCAACAGAGCGGATTTCTTTCAAAAACTGATTCAGCAAAGAGTTGTTTTCAGATAAATGATTAACTTTCATTTTCATAATTATATCATTTAGGAGTTTATTTATTCAGAAGCAAAAAAAGAGCCATTGAAAAAATCAATAGCTCTAATATTTAATCAACAATTTGTTTAAATAAATTTTTCATACTAACTGCTTCACCAATTAAGTGATGTAGTGAATCAATAGAAACACGTTCTTGCTGCATTGTATCACGATAACGAACCGTTACACAATTATCAACCAAAGTATCATGATCAATAGTAATACAAAATGGTGTACCAATCGCATCCTGACGGCGATAACGTTTACCGATAGAATCTTTTTCGTCGTAAGCACATTTAAAGTCGAATTTCAGCGCATTCATAATCTCACGAGCTTTTTCTGGCAAACCATCTTTTCTTACCAATGGCATAACACACGCTTTAATCGGTGCTAACACTTGGGGCAATTTCATTACCACACGTGTTTCACCATTGTCCAACGTCTCTTCACAATAAGCTGCCGAAATAATTGACAAAAACATACGATCGAGACCAATAGATGTTTCCACAACGTACGGTGTGTACGATTGATTGGTTTCGGGATCAAAATATTTAATGTTTTTTCCTGAATATTTTTCGTGTTGAGTTAAATCGAAATCGGTACGTGAATGAATACCTTCTACCTCTTTGAAACCGAATGGCATTTCAAATTCGATATCGGTAGCAGCATTGGCATAATGCGCCAATTTATCGTGATCGTGAAAACGATATTTATGGTCGCCTAAACCAAGGGCTTTATGCCATTTTAAACGAAATAATTTCCAATGTTCATACCATTTCATCTCTTCGCCCGGAGCGACAAAAAATTGCATTTCCATCTGCTCAAATTCGCGCATGCGGAAAATAAACTGACGAGCGATAATCTCATTACGAAACGCTTTACCTATTTGGGCAATGCCAAACGGTATTTTCATACGCCCTGTTTTTTGTACATTCAAATAGTTTACAAAAATACCTTGAGCGGTTTCAGGACGTAAATAAATTTTAGTTGCACCTTCGGCCGTTGACCCCATTTCTGTAGAGAACATTAAATTAAACTGACGTACGTCTGTCCAGTTTTTAGTTCCACTAATCGGACAAACAATCTCCTCATCAATAATTATTTGTTTAAGTTCAGCCAAATTACCATCGTTTAGGGCTTTAGCAAAACGTGCGTGCAAAGCCTCACGCTTAGCTGTATTTTCAAGCACACGAGGATTTGTTGTTTTATATAGCTCTGCATCAAAGGTGTTGCCAAATCGTTTAGCTGCCTTTTCTACTTCTTTTGCTATTTTATCATCGTATTTAGCTAGCTGCTCTTCGATAAGTACATCGGCACGATAACGTTTTTTACTATCTTTATTGTCAATTAATGGATCATTGAATGCATCAACGTGACCAGATGCTTTCCAAGTCGTTGGGTGCATAAAAATAGCGGCATCAATACCCACTATATTTTCATGCAACAGCACCATACTATCCCACCAATATTTTTTAATGTTATTTTTCAGTTCAACGCCATTTTGACCATAATCATAAACGGCACCAAGACCATCATAAAGTTCGCTAGAGGGAAATACAAAACCGTACTCTTTGCAGTGTGCTACCAGTTTTTTGAAAATATCTTCTTGTGAAGCCATAATTCAATTTTAATGTTGCCAAAAAGCGCTGAAAATCAATATTTAAAATCAATTTTCAACGCTTTAAACTTGTTTTGTGCGGCATAAGGGACTCGAACCCCCACGACTCTCGTCACTAGATCCTAAGTCTAGCGCGGCTACCAATTACGCCAATGCCGCTTGTTCAATTCGGACGCAAAGGTACAAAAAAATATATTAAATGCATCAAAAATTCTAAAAAATATCTATCAGATTTTGATATACTTACATCGGATCGACATCCAACGTAACTAAAAGTGACTTAAATTCAGGATTTTGTATCAATTCAGATGCCAGTTTATCCACCAATTCCTTGGTCTGTTCTGACGAAATCGAAATCTCTATTTTAAGCAAAATATGTTTGATGTAATAATTTTGAATACGTGACACAGCTGGATTGTCAGGCCCAAAAACACGTTTTGACAACGTTTGACGCAGTGAATTAGCCAAGTGATTCGCTGCTTTATTCAACACTTGCGCATTACGATGTTTGAGTATAATTTGAATTAATCGACAATAAGGTGGATAGTTAAAAAGTTCACGCTCAGTCATCTCTTTATCGAAAAATGCACGATAATCGCCTGTTAAGACTTGCTGGATTACAGGATGTTCGGGCGACGATGTTTGTAATACAACCACGCCTTGTTTGTGTTGACGTCCAGCTCGTCCACTCACCTGTAACAAGAGTTGAAAAGCCCGCTCATGTGCTCTAAAATCGGGGTAATGAAGCAAATTATCAGCATTTAAAATACCAACTAAACCAGCATGTTCAAAATCCAAACCTTTAGTCACCATTTGTGTACCAACTAAAATATCGACTGCTCGACTTTCAAACGCTTCAATTATCCGTGTAAACGACTGTTTAGTGCGTGTCGTGTCCAAATCCATACGTGCCACACGATATTGAGGAAACAGTTCTTTCACCTCTTTTTCAATTTGTTCCGTACCAAATCCGTGTGTTTCGATAGTCAGTTGGTGACAAACAGGACACACATCATGCAATGTTTCCGTATATCCACAGTAATGACACGTCAATCTATTGAAAGCTTTGTGATAGGTTAAACTCACATCGCAATGGTTGCAACGTGGCACCCAACCGCACGATTTACACGAAACGTAAGGAGCAAATCCACGACGATTTTGAAATAAAATAACCTGATCGCCAGCCGCTAATGTTTCATGCATTTGCTCTATGAGTGTACCAGACAAATGGCCACTCATCTGTTTTTTACGATACGCCTCTGTTAAATCTACCGTAATAATATGTGGTTTTTCAACATTGGCATAACGCGTAGGCAATTCCACCAATCCATACTTTCCAGTAAGTGTATTGCTGTAAGTTTCAACAGAAGGCGTAGCACTGCCTAAAATAACTTTAGCACCATGCATAGAAGCCAAAACCACAGCAGCGTTGCGGGCATGATAGCGTGGAGCTGGGTCAACTTGCTTGTACGACGTATCATGCTCTTCATCAACAATAACTAAACCTAATTTTTCAAATGGTAAAAATAGCGCTGAACGTGCACCGATAACCACTTGATAACCCTCTTTTTGTAATAAATTATTCCAAATCTCTACCCGTTCGGCATCTGAAAAACGCGAATGATAAACGCCTAATTGCGCCCCAAATGCACGACGTAAACGGTCTGTCAACTGTGTTGTTAATGCGATTTCAGGCACCAAATAAAGTACCTGCTCACCACGTGCGAGCGTGTCGGCTATTAAGTGTGTGTAAATTTCAGTTTTCCCACTCGCTGTAGCACCATGTAACAACACAGTTTGTTTTTCGTTGAATTGCGCTAAAATAGCTTGATAAGCCGAAGATTGTGCAGGAGTTAACGGTTTTATATCCGAACTAAGTTCGTCCACCACGACTAAACGTGAAACCGTTTGCATTTGTAACTCCAACAAACCTTTATCAACCAATGCTTTACAAATTGGCAACGTAGATTTAGCTGTTTCAAGCAATTGTTTACGTGACACCGACTGCGTACCTTTGGATGATAATTCCCAAAAGAAATCAAATAAATGTTGTTGTTTTGCGGTCAGTTTTAGTTGTGGTAATAGTGTTTTATAGTCTAGAGACAACGCTACAACAATATCCGTTTTAGGACGATAAGCCTGTTTTACCTCTTCGGTAAGTTTCACCATATCACGAGCCAACAAACGTTTAATAAGCGGAAACGCATCTTTTCCATCAAGCTGCTTGTTGATTTCTGAAATAGCGTGTGGTTTTTGATCTACCAACAGTTGATAGATGCGCTCCTCCTTTTCTGAGAACTCTTGAGGTATATCTTCTGCAGTACACCACTCTACCATGGTTTCACTTTCAAGTTTTAAACCTGTTGGCAAAGCTGCTTTGTACACATCGCCTAAAAACGCCCTATAATAGGAGGAAATCCATTGCCAAAACTGTAACTGCACAGGACGCAACACAGGATAATCATCGAGCAAAGCTGTAATTTCTTTCACCACCGCCACCTCTGGAGCTTCCTGATGAACAGCTAACACAATGCCTGTGTAAAAACGACGCTTACCAAAAGGAACAATCACACGCATGCCAGCTACCAATGTGTATTCCCACTCGTCGGGCACAGCATAAGTATACGTTTGTACAAGCGGAAATGGTAATATGATGTCGGCGAAAGTCATAATACGTCACAGGATTAGTTGTGCAAAGATAAGAAAATGTGTGCAGTAAACTCGCTCGAATGGGAGTGTTTTATTAACATTTTAAAAGAAGCGCTTGTGCGATCTATTTTTTTCGCTATCTTTGCACCGATTTTGGGGGTTTAGCTCAGTTGGCTAGAGCGTTTGACTGGCAGTCAAAAGGTCAGGGGTTCGATTCCCCTAATCTCCACAAAAGCTTAAACGACTGGTTTGTTCTAGTCGTTTTTTTATTTATACTCATGAGTTAACATGAAAAAATGAGACAATTAAATAAGCAAAATTTGACTTAACTCTTCTTGAAATCTTTTAATACACTTTCAATTTTAGCAACAGTTTTTG
>JARKSE010000095.1 GCA_029974315.1 Paludibacteraceae bacterium | reverse complement strand
GCTAATGACATTTGGGAAAACTCAACTTTCATACAAGACATTTTTGAACTAATCTTTACATCAAAAATTGTAATTGGAGACTTTACAGGTAAAAATCCAAATGTATTTTATGAAATAGGTATTGCACATACTCTTGGGAAGACAGTAATTCCAATAACACAATCAATTGACGATGTTCCTGCAGACTTGCGACATCATAGAGTTTTGAAGTATTTACCTAATTCGGAAGGTTATTTAGAATTGCACAAGGAACTAGTTAAACGGTTACAGACATTGACACCCAAATCAGAATTTGAATGGTAACGGCAGACAGAAAAGAAAGAATAACTGCTGGTAACAGGCGTTTGGCAAAAAAGCGGGTTCAGTACTTAAATGAAGCTTTGTGCTTCGTATCAAGTTCAGTGCTGGCAGACAGTTTTGTGCTTCGAAATCCGCTTCTTCGCCAAGCGCCAAAACGTTAGCATTCAGTGGAAGAAAACCCAACAGCAACATGAAACAGTAACAAAAACAGATAAATTAAAATGAATATTCACAATTAAAAAAGGAGGTAAAAAAATGCAAAACAAACGATTAAAATTAGGTGCCGTGCTCTTATTAGGTCTTGGACTGACAGGGTTACAGGCACAAACAAGCGTAAACGCTGCGGGTGGTAAAGCTACCGGAGGCGGTGGAACTGTTGCATACAGTGTTGGACAAGTGGTTTACACTTCCAACAAAGGAAGTGGTGGAACTATTGACCAAGGTGTGCAACATGCCTATGAGATTTTTCCTGTAGGAATTAAGGAAACAACATTGAATCTTTCACTCACTCTGTTCCCAAATCCGACAACGGAAAGTTTAATCTTGCAAATAAACGACAACCACAACGATAAGTTGTCGTATCAGCTATTTGACATGCAAGGTCAAGAATTAAGTAAAGGAGATATAGTAGGGCAGCAAACACTAATTAACATGAGCAGTTTGCCAACTGCTACCTACTTTCTAAATGTTGTAGACCAAGAAAACAAAAAAGTTCAATCATTTAAAATCATAAAAAATTAAGGAGGACAACAATGAAAAAGTTATTTACATTTATGGTAGCCGTATTTTTAACGGCAACACTTTGGGCACAAAGTCCCGAAAAAATGAGTTATCAGGCAGTAATCCGCAACAGTAGCGAAGCCTTAGTAACCAACACAACAGTTGGCATGCAAATAAGTATTTTGCAAGGTTCGGCAAGCGGAACAGCAGTTTATGTAGAAACCCAAAGCCCAACCACCAACGCCAATGGTTTGATAAGTATTAAAATTGGAGATGGTACAGTACAAAGTGGGGATTTCACAAACATAGAATGGGCAAACGGGCCTTATTTTATCAAAACAGAAACCGACCCGGCAGGTGGAACAGATTACACAATTACAGGCACAAGCCAGTTGTTAAGCGTTCCTTATGCCCTTCATGCAAAAACGGCTGAAAGTGTTTCAACTACCTTTTCCGTAGGCGACTTTGCCCAAGGCGGTATCGTATTCTGGGTAGACGAAACCGGACAACATGGTTTGGTAGCTGCTAAAGAAGACCAAAGCACAGGGGTAAGATGGTATGCAGGAACTTTTGGTAATACACAGGCAAAAGGAGACGGTCCATTTTCTGGTGAAGCAAATACCTCAATA
>JARKSE010000094.1 GCA_029974315.1 Paludibacteraceae bacterium | reverse complement strand
CATTGCGTTACATTCACAATGACAATGCCTTTGTTGGTGGCTTGTTTTAAGAGTTCAAACAGCCATTCCACGCGTGGCGCATTGCCTGCTCCAAAACTTTCGAGCACCACAGCGCGTAAACCAGCGATAGAAAGTATGGCGTTTACCGTAGCTTCGGTAATGCCAGGGAAAATTTTAAGAATCGCAATGTTCGTATCGAGTTGCGTTTGTATGGCAAATGGTTTTTTCTCTGTTTCGTGGTGAATGTACGCGGAGGCGTATTTTATGTGAACGCCCGTTTTGGCAAGTTCGGGATAATTAAATGAAGCAAACGCATTGAACGCTTCCGTATTACGTTTGGTGGCACGGTTGCCACGCATCAATTTATCTTCAAAAAAGAGACAGACTTCGGGCACCATCGCTTCGTGGCGTTCGTTTTTGGCAGCAGCGAGTTCAATGGCGGTAATTAAATTTTCTTTCGCATCACTTCGCAACACGCCCACAGGCAGTTGAGAACCGGTGAAAATAACGGGTTTTGTCAAATTTTCGAGCATAAAACTCAACGCGGAAGCCGAATAAGCCATGGTGTCTGTTCCGTGCAGAACCACAAAACCATCGAAAGTGTCGTAATGGTCGCGAATAATTTCAGCGATACGCACCCACGATTCGGGCTGAATATCCGACGAATCGATAAGTGGATTGAACGATACCGAAGAGATGTTTACGCGCAACATTTTGAGCTCTGGAATAAAACTGAGCACTTGTGCGCTGTCGAGTGGTGAAAGTGATTGCGTGGCAGGGTTTTCGCCCATGCTAATGGTGCCACCAGTAAAAATAAGCAGAACAGAACTGTCGTTTTTCATAGTACAAATAGCTGATTTGTGCCCACAAATGTATGAAAAATTGGTGATAATAGGACAACCTTTTACGAAAAATAGTTTTCACGTTCAACTACAATAACTTTCTAGATATTTGTTACTTTGATTTTTTTAGAATAACTTTGCATATTGACTTCTTATGTTTGTCATTCTCAACTTTATTTAGTGCATAAATTATGAAAAAATTAGTAGTTATTGCTGCGTCTTTGGCTAGTATCGTTTTGATACTATTTTCGTCGTGTGAAACACCTGTTACGTTCGATGAAACGCTTTTAATTGGTAAATGGGAAAGACCTTCTTCTAATAATGGTCTTGAGTGTTATCGTTATGATGCCAATTATAACGGTGTAACTTGGGATACGGGTGAAGATGTTTCTGAAGCTGAAGGACAACCATTCACGTGGTCAGTTGAAAGTGCTACTATGACTCATATTCACATTATGAAAATGGGACCAGTTGTGCCCAAAGTGTACACGCTCACTACGCTCAATGATTCCACGTTGAGTTATAAAGATGATTACGGAGTTTCGTTTACCTTTATCAAAGTAAAATAATAGAATCAATTATGAAAAAAACATTTAAAATAGTAGCGTGGACAATTGGTTCGCTCGTCGTGGTGGTATCGCTTGTGGCAGCCATAGCTATTTGGTTGGTATTTACGCCAGCTAAATTGACGCCGATTGTACGTGAACATCTCCCTGAATTTGTGACGTGCGAAACAACATTGGACGAAGTTGATTTGACATTTTTTTCTACGTTTCCACATTTTGGACTACATGTAACTAATGTTTGTTTAAAAAATCCTGTTTTGGGTGCTCCTTCTGACACACTAGCCTACATAGGCGACTTAACAGCAACTATTGATTTAATGGCATTTTTGAAACACAACGATGTGATATTAAATCAATTCTATTTAGAAAATGGTTTTGCAAACATCTATACTAATGCACAAGGAGAAACCAATTATGATATCATGGTGCCTTCGGAAGAAGATACTACAGAAACATCGTTTGTACTTGGTAAAATGGCATTGGAATCGGTTATATTCAAAAATCTTCGCCTCGTTTATATTGATGAACAGGCAAATTTGTATGCTTCAGTTGATAGAATAGATGCCGATATGAACGCAGCGTTTTGGGGCGATAATAGTGATGCAAAATTGAACAGTAACCTGGCGGGTATCTGTTTTGAGATGAAAGATTCCTCCAGTTCCATGGACACTTATTTGACTACCTTAAAACTCGCATTTGATGGTACTAAAACAGGTCCTGAAATTGTAGGCGATGTGCTGTTAGATTTACCAAACTTTTCATTCAATATGGATGGTGTGGATTACGCCAAAGCACTAAACATCGTGATTGATGGTCCTCTAGCTGTCAATACAAGCGAATTAAAATTTGTACCTCAGAAAACTAAATTGACTATCAATAAACAAGAATTAACCCTAGACGGCTGGGCGCAATATGCCGAAAATGGTGATATTCCAATGGATATTAATTTTACATCAGCAACTTTGGATTTGAAAACTGTTTTAAATCTATTGCCGAAAGAGTATGCTGATATGCTTTCTGACTTGACCGCAGAGAGCGATTTTGATGTTAGGGGCAGTGTAACCGGAGTCTATAATGACTCGTTGATGCCGCAAATAAAAGTGAATACCAATGTTGAACGTGGTACGCTAGCTTACAAAGGTTTTCCTTATGTTTTGAAATCGGTGAAAGGTTCGGCAATGGTGTTTATTGATATGAATCCGAATGCCAAATCCTCCATTAAAATTAAAACCTTATCGGCGAAAACCGGAACTTCTTTATTGAATGCAAAAGGGGATATTACCGATTTATTAGGCGATTTTAAATGCGATTTGCAAATTAAAGGTGATTTGAACCTACCAGAAATGGCGTGGTTTTTGCCTGAAGATATGAAGGTTGATATGAAAGGTCGCGCCAAAGGTGAGGTTAAAACAAGCTTCAAGTTGGACGATTTTTTGGAGATGGATTTGCATAAAATCAAAGCTAGTGGCTCATTTGATGTACGTAATTTAGATGTGGTGTACGAGGATAGTATGTTGGTTAAAGCGCCTGTAGCTTCCATGAGTTTTAGTCTACCAAGTAATCGTACAAACAAACAATTTAAGGAATTGCTTTCGTTAGGTATAAAAACCCCAGATGCAGATGTGGAAATGTTAGATTTTGCGCAAGCAGATTTGGGTGGAGCTGATTTGCAAATGGGCATTTCTGATTTTATGGACACAACCCAAATGATGTCTATGACTTGTGATTTTGATGTACAACATTTCTTGGCCCTTATGGACACGATGAGTATAGATATTCGTCACCCACAAGGTACAATTACGTTGTCGCCCTCGCGTCGAAATCCTAAAAATCCACGCTTAAATGTGAAGTATCAAAGTCAAGCATTAGTTGCCAATATGGGATCGTTTATGAAAATGGATACCAAATATTTGAATGTGTCCGCTTCAACAACATACGATGAAACCCAAGAGACAGCCTATTTGCGTTGGAATCCGCGCTTAAATGTGGACTTAAATGATGGACACGTTCGTGTAGCTTCTGTAGTTTATCCTATTGATATTCCAGTTATAAAATTTCTTTTCACGCCACGTAAATTTACTATTGATGATAGTCGTATCGTGATTGATCAATCGGACTTTTCATTAAAAGGAGAGGCCACTAATTTACGAAACTTTGCTCCAGGTAAAGGTCTGCTTGAAGGGCAATTTGATTTTATTTCAGAACAAACAAATGTAACTCAATTGATGGATTTAATTGATGGATTTGGCGCTGACTCCACAGAAGTTGTTGAAGTAGAATCTCTTACGCCGTCGACTCAAGAACCCAATCCTTTTATGGTACCCAAAGGTGTGAATGTAATACTCAATACACAGATTAAAAAAGCGTTGTATGCCGATAATCTGTTGGAAAATTTGGGAGGTAAATTAACGATCAAAGATGGTGTGATGGTGCTGGAACAGATTGGTTTTACTTCTGAAGCTGCTGAAATGCAACTCACAGCACTTTATCGTAGCGAGCGTCGCGATCACTTATTTGCAGGTTTCGATTTTCACCTATTGAATATTGACATCAAGAAACTCATTCACATGGTACCTGATGTGGACACTATTTTTCCAATGTTGAAATCCTTTGAAGGGCGTGCTCAATTTCATTTAGCAGGTGAAACTTATATGAAAGGTAACTACGATTTGAAAATGTCAACATTGCGTGGAGCAACAGCAATTGAAGGAAAAAACTTAGTGTTGTTGGATAGTGAAATGTTTGGACGTATTGCGAAACCGCTTTTGTTTAGTCGTAAAACTAAAAACTTAGTTGACAGCATTAGCGCTGAAGCTACGGTCTTCCGCAATGAGGTCGATATTTATCCATTTATGATGTCTATGGATAAGTATTCGGCTATTGTAGCAGGGCGATATGACTTAAGCCAAAATTATAATGCACATATTGAAACTGTGACACCAATTCGCTTGGCGTTAAAGATTACGGGCAATGCTTCGAATTTAGACGAGATGAGCTTTAAGTTGGATAAAACAAAATACAGTAATTTGTATAAGCCAGAAAAGCGCAATGTTATTCAAGAACGAACTATGGCTTTAAAGAAACTTATTTCTGATGCACTTAAAGCAAATGTAAAATAAGTTTCAGTCTAGTTTAATGATAAAAAAGCTTCCTTCAAAAAGGAAGCTTTTTTTGTGCAAAATTAATCACTTCCTATTTTTTATTGATTTTCGATAAAAATATTTTGATATTCAAAAAATAATAAGTTACTTTGTGACGTTAATAGTTGAGGTGATAGAAAATAATATTCTCTTTTTCAAAGAGTGGTTAAAAAAACAGTACTTTGTTTTGCATAGTACTAAAATATATTATAACTTTGTTGCCGTAATTAAATCCACACGAAGATGATTCATCTTGAAAATATTCACAAAACTTATTATGCTGGTTCGCCATTGCATGTGTTGAAAGGTATCGATTTAGATGTTGCCGATGGCGATTTTGTTTCGATCATGGGAGCTTCTGGTTCTGGTAAGTCCACATTACTTAATATTGTTGGTATTTTAGATGATTATGACGAAGGTAAATATTATCTCAACGGACGTTTAATAAAAGATTTAACAGAAACGCAGTCGGCTAAAATTCGCAATGAAATGATTGGTTTTGTATTCCAATCGTTCAATTTACTTAACTTTAAAACAGCACTTGAAAATGTTGCATTACCGTTGTATTATCGTGGTATTTCGCGTAAAAAACGTAATGCTATTGCGCTGGAATACTTGGACCGTTTAGGATTGAAAGATTGGGCAGATCACTTGCCTAATGAGATGTCGGGTGGACAGAAACAGCGTGTGGCTATTGCGCGTTCCATTATTTCAAAACCTCGTCTTATTTTGGCGGACGAACCTACTGGAGCGTTAGATAGTACAACGTCACAAGAGGTAATGGACATTTTGCGTCAGGTGAATCGCGAAGAAGGGATCACGATGTTAATCGTGACACACGCACGTGAAGTCGCCGAGCAAACCAATAAAATTGTGAATTTTAAAGACGGTTTGATCAGCAGTATCGAAGATATAAAACAGCTCTAGTGGAGTTTATCAGTATATGAAGGACCTTTTTCAGGAAATATTTTTAACCATTCGTGCCAATAAAATGCGTACGTTTCTCACGGGATTTTCTATTTCGTGGGGTATTTTTATGCTGATTATTTTGTTGGGCGCAGGCAATGGTTTGCAAAATGGTATGCTGGAAGGATTTCGTTATATGTCTAAAAATTCCATTTCGCTGTACCCGGGTTTTACTTCTATGCCTTACAACGGTATGCAAAAAGGGCGTCGCATTCGTTTTGCGCCAAGTGATGTTGAGTTTTTACGTCGTAATTTGACTAATGTATCAGCTTTTTCACCGGTTTATAACAAGTGGAGCTCTAATATCGTAAATGGAAAAGAAGTAGTATCGAGTACCATGTCGGGTGTGGAACCAGATTATCAAGTGATGCGTAGTTTGATTATTACGAGTGGGCGTTTTATTAATGTGACGGACAATCGCGAAAACCGTAAGGTGGTAGTAATTCATCCAAAGACAGCAGAAGTACTTTTTCGCAATCAAAATCCAATCGGTCAGTATGTAGAAATTGATAATGTGTTGTTTCAAGTCATCGGTTTGTATGAGGAAGATGGAGCTGCTCGACGTTCTCCTTCGTTTTATATCCCGTTCAATACAGCACAAATTATATTTAATCCTTTAGGATATATTGAAGATGTGTCTTTTGTAGTTGAAGGTATTGAAAATGAGGAACAAAGTAATTTATTTACGAATAAACTGCGTCGTATGTTATCGCAACGTTTACAGTTCGATCCAAATGACCAAAATGCCATTTGGATTCAAGACCGTTTGTCGGATTATATGCAAGCGCAAACTATTTTTAATGGCATCGCCCTATTTGTTTGGATTATTGGTATTGGAACCTTGATTGCTGGTGTGGTTGGTGTAAGTAATATTATGCTGATTACAGTGAAGGAACGCACTCATGAATTTGGTGTACGCAAAGCGTTGGGGGCTTCACCAAAGTCGATTTTACGTTTAGTTGTATGGGAATCACTTACTATTACAACTATTTTTGGTTATATCGGTATGGTTGTTGGCGTTTTACTTACGGAAGGATTAGCGTCTGTTCTTGCACAAAATGCGGCTGCAACAGCCGATGAAATACACGTTTTTTTGAATCCGACAGTCGATTTAACTCTAGTGTTAGCAGCTACCGCTATTTTGGTTGTTGCTGGCGTTATAGCAGGTTATATCCCTGCTCAACGTGCTGTCAATGTTAAACCAATCGAGGCATTACAACATAAATAAATAACGTATGTTTGATTTAGATACATGGCAAGAAATTTGGTTGACAATTACACGTAATAAATCGCGTAGTTTGTTGACTGCTTTCGGTGTCTTTTGGGGCATTTTTATGTTGGTTGTTATGATAGGTTTTGGTATTGGTATTCGGCATGGCATTATGGATAGTATTGAGCATTTTGAATCCAATTCCGCATTTTTCTTTACGGATGCTACATCGGAACCGTATAAGGGATTTCAACGGGGGAGAACGTGGAATATCACCATGTCCGACTATGATGCGATTAAATGTCATTATGCCGATAAAATTAAATACATGAGTGGTATTATTTTTGGCAATAGAGGAGGTTCAACTAATAATGTGGTTCGTCTGGATAAATTTGGTTCTTTTAGTATCATGGGTTTTTCACCAGATTATAATCGAATTAATCCGAGCCGTATTTTAGAAGGTAGGTTTATCAACGATATTGATGTGCGAGAATATCGTAAAGTGTGTGTGATTGGGAAGCGTGTGGTAAATGATTTATATGCTCCGGACGAAGAAGTTATTGGTTCGCTTATTCGTATAAATGGCATTTATTACACTGTAGTAGGTGTGTGTGAAGCTATTTCTAAAAATGTCAATGTATTTGGAGACCCAGAGGAGATGATAAATTTACCTTTTACTACTTTACAGCAAGCTCAAAATGAAGGCAATAAAATTCATGGCATTGCTTTAGCAGCAAAACCCTCAATCGATATAGCAGACTTGGAAGAAGATGTGAAACTGTTATTAAAAAAACGAAACAGCATTTCTCCTACTGATCCTAAGGCTGTTGGTTCATTTAATGTGAAGAAAATTTTTGATGTTTTTCAAGCATTGATTATTGGGATTAATGCTCTGATTTGGATTGTTGGTTTAGGTACTTTGTTGGCGGGCGTGGTAGGCGTTAGCAATATTATGTTGGTAACTGTGCGAGAACGAACGCAGGAAATAGGTGTTCGCAGAGCTTTAGGTGCTTCGCCATTTACCATTTTGAAACAGGTAATGAGTGAAAGCTTAGTATTGACTTTTTTAGCAGGAATTTTTGGTGTTGTACTTGGTGTCGGTTTTCTTGCGGTGGTTTCTCAAATTTTGGCAGCCAATCCTTCCGATAGTATGCCTTTAAGTAATCCGCAAATTTCGTTTGGTACTGCAATAGTTGCGCTTATAGTAATTATAGTTGCAGGGTTAATTGCTGGATGGTTGCCTTCAAAACGAGCACTACAAATTAAAGCGATTGATGCATTACGTGATGAATAAAATTTATAAACTATAACTCATAATCAATTATGAAAAAAGCAATTAGAATCATTCTACTTTCTCTTTTGGGAATTGTTGTTGTTGGAACATTAGTCTTTTTATGGCAAAAGTCACAACCTAAAACAGTGGTTTATGAAATTGTAAAACCATCTATTCTAACTATTTCAAAAAAAACTGTTGCAACAGGTAAAATAGAACCTCGAAACGAAGTAGCTATTAAACCACAAATTTCTGGGATTATTGCTCAAATTTATAAAGAGGCAGGTCAACGTGTTCAGGCTGGAGAAATAATTGCATTAGTAAAGGTTATACCAGAAATGAGCCAGCTCAATAGTGCAGAAAGTCGTGTGAATATTGCTAAAATTGATTTAGAACGTACACAGAAACAGTATGAACGTGATGAAAAATTATATAATTCACAAGTGCTATCGCGTGAAGAATTTGAACAGAGTAAGGCAAATTATTTAAAAGCAAAAGAAGAGTTGCAAAATGCTTTTGATAATGTTGAAATAATTAAAGATGGCATTGCGAAGCGTTCAGGGGCTTATAGTAATACACAAATTCGTTCAACAATCACGGGTGTTATTCTCGATATCCCGGTAAAAGTAGGTAATTCTGTTATTCAGTCGAATAATTTTAACGATGGAACAACAATAGCAACCATTGCCGATATGAATGATATGATTTTTAAAGGTAAAATTGATGAGACTGAAGTTGGTCGTATTCATGAAGGAATGCCTATTGTTTTGACTGTTGGAGCGTTACAAGATAAAAAATTTAATGCCACACTGGAGTATATTTCTCCTAAAGGTGTTGAGGAAAATGGTGCAGTGATGTTTGAAATGAAAGCTGCTGCTCGTATTCCTGACTCCGTGGTCATTCGTGCAGGTTATAGTGCTAATGCCGAAATCATTTTAGATCAGCGTACAGATGTGTTAACTATTCCAGAAAGTGCTGTTTCATTTGAAAATGATTCTGCGTTTGTTTATGTACTTAAATCCACCAAAGATAATACGCAAAGTTTTGATAAGAAATTTGTGGAATTAGGTTTGTCTGATGGCATTAACATTCAGATTATAAAAGGTGTGGTTGATTCTATGAAAATTCGCGGACTACAAAAAGTATCAACAGACAAAATACCAACACCTCCAGCAAAATAATTGTGTAGAGTGTATTGATGTTGTTTTTTTATAACACAACTAAGGTTGTATAGAAAATTTAATTTATTATGAAGCTCAAAATCATTGCTTTTAGCATTTTACCATTTTTAGTAACTTCGCTTACAGCTCAAGAAATGTGGTCGCTTAGTAAATGTGTCGATTATGCAGTGCAAAATAATATAACAGTACAAAAAATGGCTTTACAAACTGAGTATCAAAAGCTCAATTTGAAAACGTCGCAGTGGAGTTTTGTACCCAATTTGAGTGCAGGATTAGGGCAGAATTTTTCATTTGGTCGCGCCACAGGTAATGATAACATCACTACCAGTCAATCGCTGGCATCAACCAATTTTACTATCTCTACTTCAATGCCATTATTTAGCGGCTTTCGTATTGCCAATCAAATAGCATCTGATAAGCTCAATTTGCAAGCAGCTATAGAAGATTTGAATAAGGCGAAAGAAGATTTAACGCTTAATGTGACAGCCTTTTATTTGAATGTTTTGTACAATAAGGAGTTGGTAAATATAACTCAAGAACAAGTAAAATTGAGTGAAGAACAAGTGAAAAACACCCAATATTTGGTAGAAAGCGGGAGGAGATCGGAGTCAGAGTTGTATGAACATAAAGCCCAATTAGCCAATGATCAACAGACAAATGTTGAAGCTTCTAATGCTTTGCGGTTAGCTATTCTCGATTTGTGTCAAAGCATTAATTATCCCGATATTGATAATTTTGATATCGCAGCTATTGATACTAAAACATTGATAGAGGCTTCAGATTTAAGTTTACTTTCACTGCAAGATGCTTATGCTACATCGTTAACTTTACGTCCTTCGATAAAAGCGTCAGAAAGACGTATTGAAAGTAGTAAAAAGGGGTTGAGAATAGCACAATCCGCTTATTATCCTCAACTCGATTTACAAGCAGGTTACAATACAGGTTATTTCCATGCGTTTCAGTTGAATAATATAGCATTTGGTCAACAATTAAAGGATAATAGTAGCGAAGCGGTGGTTTTATCGTTGTCAATTCCGATATTTAATAGATTGGCATCTGTGAATCGTGTAAAACAGGCTCACATTAATATTTTAAACCAAGAATTAGAGTTGGAAAATGTCAAACAAGTGTTATTGAAAGAGATTCAAACGGCTTATTATAATGCTTTAGCTGCTCGTGAAAAGTATATTGCTGCAACCAAAACATCGGAAGCAGCACGTATTTCCTTTGAATTTGAGCAAGCCAAATATAACGGTGGAAAATCAACACCGTTTGATTTAAATAATGCTAAAACACGACTCGAAAAATCCTTATCACAAGAAACTCAAGCTAAATTTGACTTTATTTTTAGAACAAAAATTTTTGATTTTTATAATGGTAAGTCTATTGTTTTTTAAGAGAATTAATTCCATATATAAAAGAGGCGTTGCTAAAAATTTGCAACGCCTCTTTTATATAAAAAGTAACAAAATTATTCAACTGTAACTGATTTGGCTAAATTTCGTGGTTGATCAACGTTACGTCCTTTTACCACGGCAATATGATAAGCTAACAGTTGTAGTGGAATAGCTGCCAACAAAGGAACTAAACACTCTTCTGTTGCTGGAATGCTGATGCTGTAATCTGACATATCTCTCACTATGGTGTCGCCTTCCGTAACAATTGAAATAATACGTCCTTTACGTGCTTTTATTTCTTGAATGTTACTTACCACTTTATCGTACGTTCCACAATGTGGAGCAATTACAACAACGGGCATCTCTTCATTAATCAAAGCAATAGGGCCATGTTTCATTTCAGCAGCAGGGTATCCTTCTGCATGAATGTACGAAATCTCTTTCAATTTCAAAGCGCCTTCCATAGCTATGGGGTAATTATAGCCACGTCCTAGATAGATAAAGTTTTGAGCATAAGTAAATGTTTTTGCAAATTCAGCCAAAAGATCATCTTGTTTCAAAGTCTCTTTAATTTTTTCTGGAATTTTGCCCAACTCGGCTACTATTTGCAAATAGCGCTCTTGGCTTAATGTGCCTTTTTCTCTACCAATCATTAAAGCAAGCATAGTGAGTACTGCAACTTGTGCGGTAAACGCTTTGGTAGAAGCTACGCCAATTTCTGGACCTACGTGTGTATAGGAACCTGAATGTGCTGCGCGCGGGATAGATGCACCAACAACATTACACACGCCATAAATAAAAGCGCCGTGTGATTTTGCTAACTCAACAGCTGCCAGCGTGTCGGCAGTTTCGCCCGACTGAGAAATTGCTATAACAACATCGTCTGAATTGATAACGGGACTACGATAACGGAATTCTGAAGAGTATTCTACAACCACAGGAATCCGGGCGAATTCTTCAATTGCGTGCATACCAATCAAACCAGCGTGCCACGACGTTCCGCATGCTGTGATGATAATACGTTTTGCATTCAAAAATCGCTCTTTATTATCGATAAAGCCAGCCAGTGTAATATTGTTGTGTTCAATATTGACACGTCCACGCATGCTTGTAGCCAAAGTAGTTGGTTGTTCGAAAATTTCTTTCAGCATGAAGTGTGGATAGCCACCTTTTTCAAGTTGACTTAACGTCATTTCCAGTTTTTTAATTTCTGGCGTTTTGACAACATTTCCAATAGTTTTAATGCTAAGCTCTTTATTGCGTCGCAGGTGAACAATCTCTTCATCGCCAACATAAACCACCTTATCTGTAAATTCCACGATTGGAGTAGCGTCAGATGCCAAAAAATATTCATTTTCTCCGATTCCAATCACCAAAGGACTACCTTTGCGTGCAGCTACCATTTTATCAGGATTATTCTGGTCTAGTACTACAATTGCATAAGCTCCAACCACTTGATTTAAAGCTAATTGAACTGCGGTTTGCAAATCGGTTTTGTCTGTTTTTTTTATATGTTCAATAAGTTGTACCAAAACTTCGGTGTCTGTTTCGCTTTTAAACGAATAACCATTTTCTATCAAACCTTGTTTTAGCACCGCATAATTTTCGATAATCCCATTATGTATAATGGCTAGCTCTTCCGATTCTGAGTAATGCGGATGTGCATTGACTTGGTTTGGTTCCCCGTGAGTTGCCCAACGTGTGTGAGCTATGCCAATAGTACCAGATATATCTTTTGATTCAACTGCGTGTTCTAAATCAGCCACTTTTCCTTTAGCTTTATATACATTTAGCTGTTGTTTGCCATTAATTAATGCAACACCAGCGCTGTCATAACCACGATACTCCAAACGGTGTAAACCCTTGATTAAGATTGGGTAAGCTTCGCGTTTACCAATGTAACCTACAATTCCACACATAATTTTTTTAAATTCAAAGTTTATAAAAAAATAGATACAAATATCGTCTTTTTTATTCATATTTGCAATAGTTCAGATGCAGTTTGTATATATTTCTCAAGTAGATCATCGATTTTCAGAGAAAAATTTTCTATCTTTGCGCTGACTATCTGACTTTTATGAACAAAATGAATCAAGACGAATTGTACATGAAACGGTGCCTGCAGTTGGCACAACAAGCTGAGGGATACACAGCACCTAATCCAATGGTTGGAGCGGTCATTGTGTGCGACAATGTCGTTATTGGTGAGGGCTATCACCAAGGTTGCGGTGAACCACATGCGGAGGTGAACGCTATTTGTTCAGTAAAAGATCAAAATTTACTGAATAAATCGACGATTTATGTTAATTTAGAACCTTGCTCTCACTATGGTAAAACGCCACCATGCGCACAGTTAATTATCGATAAAAAAATTCCTCGTGTGGTTATAGGTATGGGCGATCCCAATCCTAAAGTAAATGGTAAAGGTATTCAATTGCTACGTGATGCAGGCGTCGATATTATTGAAAATGTGTTGTTGCGAGAGTGTCAATTGCTCAATAAGCGTTTTTTAACAATGCACACAAAAAAACGCCCGTTTATTATGTTAAAATGGGCAGAAACTCAAGATGGTTTTATTGATATTTTGCGAACTACATCTGAAACATCTCCTTTACGTATATCAAATGAAGTTACCAAAACCTTAAATCATCAAATACGCTCGGTAGAATCGGCTATTTTGGTAGGTACTAATACGGCATTACTGGACAATCCTCATCTCACTTCACGTAAATGGAGTGGACGTAATCCTGTTCGAATGGTGATTGATAAAACGTTGCGTATTCCCTTAGATTATCATCTTTATGATGAATCAACTTCAACTGTAATTTTTACCGATAAAACCGTAGAATCTAAAGAAAATACTACGTTTGTAAAATTGGATTTTTCGCATAATATTGTGTCTCAAATTGTAGATTATTTGTATCAAGTCAACTTGTCATCGCTCATAGTTGAAGGTGGTACGCAATTGTTACAAGCTTTTATTGACACACATTTGTGGGATGAAGTTCATGTTGAAACATCACCAATAGTAATTGGTACTGGCGTTAAAGCTCCAAAAGTTACGATGAAAACAGTGGAAACAAAGTGGTATGATGAGAATAAAATGGTTATAGGAGTTCCTGTTGTATGAATATAGTGTCCGACATAGTATATTGGATTTTTTTCATTTTGTTTATCTACACGGTAGCAATGGTTATTTTTGCTATTTTATTAGAAAATCGCAATCCATTGAAATCTATTGCATGGGTTTTGGTTTTGGTGTTGCTCCCGTTTGTCGGGCTGATTATTTATGTGTTGTTTGGACAAGATTTCCGTCGTCGTAAAATAATTTCGAAAAAAAGCATTAAAACAGTTTCTCGTCCTGCACGGACTGATTTCGATTTTGAGGCCTTTTTGCAAGACGAAACGTTGCCTGTAGAAAATCAAAAATTAGTTTCGTTGCTCTATAACAACTCAGAAGCATTTCCTTATACGAATAGCGAAGTAAAAATACTTACGAGGGGTTGTGAAATTTTTGAGAGCCTTTTTAACGATATTGAGCGAGCACAAAATCATATTCATTTAGAGTTTTATATTATCCAAGATGATGAAGTTGGTAGTCGATTACGTGAACTTCTTATCCGTAAAGCGAAATCAGGTGTTCGTGTACGTGTTATTTACGATTATGTGGGTGGTTTTAGCTTAACAAAGTCAAGCATACAGTCTTTGCGTGATGCAGGTGTTTATATTCAGCCATTTTTACCATTGAAAAGATCGATAGGTTTTAGTAAAATGAACTATCGTAACCATCGTAAAATTGTGGTTGTTGACGGAGTGATTGGCTATACAGGCGGAATCAATATTGCTGATCGATATTTAAAAGGGAATAAATTAGGTTTATGGCGCGATACACAAATTCGCATTGAAGGTCCTGCTGTTCGTGGATTGCAACGTGTCTTTTTGATTGATTGGTTTTTTGTGGATAACAAAATCATAACTGATCAGAAATATTTCCCCACTGTAACTCCCAGCTCCCATCATAATTTAATACAAATTGTAGGTTCTGGTCCTGATTCTGATTGGAAAACTATTATGCAAGGAGTCGTATCGCTCATTTCAGGTGCTTCCCAGTATGTCTATATTCATACGCCGTATTTTATACCAACAGAAAGTGTTTTAACTGCGCTACAAACTGTGGCGTTGAGTGGTATCGATGTACGTGTAATGTTACCGGAAAAATCGGACACATGGTTGGTAACGCTGGCATCTAATTCCTATTTGCAGCAATTATTAGAGTCTGGTGTGCGTGTGTTTATGTATCAAAAAAACTTTTTACATAGTAAAGCCATAGTTGTTGATGATCGTGTGTCGACTGTGGGTACGGCCAATATGGACGTACGTAGCTACGAACATAATTTTGAGATTAACGCTTTTGTATTGGACGAACAAGTAGCGGTTACTTTGAGAGAGCACTTTTTACAAGATGCTCAAAGTTGTGTGGAAATAAAACTTGACGAATGGAAACAGCGCAAACGCATGGACCATTTTAAAGAATCTTTTGCTCGATTATTCAGTCCTTTGATGTAGGTGTTGTTGTACTGTTAACCTCTTCAAAATCCACATATTCTCCTGATTTTTTAAACGCTTTCCGGCGTTTTTTGGTAAGTTTTACCTCCTCATCGAGGGAGTCAGTCATTGGATTGTGCTGATGTTTTGAACGTATAAATAAAGAGCGTATAAAACTAATGCCTGTGATTACTACCAGGAGGACGATAAACAGTACAAAGAAGAAAATCGTTCCCAAAAATGAAAACATAGTGATAGAAATTTTATTGTGAGAATTAATATTACAAAAATAGTGCAAAACATGAAATATGACAAACAAATTAAACCTTTTGTCACTATGGTAGTCTGAATGGATGTGAGAACAAACACAATCTGTTTATTTAAAATTTTATGATTATGAAAAAATTAGTTTTATTGGCAGCCGCCTCAATGTTAGTGGTAGGGACTTTATTGGCTCGACCTAATGGTAGACGTAATCACTCAAATTATTCTCCTGAAACACGTGCTACAATGCGCGTTGATATGTTGGCAGAAACCGTTGAGTTGTCGGCAAGCGAACGAGCGAAAGTATTAGAACTGTTTACAAAGCAAGAAAAAGAGAAGGATGTAAAACGTGAAGCACTAACAGTACAACGTTCACAACATCGTGCCGAGATGGATTCATTAAGAACAAAAACCGATGAGTCTTTGAAAAAAATTATTGGCGAAGAGAGGTTTGCACAATATGAAAAAGCTCGTGGTGATGTAAGAGGTAAATCGACGCAAAAAAGGTGTGACGGTGACTCTCGCGTTCGCTCTAAAAAAGGTAGTGGCAAAGGTTATCATAGAAAATAACCGATAATTTCTCATAATAAAAAGGTCTCTGAATTCAGAGACCTTTTTGTTATAAGATTGAATTAGAAAGCATCAATAATAGCTTTGAAATCTTCACATTTGAGTGATGCTCCGCCAATTAAACCTCCATCAATATCAGGATTAGCAAATAAGCCAGCTGCATTTTTTGCATTGCAACTTCCACCATAAAGAATAGAGCAATTTCCGGCAACGTCTTTGCCATATTTTTCACGAACTAAATTACGGATGTAAGCGTGCATTTCTTGTGCTTGTTCTGGTGTGGCTGTTAAGCCAGTGCCAATAGCCCACACAGGTTCGTAAGCTAAAACTAATTTGCTAAAATCTTCGGCAGACAAATTGAAAACAGAACCTTCTAATTGTGCTTTTACAACAGAGTTTTGTTTATTGGCTTCGCGTTCTTCTTTGACTTCACCAATACAAAAAATAGGTTTCAAATTATTTTCAAGCGCTAACAACACTTTATCTTTCAAGATGTCGTATGTTTCGCCATAGTAAGTGCGACGTTCGCTGTGCCCAAGAATGCAATAGGTAGCACCCGTAGAAGCCACCATTGCTGCAGAAACTTCGCCAGTGTAAGCACCTGAAGCTTTATCAGCACAGTTTTCAGCAGAAACTTCGATATGGCTTCCGTTGAGTAATTCAGATAGTGTTGCTAAATGAGTAAAGGGGACACCAATAATTACTTCACAGTTGGGTTTAGTTACTAATGCGTTTTTTAGTTCAGTAGCTAAAGCTACGCCTTCTTGCAGGGTTTTATTCATTTTCCAGTTACCTGCTACAATGTTTTTTCTCATGTCGTTTATTTATTGTTTTGGAAATTATTTATTAAGTATTTGTGAACAGAATTACTGTTATATTTGTCGATTATAGTACCTTGTTTGAGTACCATGATACCTGGATTAGCGCGAATCATAGTTTTGAGTGTTATAGGATCAGCAGTACAAAACTGATAAGGCGCATCATGAGCTTCTTTAAACGTTTCTATATCTCCCTGGTATGACGCAGTAAGTGCGTAAAATTTAGCCCCTAGTGCTGTTTGTTCTTTGTATAGTTGGTTTATGGCAGCTAAATTTTTTGTGTTGGTTTTGGATAAATCGTACATCACAATGAGGTAAATAGTGTCTTCATCGTTAAGAATAATGTCCGTAATATCGTCTCCAGAACTTGTGGTTATAGAGAAGTCATGAATAGCTGGTGTAAATCCTTTTTTTACCAATACGCTTGTTTGATCAACAAAGTGCCATGTCGTGTCTTGCCACGGATAGTTTTCTAAGGTAAATTCTTTTTCTACGCCATCTTTTTCGTAAATAAACGTAGTTTCGTATTGGTCGCTTTCTGTGCCTTCAGGAATGAGCATACCTTCTTGAATGTTTGCTCCAATTTTATACGGGCGAAAATCTATAATTGGTAAATAGTGAAGGCTGTAACATGAAAATGCAATAGGAATAAAACCGAATGAAATAGCAAGGAGCCAACTTGGAAGAGGCGATAAATATTCATTATATCTATTGCGGTTTGTGAGAATAACGGTGATAATTAGTGCAAGCAAAACCACATTTTTCCAAAATGTTCCCCAATTGCTTATGACCAGAGCATCGCCAAAGCAGCCACAATCGACGACAGGATTTTTAAGCGCAATCCATAGGGTAAGTGGTGTCATTATGATCATAAAAATGAACCCTCCCCAAGCTGTTTCACGTAAACGAATCCCTAGCAAAATGCTAACACCAAGCATAAATTCGAGAGCTGAGATAAGAATGGCAGCCAAGAGTGTTAGATTACCTAAAGTAGTTAAATTCCAAACTTCCAAATAGTCTTGCTGTTTATAAGCGAAACCTAACGGGTCAATAGCTTTGACAAAACCAGAAAAAATGAAGGTTAAACCAAATAACATACGTGCAATGAGCCCAACCCATTGGGTCCAATCACGTTTTGGTTTATAAGGTTTATACATTTGCATAGGTTAAGCTGTTTGAATCATTCCAAAAATAGCGTAATTGATCATGTCAAAATAATTGGCATCGATACCTTCTGAAATCAGCGTTTTGCCTTTGTTGCCTTCAATTTCTTTGGTACGATGTATTTTCATTAAAATCAAATCGGTGTACGACTGTGTGCGCATAGATCGCCACGCTTCATCGTAATCATGATTTTTGGCTAACATTAAATCCTTAGCTTTTCGAATGTATTTTTCGTATAGTTTTTTTATCTCTTCTTTCGGTAAGTCGTCGGTGTCGGAGTAGCCTAACTCTAATTGGATAAGACCAATGATAGCATAATTGATTATGCCAATAAGTTCAGGTCGAATACCCTCGTTTACCAATGCTACTCCTTTAGTTTCGATGCTTCGGATGCGTTTCGCTTTGATAAAAATTTGGTCAGTTACCGATTCTGGACGCATTATGCGCCATGCACCGCCGTAGTCGTTTAATTTTTTAAGAAAAATATCGCGACATTCAGCTACAGCTTGATCAAATTGTTTTTCAGTCGTATCCATAGTCAGCTTATTTTGTATTTAATTTGTATAATTTTGAATCGGCAAGTGCTTCAACAACATTAACTACATAGTCGCCAATTTTTTCGCACTCTACAATCATATCCATATATACAACACCTGTTGCATAAGGATATTTCGCTTCGTTCAAGTCTAAAATATTTTGATTTTTGAGTTGATTGCGGAAATTGTTGATTTCGTTTTCTAAATTTTGTGCTTTGTTCACATCTGAAATCTGTAACGTAGGAGTCCCCAAAATGTGTGTCATTTGAACAATGGCGCTCTCAACTAAATTAAACATCAACTCAATATTGGCATTCACATCGTCTGTAAACTCTATTTTTCCTTGATTACGTCTTTGAATAGTGCGCGCTAAGTTATAACAACTGTCAGCCACGCTTTCTATTTCCGTGATTATACGCAAACTGGTTTGGATTTGATGTTTTGACTCATCACTCAATCGTCCACCAGCAACGTTGGTCAGATATGTGGCAATTTCAACATCCATACGGTCGCTAATGTTTTCATATTTCTGAATACGCGAAAATTTGGTAACGAATGCTGATTCGTTTGTTTCATAGTATAGTTCACGCACTAAGTCAAACATACGATGTGTACGTTGACTGTAAAGTTCAATCTCTTTATGTGCTTGCAAAATAGATAACTCTGCAGTTGATAACATTCCTGTTGAGATAAATTTGAGTTGGGACTCAGTATCTTCTTCGGTTGGTTTAGAAGGAATTAATTTAGTTACTATTTTAACATATAACTCCGTGAACCAAATCATAATGGTTATGTTGATGAGGTTGAATACGGTATGAAATGTAGATAACCCAAATGATACGTAGTATTGCATATCGGCAAAATTTTGGATCAATGCTTGGTTTTCGGGCGTGCTTGCATCTAATGTTCCAGCATTAAGTTGATTTAAAATAGTGGGATCGGTATTTTCTACAAATGTCATTAAATCATTTGGATTACC